>MGMW01000050.1:0-966 GCA_001795035.1 Chloroflexi bacterium RBG_13_53_26
CCAGCCCGCCAGCGCGCTCTCCACCTGCTCTGCGGCCGCCTGCGCATTTGAAACCTGCGCCTCCAATGCCTCCATGTCTTCAGTCGTCAGGTTCTGCTCCTCAATCCTGGCCTCGTCCGCCTTGACATCAGCGGCCAGATCGCTGTTCTGCCCCTGCATATAGGCGCACAGCCCGATGCCCGCAGCCACCAGCACAATACCCGCGATCACCGTCGGCAGCCAGATAGCCTCGGCCAGTGACTGCTTCCGCGGCATGTATGCCCCCGGCAGTGCATTGAAATTGACAATAGAGTGGGAAACCGCACCTACCTCATCAATCAGCACTTCTTTAAGAGCCAGCCCCACAGCGGTGACATACCTGCTGTGATCGAAATCAGCTTGCTCCATCATCGGTGACTCTAGAACCCTCACCGTGCGTTCCCGTGGTCCCCGCAGGATCTCCCACTCGCCCTCCTGATGAGCCAGTTCTCCCGAAACCAGAATGGGCACAGTAAGATCAATCGCCTTGTCCATATGCGCCGAGTTGTAGAACACAATGGCCCGATCCATCTCACCCTTCAGGAGGGCCGTCTTTTCACTTAGTAGCGCATCCTCAGGAAACGACAGGCTGCGGACCACCTCGGGAATGCCCTCCGCCAGCACTACCACATCGAAATTCCCCGGCTGCGTATCCACCAGCACTGCCCTCGGCTCGCTGGACACCCTGGCCAGACAGAGAGGTTTTATGTCCATCATGTAGGCCTTCAACCCCGCTTCCTGCAGTGTGCTCAATATGCCATCGATCATATCCCGGGACATCACCGTGAGATAGATCTTCATCTGTCCGTGATCAACGGACAGTATCTGCCACGAAAGGTACACCTGGTCTGTCTCTATGCCCAGGTTGTGGGTCGCCTCTCTGGCCACAGCTTCGGGCAGCAGGTTCTCCGGCAGCTCCGGCAGAGTAACCAACTGGTACAGGCAATT
>MGMW01000050.1:1002-10840 GCA_001795035.1 Chloroflexi bacterium RBG_13_53_26
GCATAAACCTTCATGTTCATGCTTAGTATGCCGCCGCCATCATCGTAGGCATTCAAAGAAACGGATGCAATATCGGCCGATGGCAGCCAGTATCCCAGGACAGCCACAAATCGAAGCAGAGCATCAACTTCACCTTCAACCCCCAGGCTTACCACGAACACCTGATAGCTTGTATCTCCCTGCTTCTCTGTTACCGCTGGGGGGCAGCTCAGCGTGGTTATCTCCACTCCTGTCTCATCCGCTGCTCCCAGCAGAGCCTCTTGCACATCCATTGACTGACTGGAGTCGGGAAATACCGTCACCTTATCGGCATAAGTAGCGCTGGCCACATCCAGTTGAAACTCAAGGACATCCTTCTGCTGGCTGTTCATGATCAGGGTCTGCTGCGCCGTGTTGAGTTCCTCGCTCAACCGGTCATGCCTGTCCTGCTGGCGCGCGTAGTACACTGCAATGCCCACCAGGAGAATGACCAGTATGCCCAGGGTTAGGATCCATTTAGTTTTCATAAGATATCCTCACAATCCTGCTACATCATACTACTGCTGTCAAGCCTGAGAATCGACCCACCGCTGGCTGAAGAATCCATTTACTTCCAAAATGACCAAGGCCAATTTTGCCACAGCAGGGCGTTCTTGGGAAGGTCCGAATGGCTCATATTACCGAGCCGAGTAGCTCACCATATCAGCCCGCGCCGTCTTATCACTCCGATAAAGAACAATGCTCCTCATTCCTCAACATCGGCCTTACTCGATCTTGATGCTGTTTATGCCGCCGCTGGTGATCTCGCTGCGGAAGGAAAGAATGATGTAGATCAGCGTCCACGTATCCTGCTCGGTGGACAAACTGACCACAGCCGCGGTGTCTCCCGGCTGGATGATGGGATAGGCCACGGCGAAGGTATCGATGTCTATACCGATGTTGCTCGTTCCAACCACACTGGATTTCGAGTTGAACACATTGCTCACCGGATTACAGGCATAGGGCAGCCCTCCCGAGAGATAGGTTCCATTGACTGACACCCGTTCGCCTGTTATGGCATCATCGCCCTCCCCAACGAAGATAGTCATCCGGGCGGCATTCGGATCCGTCAGTACATCCTGCGGTGCCAGGAAGTTCTCGATGTTGAACAGCAGCGTCTGATCCCAGTCGCAGTAGCGGAAGGTGTCATACAGGTAAAGTTGGTGGCCTTTGAGCTCCGGGTGGGTGTAGAGGACCACCACCGACCAGGCTGCATAGGCCGCCTGGTGAAGATTGCTGGTACCGTACTCTGTAGTGTTGCCCAGAGGGTAGTCAGTTGTAGCTGTGACCGTTTCACCGCTGTGACTGGCATTCCACTCGTAAAGCGAATAATCCCCGATCATCGAGCTCCAGGCGCTGCCATCGTAGTGGCGGATGCTGCCCGAAGCTCCCACCACGAAGATATCGCTGGCGGAGCTGCCCCAGACACCGTTGAGCTGGGCCGAGGTGCCGCTGGTCACGCCGCTCCACGAGCTGACGTAGCGCCGGATGGTGCCATTGTTCCCTACGGCGTAAACGTTATTGGAGGCGCTGCCCCAGACACCATACAGGGTGTTCGAGGTGCCGCTGGTCATCGCAGTCCATGAGCTGCCGTTGTAGCGACGGATCATGCCCGAGGCGCCTACCACATAGACATTGTTCGCAGCACTGCCCCAGACACCATACAGGGTGCCCGCACTGGAAGAGTAGTCTATCTGGGTCCACGAATTGCCACTGCCACTGTACTTCTGGACGGTGCGCCTCTCACCTACCGCAAACACGTTACTGGCATCACTGCCCCAGACATCGTAGAGTCTGCGTGTCGTTCCGCTGGTCATGGCAGTCCATGAGCTGCCATCGTAGCGCCGGATGGTGCCCGAGCTCCCCACCGCGAAGACGTTGTTCGCAGCGCTGCCCCAGACGCCGTACAGAGTGTTCGAAGTACCGCTGGTCATCAGGCTCCAGGCGGTGCCATCATAGTGGAGGATGATACCACCCTCCCCTACCGCGAACACATCGCTGGCAGAGCTGCCCCACACATCATAGAGGTCAGCGGTAGTGCCGCTGGTCATCTGGCTCCATCCGCTGCCGTCGTAGTGGAGGATGCTCCCGGAGGCCCCGGCAGTGAACACATCGGAGCTGGAGCTGCCCCACACACCCTGGAGGGTCTCGGTAACAGCGGCAGACGTATCAGCATGTCCCAAGGTATAAGTGGCATTGCCGTTAAAGGTGATTCCCTGTGCGGCGAAGTAAGCACTGACCTCCTCGGTCACATCGGCGTAGCAGGAGTAGTTCCAGCCTCGCGGATTGCTCGACGTACCATGGGCCTGCACCTGCCATGCATCAGCTATCACCGTAGTCTCATAAACCACGCCACTGACCTCCACCTTGAGATGCACCCTGTCCACGAAGTTCTGGCTCACCAGCGCGGAGCGCTGCGCATCGCTGAGAGGCCATGCGTTCCAGGGATAGTTCTTCCAGCCCGACCAGTAGAGCCGTATCTGCTCCACATGGGCGCCGGCAAGTATAGACGTCATCTGCGCCGGGGTGTCCTGGTACACCCTCTCTCGATAGTATCCTTCACCATCGTGGTCTCTTATCAGCGTATTCCCCGTGGCCTCATAGTCGGCCGCCACGGACGCTCCGAACTCCCTCAGCTCTTCCTTGGTGGTGTAGACGATGAGCGTGGTGGTCTCGCCGGTAACAGGGTCTTCACCGGTTGAGGTGATCTGGTACAGCTTGTCTTCACTCCACCATAGATAGGGAGAAACGGCCGGGGTGTCATTGCCCGGCGAGCTCACCCAGCAGAAGGCACCGTCGGGCAGATCTCCTGATGGTGTGAAGCTGAAGCTGACTACCCTGCGGTTGGCTTCGCCGATGCCGTACCTGTTGCCCACGTCACCGGAATCAAACAGATTGGAAGCCAGGGTCAGGTCGGAAGTGCTATTGTAGGCGGTTATCACTCCCCACTGGTCATCGGTGGCGTCCCATATCGAGCGTCCCACGTCAGAGGTTGAGAACTGGTTGTTCACCGTATCCCTCAGATGATTCAGCGTATACGATGTGGCTGTCCCCGATTTGTCCAGCGGCAGCTTGCTGTAGTCGATGGGCGAACCATAGCTGGCAACATAGTCCCAGACTATGGCGGTGCCGTTTCTGAAAGCATAGACTGTCGGCGTGCAGCGGTAGCCTGCTGACGGCACCGGCACGCTCAGGTTTTCCAGATTGCTGGAACCTGCCACATACTCAAATCCCGTCGGCAGCCAGACCCCTACCCTCTCTATCATAAGCGGGTCAGTGAAGCCGACATCCTTCAAGATGGCTATCTCGTACTCACCCGACCCCACAACATTGCCCGTCAACGTGACGCTTGTGTCGGCGGTTCGTCCTTGCCCGGCCTTGGGTGTCTCCAGCGCCTCCAGTATCCACGTTGGCTGAACGCGCACGGTGATGTCCTTACCGTTAACCTGCGGTATAGTGTATTCCCAGTAGGCCGGAACGTTTGTGTAGGTGGCCTCGCTCCATTCTCCCCTCATCCATGCCGGCCAGTCCTCATCCTCGTAGTTCTTGATCTTCCACATGGCATCCTCTATGCCCATATCGGCGGCATAGAATTCCTGCATTGTCTCTTCCTGGGCCTGGCCCTGCTTCAACCCGCTGATGATAAAAGACAACGCCGGCGTGAGAATCACAGCACCGAGCACCAGCAACAGCAGCACCACCAGCAAGGTGATCCCCGTCTGCCTCCCGGTAAGGCAATTGAATATCCTCCTCAAGCTCTTCACGCCCTTTTTCATCTCACCGTCTCCTCTTGCTGGCCACTTTCAGCCCCTCAACCTCAGACATGTTCTCCTGTCCCCTCTAAATATCATGGGCCTGTCGCCATTCAAACGCCACCAGCAGTCTCGCACACGTTCCCTAGACCAGGGACCTTGGCCTGATCTGATACGATCGTGACTCCGTCTCCGAGCCCACCACTGCCGTAACCGTGAAGATGAACGTCGTGCTGCTATAATGCGCTGGGGCTGGATCAGTCTCCCAAGCCCACTGGCAGGAGATGGCGCTGCCATCAACATACTTTGCCACAAAGATGGTGGTGTCACTGGTCACGGCGCCATTAGCGTCCGTCACAATCTCGTGGCGCTGCACCTGCTTCAGACTGCCTGAGGGCATATCCACCAGCGAGTAGGTCACCTGGTGTGTCTCGTTCACCGGAGGGCTGGCCCCGGTGTCCCAGAAGCTCCACGTCAATGTAAAGGGCATACCGGTGCCCACAGTACCGATCCCGCTGGTGCTCTGCGCCTGTACACCGTCGCGACTGACCCAACTGCCAGCAGTCTGCACCTGCCTGATAGCCATGGTACTGGCATTGATATCATTTACGTTAAGCAGTTGAATGATAGCACCGGTAGCCGCGGCAACCACCAGTCCCGCGATCGGTATGGCCACCAGCAACTCTATCAGGCTGAATCCCTTCTGCTTACCTCTGAACAACTTCATCGATTCACCTTGCTGGTCTCGGTGACCAGCACCACTTTGCCGTCATGACTGACTGTTACCGTTACTTTCTGCATCCCCAGTGGCGTCCCCGTTGGCAGGTACGTCACCGGATCGATGTACTCGACATCGAGATCAACATCATAGCCGTACACTGATCTTGAGTCGTCGACGACTGGATAGCTGGCATTCCTCACCCGCTCCAGTTCGGTGCGGGTCAGGCTTTCAGCCATGGTCTTCTCGTCGGCCAGTATGATACCGTGATAGGCAGTAACCATGGCACTGAGAAAAGCCACCGCTACTACCCCCAGGATGGCCACCGCCACCAGAACCTCAATCAGCGAGTCTCCCCGCTGACCCCGCAAGACCTTGAAGATAGATCTCCACTTATTTCCCATTAAGCACCCATCATACCACATCAGGTCTCACCAAAATATCACTATCCGCCCTACCCATGTCACAGTTTCCTCTCAAATCGACCCTGTCCGATTATATCAAGCCGAACATCATCTGTCATCACCCGCGCCCCTTTATGTTCCCGCGAAAGCGGGAATCCAGGCGGCGGGGATGTGGGCATGCAACGGATTCTCGCTCTCCCGGGAATGGCACCAACGGAAGTAACCCACCTTCTCAGGCCAAACACACGTCCCATGCAAATTGATGGCTAGCGGGATGGAAGCAGGAATCTTGTGGCGTCGGGCGGGCCTTTTACTGCCTGGATTTGTTGAGCGGCCAATACTCCAAGCTGTCCGCCGGGCACGGCTGGAGCGCCCTGCGCTCAATCCCTAGAGGGAAAGGGATCTCGGTTTTATATCGTAGGTGCGCGACTCGGTCTCCTGCCTCACTCTGGCCTCGGCGAAGAAGATCAGGCTCACCTGCCCCTCCGCTGAAACCTGCTGCTGGCAGGTCGCCTGGGTCAGTTGGCTGGCCACCGTCAGGGTGGTATCGGATATGGTTGCCCCCGTGCTTATGTCCACGACAACCGCGTGCCGTTCCAGCTCCTGGTTGCCTGACAGCCCGGTTACTGTGTACGTGACGGTATGCATCTCATCATTGTACGGATCGGTCCACACCAGGGTAAGGGGAAAGTCACCTGCGGTGAGAGTGACGCTGTCGGCCTGCAGACCATCCGTGCTCACCCAGTAGCCCGCCGTCTGCACCTGCCGAAGAGCCACCATCCGGCTACTGGCATCCCTGGAGTGCAACACCTGGATCAGTCCGGCGGTGGCTCCCGCAACCACCACAGCCATAATCGGTATGACCACCAGCAGCTCCACCAGAGTGAATCCCTTCTGGCCACGTCCGAACAGTTTTCTTTTCATCCAGCGTCAATCCACCTCTCGACTATAAGTTCCTGTTGGGATCAACCTTGTAGCTGCTCGTGGTCAGCACCTCACTGCCATCATGGCTGACGCTCACCGTCCATTTCTGGATCGGAGACGGTGATCCGCTATCGTCCACATTCACCACGCTGACGACTATGTCATAGCCGAGCTCTGTATCAGTGTAACCGACTGCGTCAGCATCAAACGGGAGACTCCTGATATCCTCAAATTCGGTCCGCGTCAGGGCTTCCGCCATGGTCTTCTCATCAGCCAGGATCAGAGCCAGGTAACCCGATGACAGAGCACTCAGAAAGCCCACACCCACTACCCCCAGGATGGCCACACCCACCAGAACCTCTATCAGGCTGTAGCCCTCCTGCTCCTTCCTCGAACCTAGAATACCCTTGAACGGCTTCCGTAGATTCTTCAGACACCTCATCATATCAACCGTCCTTGTGCCGCCCAGTGTCTCGCTCCTGGCCACCCTCACCGTGGCAGCGGCCTGTCAAACCTTCACCACGGTACTTCCATCAATGCTGCTCAATGATGTATGTATCAATCCGAATCCACCGGTACCTCGGAAAGTTCACCCGCCCCAGGTCCTTCGGGGCCATCAGATTAGATCCAGGCAACAGCTCCACCGTGCCGGCTCCAGCCATGGAGCCGTGAAATTCACCGCCGGGCTTCAGCTCCACCCACTCATTCACCGACTGGAGAAAGATGAAGTCCTCAGCGTTCTCTCCAACCGCGTAGATGTTGGCCGACGAGCTGCCCCAGATAGCATTCAGATCCTTGGTGGTCGGGCTGGTCTCCTGTGTCCAGGTGGTTCCGGCACCCCCGTAATGGATGATGACCCCCAGCTCTCCCACCACATAAACATCATTGGAGGCGCTGCCCCAGATACCCATAAGCTGTGGGAAAATGCCCGTATCGATAGTCATTGAGTACCAGTTGCCGTCCTTGTACCGCCTGATAGTGCCCTCGTCGCCAACAAAGAAGATGTCCGAGGCCGAGCTGCCCCAGACATGGCGCAGGTCTAGCGTAGTGCCGCTGGACATACTGGTCCATGTTCCCTCCACGTTGCCATCATAGCGTCTGATGGTGCCCTCCGCACCGACAGCATAGACGTCGGAGCCAGAGATCCTCCAGACGCTATTCAGTTGCACATCGGTCAAGCTGGTCATACCAGACCAGCCCCCGTCCTTGTACCGCAGAATGGTTCCCCCATCGCCAACGGCGTAGACCACATTGTCCAAAGCGCTGCCCCAGACGTCGTTCAGATTGCTGGTGGTGCCACTGGTCATGGCGCTCCAGGCAGCTCCATCGTAGCGCATGACCGTCCCACCGTCTCCCACGGCGAAGATGTTATTGTCCGCCGTGCCCCACACGCCGTTCAAGGCATTGGTGGTGGCGCTGGTCATAGCTGTCCACAACGTCCCACTGTTGATGGTCTTCAAAATGACGCCACCGTCGCCCACAGCATAGACAGTGGTGGCAGAACTGCCCCAGACGTCATTCAGGTCCGCCACCGTGTTGCTCGTCTGGTTGGCCCAGACACTGCCATTGTAACGAACGATGGCAGACTGATCGCCCACGCCGCCGGATACGATATTGGGTTGAAAACGCACGGTACCCAACCCTATGATCACCCCTGAACCCTTGACATACGAGCCCGGCGCGAAGTAAATATCTCCAAGACAGTAGATGGTCTGGCCGTTGAGGTTCACCAGTGTTTTCGACGTCACTGTGAAATCGCCGGTGACGAAGATCGTTCCATTCAGCTTCACCTCGCAGACCTGCGTCTTGGTGTCAATGGTCAGGGATCTGGCGGCACCCGCCGCCGTGTATCCCATATAAAGCGGGCCTATGGTGCTGCAGGCGTTCACTATGGTGCTGGGGTAGTTGCTGCTGGGCACCTGGGCCTGATAGAAGCTGGTCAGATACTCCTGCTCCGGCCATATCTCATTCAGATCTGTCAGATCAGGAGGCAGCGGGGTTGCCGTCACCGTGCCCGTGACCACGCCCAGATTCTGCAGGGTGTAGTACTCAACGTCGCCATAGATGGTACCCTGGTTGTCCAGGATGGCACAACGGACATCACCATAAACAAGTCCCTTGCTGTATAGCTTCCAGCAGGTGACATCGCCCCTGATTATCTCTCCCGGAGTCACCGTCAGCGTCCCCGCGCACTGAATATCTCCGTTGCAGCCTCCACTCATATCCACATTGCCCAGACCAGTGATCCCGTTCTCAAAGAAATTGCCCTGATAGCCCTCTGTCGGAGTCACCCGGGACCTCACCCTGGTCATTGACCCCGTGACCATGTCCGTGGCCTCCGATACAATCTTGAAGAAAACTCCCTCGTCGTTCTCATTCTCTATAGTCACGGTGACGTTGTCACCATTTATCTCGAAGGGGTCAAGGCTTACCGTACCAATAAAAAGGGGGCCGTCATCTCCAAAGAGCCCCCCATTCTGCAGTTCCCATATGGCGTATTGCACCCCGGCGTCAGCACTGTATAGCTCAGTGGTTATATCTTCGTGGCTTTGTCCTGCCTTCAGCCCGGTGATCATGAAACCGAGAAGAGGAGTAATAACAATGGCCCCAAGCACCAGCAAGGCTAGCACGGTCACAAATGCCTCTCCTGTTTCTCTCCCAGAAAGGCTCACCCTGAAAAGCTCGCCGCTTCTCTTCATTCTCGTCTTCATTGCGGCCCCCTCCGCCAATGACTGAGCCCCTGCATGGTGACTCGCCAGGCGTGCACTATCCCTACCTGGTTAGTCGTTTCTAAACCTTAGAATCACCTGAACGGCTTCCACAATGACGCCGCACCTACAGCCGCGCGTTGCTAATCATGGTACGCTTGGGGCAGGATCCATCTTCACCAAGTATCACCACCAGCCCCACGGATTCTCCGAATCCGTCCCCTCTCTTTTCAAACCTACCATAGAACGTCCCAAATATCAAACCGCATCCCTTTCCCACTTTGTGTTATCCCTGCGGAAGCGGGGATCTGCCGTGCGCCCCCTTCCCCACCTGGATTCCGCATCGTGTGCGGAATGACACGGGGCGAGTCGCGGAATGACACTCATCCAACCCGGCCATGCCCAATCAGCTAATAACCATGACCTATGAGCTACCAGCCATGGGCTAAGACAGTCCTGTCAGGTCCTCGGACCCGGTGCAATCCACCTGTAGGGGAGTCCCTGGGAGGCTGTCTCAAAACCCATCTGGCTGGTAAGATATACGGTGAAGATGAGCGAGAGGGAGGCCGCATGAGTCAGGAGATACGAGCGAAGTATGATCAGGTTTACATGCTACCGCCATCTCTGGAGGAGTGGATAGGAGAAGACCATCCGGCGAGGTTCATCCGTGCCTTTGTAGATGAGTTGGATCTTAAGAGGTTAGGGTTCAAGGAGCGCAAGAGTGAGGATGGCCGTCCGAGCTATGCGCCTGATCTTCTGCTGAAGGCATGGCTGTACGGGTATCTGCAACGGATTTACAGCACGCGGTCGCTGGAGCGGGCCTGTCGGGAGCACATGTCTTTGATATGGCTGACGGGGATGCATCCTCCCGACCATAACACGTTGTGGCGGTTCTGGCGGGATAACAAAGAGCCGCTGCGGCGGGTGTTTAGCCAGGCGATCAAGATAGCCCTTTCCTGGGACATGATAGGCCTGGTGTTACATGCTGTAGATGGCACCAGGATAAGGGCGGACGTAAGCAAGAAAGGGGCATGGCACCGGGAAGATCTGGTGAAGCTGGATAAGTGCCTGAAAGAGGCTCTAGACGAGGCGGAGAAACAGGTAGAGGCTTCGGAGAGAGAGGAGGTGGGAGATTACCGGCTGCCCGAGGATCTTCAGGGCGGTGAGTCTCTTAGCGAGGCTATACATAATGCGATAGAGGAAATGGATGGAAAGGAGCAGAAACATCTTCATCCCAGCGATATGGACGCCCGGATGATGCTGTGTGAAGAGCGAAAGGTCTTTGCCTACAATGCCCAGGTAGTGGCGGATGAA
>MGMW01000050.1:10903-11042 GCA_001795035.1 Chloroflexi bacterium RBG_13_53_26
GGGATATCTGCATCTGCCCTCAGGGTGAGGAACTAAGGTTCGAGAGGAACAAGTGGAGCCGGGGCGGGTATTTGGTCGGGGTCTACCGCTGCCACCGAGGCAGGGAATGCCCTGTAAGGCATTTATGTACCAGGGACCC
>MGMW01000050.1:11075-15371 GCA_001795035.1 Chloroflexi bacterium RBG_13_53_26
AGATGTACCAGGTATGGCTCAGGCAAAGGCATTACCAGGCAACAGCAGGCCAGCCCAAATCCAACTGCCTGCCTGCTCTCTGCTTGACGAAGGCTCGTTTACATCTGAATCCACTCTGGGCATTTTGAGACAGCCTCCTGGTGGCCTCCTCCCGTCGGGGGGGCCTTCTACTGCTTGACTTTCTTCAGCAGCCAATATTCCAGGCTGTCTGCCAGGGCCAGCCAACTGGCCTCGATGATGTTGGTGGAGCTGCCCACCGTCCTCCACTGATCCTCACCATCGCTGGACTCAATCAGCACCCTGACCTGAGATTCCGTGCCGGCGCTCTCTTCGAGAATGCGGACCTTGTAGTCTACCAGCTTCACCTGTGCTACGTCGGGATAAAACCAGATGAGCGCTTTGCGCAGCGCCATGTCCAAGGCATTCACCGGTCCATCCCCCTCCGAGGCCGTGTGAATCACCTCATCGCCCACCTTTACCTTGACCATAGCCTCCGCCAGTATCTCCCCACCACTCGCCGCCGGACGCCGACGGCTTTCTATGACCACCATGAAATCCACCAGCTCAAAGGGAGGCCGGTGATCCGGCTGGGCTCGATGGACCAGCACCTCAAACGAGGCCTCAGCCTCTTCATACTGAAAGCCGCGACCCTCCAGCAGCTTCACTTGCTCCAGTATCTGCCTTGCTGCGTCACCAGGAGGAACGAGCAGGCCCCGCTCCCTTGCCTTGTAGACGATATTGCTCACCCCGGAGAGCTCCGAGACCAGCACGCCGCTGCGATTGCCCACTGCATCGGGGTCAATGTGCTGGTAGGCTTCCTCCCATTTATTCATCCCCGAGACGTGCAGCCCCGCCTTGTGGGCAAAGGCCCTCGTCCCCACATAGGGCTGCCTTGGGAAAGGCCTCAAATTGGCCAGCTCACTGACGAAGCGGGCCACCTCGGTCAGCTTCTTCAGTCGCTCGCCGCCCAGGCACAGGATACCCATTTTCAGCTCCAGAGCCGGAATGATGGAGCAGAGGTTGGCATTGCCGCAGCGCTCGCCATAGCCATTGATCGTCCCCTGAACCTGGACCGCTCCTGCCGCCACTGCCATCAGGCTGTTGGCCACCGCCAACTCACCGTCGTCATGAGCATGAATGCCCAGAGATGCCGATACCTCCCTCTGTGCTGCGCTTACCATCGAGGCTACTTCCTGCGGAAGCGTGCCGCCGTTGGTATCGCAGAGGACGATGCAGCTTGCCCCCGCTCGGTCAGCCGCCTTCAGGGTCTCTATGGCATACTCGGGGTTCGACTTGTAGCCATCGAAGAAATGCTCGGCATCGAAGAATACCTCCAGCCCTTTGGACTTGAGGGTATCTATGGATTCGCTGATCATCGCCAAGTTCTCTTCCAGCGCCGTCTCCAGAACCAGCATCACCTGCCTGTCCCAGCTCTTTCCCACCAGGGTGGCTGCCTTTGTCCCCGCTTCAAGAAGCGCGTTGAGATTAGCATCCTGGCTGGCTTTGCTGTTGGGCCTTCTGGTGCTGCCGAAGGCCACCACCGCCGCCCGGGAGAGATGAAGTCCCTTGGCTTTCCTGAAGAATTCCGCATCCTTGGGATTCGAGCCTGGCCAGCCGCCTTCAATGAAATGTATGCCCAACTCATCCAGCTTGCGGGTGATCTTCAGCTTGTCTTCCACGGAGAAGGAAATGCCGCCCTGCTGTGCTCCATCCCGAAGCGTGGTATCGTACAGTTGAACCTGCCCTGCCTCTGACAATCCTCTCACCTCATCCAAAGTCTTGAGCCATTATACCATCCATTCGGCAACACGCCCATGTGCCCAAGTATCTAGTGTGGCATCAGTTCATCCTCTGCCAATTCGCCAGCTTCCGTAGGCTTGACAATCGGATGCAATGAGTACACCATTGGTTTTAGGACTAAAGAGGGACGACGGTCGGCTCACTACGAGTTGATATGGGAAATCCCAAATGAATGGACCTCCAGGCTGCTTCCCCAGGAAACGGTAAGTCGGCAGCAATGGAATCTCTGGCAAGGGATTCCAAGCCGGTTGAACGACTAACTGGATAAGAGAGGCATAGCGACAACTAGAACATACGCACTGCTGACATAATTGGGAACGTTGAACCACCGCCTGTAAGTGGTCACTTGGGCAGTGGGGAGTGAATAGTGAAACCGACCTTCGCTGGTCGGTTTTTTTATTTGGAGTTTGCCAGGGGGGATTCTGCAATCATGAGCTGTGGGCCTTTCATCACAGTAGATCCATAATTCGGCAGTCAGCCAAAGAAAGGGGGTGAAAGATGATGAAGATGAAAAGGATGTTCCCAATAGTGTTGGCAGTGGTCATCGCTCTGGGAGCCCTAATGCCAGTCGTACTCCAGGCAGGTACTGCCTCTGCGTGCGAACAGGGCCTGACGCCCGGTTACTGGAAGAACCACACGGAGATGTGGGGTAGTAACTGGCGTGTATGGCGGCCTGTGCTCGGATATGTATATGTACGACCTGCCACCAGCTTCCACGACGTCTTCGGTGTTGGTCCTAACACGCCACTCATCGATGTGCTTCGGACGGGAGGCGGTGGCGAGAAGGCCCTCGGTCGGCATGCGGTGGCTGCCTTGCTCAACTCCTACAGGTTCTCTCCGGACTGGTATAGCGCGTATTGGGTCATAGACAGGGTACAGTACGCCTACAGCAGCGGCAACTTTGAGTCCGTCAAGAATCAGTTGGAAGCGCTCAACCAGTTGGGCGTCAACGGTGACTAGCCGAGCCTCTGTCAGGAGAGCCGGTCGGGCACACGCAGTACCCGTCGGGACTGCCCGGTAAGACCGTCCACGGCCCACAGAAGTCCTCCTGCCAGATGCCGGCTGCTAGTTTGAACGGCACAGCTCAAGTCTGCTCTTCGGGCCATGTATGAAAACTACATGGCCCGAATTCTTTGTTGCCCCAGTTTTGAAATTCCTCTACTCCTGTCCTGCACGCAGAAAGTGTCTGGGGATTCGCTCTCTATCCGAGAATCTATGTAAACTACCTGCCGGGGAAGCGGGGCTCCACACCCCCACGGCAACAGCGGCCGCCTGGGCACGGCATGCCTTGCCCGGTCGCCAGCCCCCGGCATTCATCCCACCTGCGGAAACACCACTGCAATCAGCGGAGAGAACAGGAAGAAGCACGCCATGTGGAGAGCCAGATACAAGAACACTCCTGCTCGAAGAAGCCATCCAAACACCGTATCCTTAGCTTCTACCGCTATCTCCAGGACTCTGTGCAAGCCAAAACCAATGGCCATACATACCGCTCCGACAGTAGGCAAGAAATAGTAGAGGTACGAGACTTTATCCGTAACCAGTTGATACGGTATCCATAACAAAAAGGTACCCGCGAACCAGAGAAGGCTGAAAACGGCCAGACCTGACCTGTTCTTTCGCCATTCGTAGTACATGTAGGCCATTGACGGAATTATGAGCACCCATATTGTCGGCGTGATGATACCCATGAAGTAAGAAGGCGGAGGGAGGTAGGTAGCTTGAATGGGCTTCAATATCCATTCCCAAGAGTAGCTCAGACCGAGATGCGAGTGGCTGGTAGTGAACCCTGACATCCCGAGGTTAGAATGTTCGATAGACGAATAATAGAATCTATGAAAGGGCTCAACCCATTCACCTGTCGCCAAGAAATCGGTGACAGGCATCAACAGGAAGAATGCCACGAAAACCGAGGCAGAAAACCTCAACACGCCACCCAGCGCACCTCTTCTCGTTCTCGATGTACAAAGCCAGTGCGTGAGTATGACCAATCCTCCCAGCAGACCGGTAATCTTACACAAGCCACCCAGGGCTAGAGAAACGCCCGAAAGCGCATGTCTATTCTGCAGGTACAACAGAAAAGACAGTAGCATAAAGGTAATCGAGAATATGTCAAGCATTCCCAGAGAAGAGTGAACGAAAGTGAGATTCTCAAACAGTAGGAGAAAAGAAGCCAGCAAAGCAACTCGCTGTCCACCAAGTCTGCGACAAATGAGATAGAAAAAAACTATCCCGGCCGTTCCAAAGATTACCGTGAACAACCTCCATCCCCAAGGGCCAAAGCCAAAGAAGTAGATGCCCGCCTCTATGAATAGCTTCCCGAGTGATAGGTGCGGATTTGAGGCCGTGCCACCTGCCAGAAGCCGAACAGCCTCAGGCCCATAGATCAGCTCGTCAAAGATGAAATAGGGGAAGTAAGTGATTGCGCCCAGATGAAGGCCGAATGAGACCAGAGCCAGTACAAGAATAGACCATTTGTCGGTCAGTCTGAATCGC
>MGMW01000051.1 GCA_001795035.1 Chloroflexi bacterium RBG_13_53_26
GACCTCTGGACAAAGAACTGCGGAAGCAAGTGGCCAACTTAGGCATTGAAAAGCAGGTGGTTTTCCTCGGTCCCCGCCGTGATATGGGAAAGGTCTATTCTGCAGTAGATTTATTTGTTAACCCGCGTCCTGTTGAGCAAGGCACTGGCAATACTAATGCTGAAGCGATGGCTTTCGGCAAACCTGTCGTTGCTGTTAGAGGAGGAGGAACTCCTGAAATTATAGAAGATGGCGTGACAGGGATATTGGTTTCCCCAAAGGATTCGGAAGGATTGGCACAGGCTGTTCTACGCTTGCTCAAGGACAAGGATTTTGCAAGGCAGATGGGGATGGCGGGAAGAGCGAAGGTGATGAGGGATTTCACCGTGGATAGGCTTGTTCGTGAAGTGGAAGAGGTCTATTCATCGTTATTAGGATCAGTGGCATGAATGTCTGGCTGGTTGATCCCTTTGACAGTTTGCCTGGTGAGTCTCTGGCGTATCGCAGATATAGTTTTCTGGCCGAGATGCTTGCCAATATGGGACATAAGGTCACTTGGTGGTCATCTAATTTTCATCACCCAACTAAGACCTTCAGGAGTGTGGGGCAAGCAACTATCGAATTAAAGGAGAATCTAGCCATTGTCCTGCTGAAGACACCAGGGTACGACGGAAATATGTCAGCTAGACGGATATGGAATCACTATACATATGCTAAGGCATTGCAGAAGGAGGGAACCAAATACTCTGAAGTTCCTGACGTTGTTGTTGCTAACAGTACCCCGCTTCTGGCCGCCAATAGGGCTTTGATGCTGGCAAGGAGATATGGTGCCAAGTGTATTGTGGATGTTCAGGATATCTGGCCGGAAGCCTTTGAAGTTGCTTTCCCTCAAAAGCTGAGATTTGTGGTGAGGATGCTTTCCATGCCTTTGAAGCGCCTGGCTGATCGAATATATGATGAAGCTGATGGTATAACAGCGGTTTCTCGTACCTATCTCCAAAGGGCTCTTGCAGTATCGAGAGATAAAGCCAAGCCAACGATGCTGCTCCCCCTGGGCGTGGACCTGGGTCTTTACCGTGATTACCTCAATAGTCAGCCACCGCAGGATATGCAATATACCAAGCATAATAGAGATGAGTTCCGGGTGGTCTATGCTGGTACCATCGGCAAGAGCTATGACATAAAGACAATTCTGGAAGCTGCTGGAAGGCTAGGTAGTCAATACCCGAACATAAGATTTCTGCTGGCTGGTGATGGACCGGATCTTGCCAAAATGCAGCGTTGTGCTCTGAGGAATAGGCTGACTAACGTTACCTTCACTGGACTCCTTGGTCTTGGACAGCTAGCTCTCTTGCTGGATCAGTGTGATGTGGGAGTGAACGCTATTGTTGCCGCTTCCAGAACGTCCTTGCCCAACAAGCCCTTCGTTTATATGGCTGCCGGTTTGCCCATAATCAACTCGGTCAGCGGGGAGCTTGAGGATTTGATCATGGGAGGTCAGATCGGCCTGCAGTATGAGCCGGGGAGTGCCGAATCGCTGGCCAAAGCTATTCTGCAACTACACAATAATCCTCAAGAGTGTTTTTCAATGGGACAGAGGGCAAGGAAGGTAATCGAAGAAAGGTTTGATATGAATAAGGAGTACTCTAAGTTTGCAGTCTTTATCAATGATGTAGCTTCCAGGTCGTTTCATAGTCAAGGGGAATTCTCTAAGGATGTAAGAGGCAGAAACGATTCGATTCGAGGTAAGTGGCCATGGGCGAAGGACAGGGTCAAATCGGGAGTGTGAGAATACCATCAGCCTTGAGGACGCGGAGGTTCACAGAAAATGACCTTCCTAGAATGTCTGATTTCATGAACCTCTTCAGAGACGGGGATGTTACTTCAGCACGACAACCCCACGATGTAGAGTTTTGGAGATGGAAGTTCCTGAACAATCCAGTGGGTGCTGGTGAGGTCTGGTTGACTGAGGATGGCGATATGTTGATAGGCACAACCTCAATTACCCCAAAGAAGATGAAGATACGAGAGATGATAGTACCTGCAGCCGAGATTGGTGATACCTTCACACACCCAGACTATCAAAAGAGGGGTATATTCACCACCCTTGTTGGGTTGTCTCGTGAACATGCGCTGAGCAGAGGAATCTCGTTTATCTATGGGACGCCTAACAACCAGTCACTACCACCTTATGAGAGAAGGTGCAGCTTTGCTCAGACTCCTTCTGTAGAAGTCGCAAACATGGTGAGACCGGTGAATATGCGGAGTGTGCTTCGGACAGTAACCAAGTCTCGAGTCCTGGCAACAGTAGCCTCTCCCTTTTTGACAATGGCCTATGCGCTGCTCTTCAGGCTGAACAGGAAGCAGAGCAAGAGCGGGATTTCCATTACGCAGGTAGATTCTTTCCCCGACGAGGTTGAGGCGTTGTGGGCCGGCAACTCACAGAGCTACGATGTAATTCAAGTAAGGGACAAAGCCTACCTGGAATGGCGGTATGTCACAAATCCAGGTGACTACACCATTCTGGTGGCAAGGCGGGCCGAGGTAGTCGTCGGCTATATGGTAGCAAAGACACGATTTGCCCGCAGCCTGAGGCTAGGATGCGTTGCCGATTTCCTTATTCTTCGTGACGATGTCGATGTGTTCAGAGAACTGCTCATCGAAACCTTCGAAAGGCTTCGACGGGATGGGGTCGATCTCGTCTACTGCTGGACCAATGACACCCGCTTCCAGAGAGTTCTCAGAAGGACAGGCTTTCTTCGCTATATGAGGCAGCCTGTCATATGTTATCAGAATGAATTAGGAAAGGACGTGGTGGGGAACCAATACAGATGGTATTTCACTGTCGGCGATTCAGACAATATCTAGTCCAGATCTGTCAGGTCTGAGGGTGGTGTGAAGGAAGTGGCTGATGCAGGGCAGGTTCCTATCCTAATGTATCATCGGTTGGCCTCTGGAGACACGTCTGAAGGAGTTCAAAGAAGAGACCCTTACTTGTTGGCGGAATCTGCTTTTGAGGAGCAAATGCAGTACCTCTACAGAAGTGGATATAGCACTATGCCCCTGAGTGATTTCGTCTCGTATGTCAATGGCAAGACTGTTCTACCACAGAAGCCCGTAATCATTACTTTTGATGATGGAAATCGAAGCGATTATGTTACTGCTTATCCTATCCTGAGAAGATTTGGCTTTGCAGCTACGTTCTTTGTGACTGTTGGATCCGTAGGTTCACCTGAGAGTCTATCGGTGGAGCAAATACGGGACATGAGCCATAGCGGGATGGCTACTGAATCGCATAGCCTGACGCATCCCTATCTTACGAAACTGAATAGGGAGGGAATCGAAAGGGAACTGGGCGAATCCAAGGAGATACTGGAGAGTAAGACTGGGAAAGCTGTTCATTTTCTGTCGATTCCCAATGGGACATACAACGATACGGTAAAAAGGGTGGCAAAGGAGCTTGGATATCTTGCCATATTAACATCAGACTTGGGGATTAATAACGCCAAGAGTGATTTGTATTCTTTGAGGAGGATCGCCATCAAGAATGGCATTAGTCTGCCACACTTTGCCTCATTGTTGAAAGGACAGAGCATGCTTCGTGAGAGATGTATGCAATCCTTGCGAGATACGGTGAAGATTACCTTGGGGATTGAAAACTACGTCCTTATCAGAAGGAGGCTATTGCATTGAAAAATGGGGCAAGCAGGTCATGTAGTACTACTTGTGAAGAGAGAAGGTCTATGGAAGAACGAAAGTGGGAGGAAAAGGAATTCCATAATAGGCTGAGGGACAAAACGTTAAGGAAGAACAAGCCCGATTATGAACAACTAACCTCCAATAACAAATTCTACCTTATCACTCGCAGAAGCCGAGACTTCATTAATAGGTGGCTTCTGCAAAGGTGTTGTAACAAACGAGCTTTAGATTATTGTTGTGGAGATGGAGGATTCGCGATCTTGTTGGCGAGACACGGTGCTGAAGCTGTAGGAATTGACATTTCGGAGGTATCGATTGGGAACGCCAAAAGCAAGGCCATTCAAGAAGGAGTGGGCAATAATAGCCGATTCTTTGTCATGGATGCTGAGGAGTTGCAGTTTGATGCTGATTGTTTCGATCTTGTTATCTGTGGTGGTGTTCTTCATCACCTTGAGGTTGAGAAAGCTTACTCGGAGCTGGCAAGAGTCCTTAAACCGGATGGTGAGATCATTTGTGGCGAGCCACTGGTCCACAATCCATTCATACAACATTATAGAAAGAGGACTCCTCATTTGAGAACCGAATGGGAGACGGAGCACATCTTAAGCAAAGATTCACTAGAGTTGGCCGAGAATTACTTTGGCAAAGTTGACGTCAGGTACTTTCACTTGGCTACTCTGGCGGCGGTGCCTTTCCGTAACACACCAGTATTCAAGTTTGTATTGAGCTTCTTGGAGGCTGCTGATGGGTTTCTGCTTAGACTGCCGTTCCTGAAGTGGCAGGCCTGGCAAGTTGTGTTTGTACTCTCTCAGCCAAAGAAACCGGTAATCTGGGAGGGGGCGTTGTCATGCTGAAGCGCCTGTTTGATATTGCACTCTCTTTCATAGGACTATTGGTTTTATTCCCTCTGTTCGCGGTAATTACAGTGTTGATAAAGCTGAATTCGAAGGGTCCTGTCTTCTATAGAGGAGTACGAGTTGGTCTTCGCGGGAGACTCTTCAGGATGTATAAGTTCAGGACAATGGTGGTTGATGCCGAGAAGCTTGGTGGTCCCTCGACGCCGGCGGATGACCCTCGCATCACCGGGATCGGCAGGTTTCTCAGGCGTAGAGGTAAGCTTGATGAGCTGCCGCAGCTTATCAATGTTCTTCAGGGGGATATGAGCTTGGTTGGACCCAGACCCGAGGTGCCTCAATATGTGGCGCTTTATACTGACGAAGAGAAGGCTGTTCTGAGAGTGCGCCCTGGATTGACAGACTACGCTTCTGTCTGGAATTCGAACGAAGGGGAAATCCTTCGCGGAAGCCAGGACCCGGAGAAGGACTACATGGAAAAGATAAAGCCTGAGAAAATCAGGCTGCAATTGAAATACGTGAAGAATCACTCTTTCTGGGTTGACCTGACGATAATCCTGCAAACGCTGAAGGTTGTCATATGGAAGTAGATATCTCGAAGAGAAGGAGCATGTCTTCCTTGCCCGACAGCACGATTGATGAATATAAGATCATAGCCAGAAGAGTAAGAAGAGAGTTGCTCGATATGGTGTATAGATCGAGCAGTCCACACATCGGGTCGTCTCTTTCCATAGTGGAGATCCTGGTGGCGCTATATTTCAGATGCCTGCGCGTTTCCCCTGATAAGCCCCATGATGAGAATAGGGATAGGTTTGTCTTGAGTAAGGGGCACGGCTGTCCGGCATTCTATGCCACACTCGCTCACAGAGGTTTCCTTGGTTCTTACGTTCTGAGTGGGTTTGCTGTGAACGGGGGGATATTGGAGCAGCATCCAACATGTAACGTGGAACAGGGGATTGAGGTTTCCACAGGTTCCTTAGGCCATGGGCTTTCTATAGGGGCGGGGATGGCAATCGCAGCAAAGCATGACCAAGCCCTATACCATATATTTGTGCTTCTGAGCGACGGAGAGATGGATGAGGGCTCTGTCTGGGAAGCAATGATGTTCGCCTCTCATCATAGACTTGATAACCTGATCGCTATTGTGGATTACAACAAGATTCAGGCACTGGGGAGAACGAATGAAGTAGTCAATTTGGAGCCCCTGGCGGACAAGTGGCGTTCATTTGGGTGGAGGGTGGAGGAAATCGATGGTCATGACTTCGAGCAAATTGTGAGTGCTTTCGAGAAGGTCCTGCTTCAGCAGGGGAAACCAAACGTTATCATTGCTCATACTGTGAAGGGGAAAGGGGTATCCTTCATGGAGGATAGGCTCCTGTGGCACTACAAGTGCCTTGATCAGGATGAGTATACCAAGGCCATGATGGAGATTTCCTAGTTCGATATGAGAACCGCTTTTGTCAGAACCGTGGAAGACCTGGCCCAGAAAGACGGTAACATCTTTCTGCTTACCGCAGATTTGGGGTTTGGATTATTCGACAAGTTCAGAGCCGCCTACCCTAAGAGGTTCCTGAACGTTGGCGTTGCCGAAGCGAACATGATCGGTGTGGCTGCAGGGCTGGCGTTATCGGGGAAGAACGTGTACTGCTATTCCATAGCCACGTTTCTGACCACCCGTTGCTTTGAGCAAATCCGAATTGATCTTTGTTACCAGAATCTGAATGTCAAGCTGATAGGAGCAGGTGCAGGGTGGAGCTATGGACTGGAGGGGATGACCCATCATGCTATCGAGGATGTATCTATTATGAAATCTCTCCCCAATATGACGGTTGTGGCTCCTGGTGACCCAGTAGAAGCCCAGGCAGTGATAGCTGAGTCGGCGACTTACCGAGGCCCCCTTTATATTAGATTCGGCAAAAACAACGACCCACGAATACATAAGGATTTACCTGATTTTCGGATCGGCAAAGGCACAGTTATTGACCGGGGGAACAGCGGTCTTACCATTATTGCTTCGGGAACCATGCTTCCAACAGCGAAATCTGTTTTGGATACTTTGGCCAGCAGGGGCTTGATGGCGACCTTAATCAGTATGCCTACCATAAAACCTTTGGATGAAAGTCTTATCAGGGAATGTGCCACTGAGAGCCAAGCGATTTTCACTATAGAAGAGCATAGCATTATAGGCGGACTTGGCTCATCCGTGGCAGATACCCTAATGGATTTGAACTATAGGGGGCTGTTCCGAAAGATAGGCCTGCCTGATAAATACTGCCCAGCCATTGGCGGGAGGAATTATCTTCTTGAGAAGCATTATCTGACCCCGGAGGCAATAGCAGACCGCATTTCAACGGAGTACAAACAGATCAGGAGGGAGATTGCTGTATGATTTATCGGGTTCCCTTCGTGAATTACCCCGCCCACTATCGGCAAATGGAGAGCGAGATAGATGCTGCAATAAAAGAGGTGTTGTCTAAAGGCGATCTCATTCTCCGTCACCACGTGCAAGATTTTGAAAGTGGAGTAGCTTCCTTCCTGGGAGTGAGGTATGCGGTGGGTGTCAGTAGTGGCACGGATGCCATGATCCTTTCTCTGCATGCCGCGGGAATAGGGCAAGGCGATGAGATTATCACTGTTGCTCATACCTTCGTGGCTACGATAGAGGCTATCGTCCACTGTGGTGCCGTGCCAGTCCTGGTGGATATTGGAGAGGATTTTAATATGGATGTGGATGAACTGGAACGGGCGATCTCTCCTCGAACTCGAGCGATTATTCCTGTCCATCTTAATGGCCGCCTTTGTGATATGCAGAAGCTTATGGCAATAGCTCAGGCACACAATTTAGTCGTGATTGAGGACGCTGCTCAGGCATTAGGCGCATCATTTGATGGGAAGAAGGGTGGCTCCTTTGGTTTGGCAGGCTGTTTCAGCTTCTATCCGGCAAAACTCCTTGGAGCGGCTGGCGACGCAGGTTTAGTATGTACAAACGATGAGGGTTTTGCTGAGAAGATACGGCTTTTGAGAGATCACGGGCGCCCCAGCACTGATAAGACCAAACATGTGTGCTATGGTTTTACAGGTAGACTGGATAATCTTCAGGCTGCCATTCTGGATGTGAAGTTTAAGTATGTACCAAGCTGGATTCAGAGAAGGCGAGAGATCGCTAGCCTCTATGAGAGAGGTCTGGTTAATATCCCTGGCGTAAAACTGCCACTGCCACCATCATCGAATGGACGTTTCTTCGACGTTTACCAGAACTATGTCCTGCGAGTTTCAGAAAGGGATAAGCTTGTGCCTCATTTGAGAGAGAAGGGAATTGAGACGATTGTCTCCAATCCAATCCCGGTGCATCATCAACAGGCTCTGGGGCTTTCACATTTTCATCTTCCCAGGACGGAGCAGTTTGCAAAGAAGGTTATCTCCATTCCCCTGATACCCGAGATGAGCGATGAGCAAGCGGAATACGTGATTCAGACAATCCGTAGTTTCTATGTGGGTTAGTGCTTTCTGCCATGAGGTTGAGATGAAGGTTGACTATACTACTGTTACTGAGATACCGGGTGTAAAGGCGTCGAAGGAACAACTGGCCAGGTTTTACCAGCGCTATCGTTTTGCACTGCAGCTATGCCAGAGGAAGCAGGTGTTGGAAGTGGCGTGTGGTGCCGGTCAGGGTTTGGGCTATATGGCAAAGGTTGCGGGGAGGGTGGTGGGTGGGGATATCGATGCCAACAATCTGAAATTTGCCCAAAGGCACTATGCTGGAAGGGCCAATATTGAGCTACGATTGTTGGATGCTCATGGATTGCCTTTTGAGGACAGAACTTTTGATGTGGTGATATTATACGAGGCCATCTACTACTTGGCTCAGCCTGAGAAGTTTGTCGATGAGGCTCGTCGTGTTTTGAGAAAGGGTGGGACGCTTATTGTTTGTACGGTCAACAAGGAGTGGCCTGATTTTAATCCTTCACCATACAGTACCAGGTATCTTTCTGGTCAAGAGCTTCACCAACTGCTGGGTGAACGGTTCCCCGATGTGCAGTTGTATGGAGCATTCCGAGTTACCGCTGGCTCTCTGAAAGATAGAATTACGTCTTCCGTGAAAAGAATAGCGATTGCTCTTCATATAGTGCCTAAAACGATGAAAAGTAAGGAACTCTTTAAGAGGATATTTTTTGGCAAGTTGATTTCTTTGCCCGCCGAGGTAGAGGATGGCATGGCGGAATACTGCGAGCCTGTGCCTATCGCCATTGATTCACCTAGTTTCGAATATAAGGTTCTATTTGCTGTAGCCCGTGATTGATGAGGAGCTGTTGTTGCTTAGTGATATATGCATCAATAGCCTGTTCAGATCTTTTCGGTTAGCTGCGTACGTCACACTCCAGTAAACGCCGATAAGGTGTCCTGGCAGTTCATGCATCTTGGAACACAACCGACCACTGCCCCCCTTTGCACAATACCACCTTCGGTCATCGGTATTACTCAATTCGGGCAATTGCCACCGTTTCTTTTGGTGTAGTAAGGTTGAAGCATCTCTGCTAAGAACGATGCAGGTGGACTATCTAGCTGTTGGTTAATGCTGTTGGACTCCAAACTTGAGTTGAGAATTGTCATCTGAGTCTAGTATAAGCAGCTAATGAAAACCGCGGTGCGCGATGTCCGGATGCATGCTCTCTGCGGCGTTGAGGGGATACTCGTAGCTGCAGCTACTGCTGCAGCTTTTTTTGTGCGTTTTCCGGCCTCTGAAGTAGCCGAGAACCTGGCGCGATTCTATTGGGTGGTGCCTCTGAGTGTTGCCACTCGTATGGCCTCTTTCTGGTTCCTGGGCCTCTATAACTGGGTGTGGTATTACTTTGGAATGAGAGAGGTGTTGCGGCTGGCTGTAGCCATAGTCCTATCTTCAGCCTTACTGACAGCAGTTGTGCTGCCATTGAGCGGGTATTCTTTCCCTGAGACGTTGCTGGTGGTGGACTGGTTGCTGGTGGCTGCTGTAGTGGTGGGAGAACGGTTCTCGATCAGGTTGGTGCGAGAGGGTCGGGTGAAGCTGCTGGGAGGTCACGAGGATGAGAAAGACAGGAAAAGGGTTTTGGTGGTTGGCGCTGGCGATGCAGCCGAAACAATAATCCGGGAGATGTATGGTAGCGGTAACGGTGATAGTAATGGAAGATCTGGTCTTCTGGCTGTGGGTTGTGTGGATGATGATTTGAGGAGGATGGGACGAAGGGTGCATCAGGTGCCGGTGCTGGGAACTACAGAGGATATTCCTCGGATAGTGCAGGAGCACAACGTGAAGGAGGTAATTATTGCTGTACCTTCTGCCTCTGGTGAGGTGATGCAGCGCGTTGTCAGGCGATGTGAAGACAGCGGAGCCAGGTTCAGAACCCTTCCTACGTTAGGAGAACTCATCGACGGGAAGGTGAGCATCAATCGGATAAGAGAGGTGGAGATCGAAGACCTTCTGGGGAGGGAGGAGAATCACCTTGATCTGGATCAGGCTTGTGCCTATCTGCAGGGAGAAAGCGTGTTGGTTACCGGCGCTGGTGGTTCCATTGGTTCAGAGCTCTGCCGACAGATAGCTGCCCTCAAGCCAGGGCTCCTTATTATGTTTGACTGGTCAGAGAACAGTGTCTATGAGGTAGACCTGGAAATGCGTCGCCGGTTCCCAGCTTTGGGCATAGAGGGAATAGTAGGCAGCGTCCGGGATGTGGCGAAGGTGAAGCAAGTAATGGAGCGCTATCACCCCGGCGCTGTTTTCCACGCTGCGGCTCATAAGCATGTTCCTATGATGGAGGTGAATCCCGATGAGGCGGTGCTGAACAACATTCTGGGCACCAGGGTTTTGGCTGATGCCGCGGAGGAATATGGTGTGGGAAGGTTTGTGTCTGTTTCCACCGATAAGGCGGTGAGGCCTGCCAGTATCATGGGAGCCACCAAGCAGGTGGTGGAGAGGATGCTCCTGACCAGGGGCTCAACGGGCAAGACCAGGTTCATGATAGTGAGATTCGGCAATGTGCTGGGGAGCAATGCCAGCGTTATTCCGTTATTTAAGAAGCAGATTGCACAAGGGGGACCGGTTACAGTGACCCATCCGCAGATGACACGCTATTTCATGACCATATCTGAAGCGGCCCAGTTGATTATTCGAGCCAGTGGCATAGGTCACGGAGGGGAGATTTTCATTCTTGAGATGGGCCGTCCGGTGAATATCACCGATTTGGCCAGGCGAATGATCAAACTCTCTGGATTTGAGGGGAAGGGCATAGAGATCAAGTTCATTGGTGTCAGGAGGGGCGAGAAGCTGCATGAAAAACTGGTGGGGCCTGACGAGGAGCTGCTTACAACCCCCGACAAGAAGATTTCGATTGCCAAGCCCTGGCGAGTGGACACCAATGGGTGGGCCAAGGGGGTGGATGAGCTGATAGATCTGGCGGCAAACAGGGATAACCGGGGGCTAAAGAGTAAGCTAATGGAGCTGGTGCCCACATTCCAACCTTCTGAAGAATTGCAGGGCGGGTGAACGGGAGATAGGATAATACGCTAGAGTGAGAAAGGCGGTTGTTCTTTACGCGCTTCCGGCAGTTGCCTGGATGGGGGCTATTTTCTACTGGTCCTCTCTGCAGGAAGCAGAGACACCTTTGCGGGAGGTAGTGCCCGATTATGTAGCCCATGCCGCAGTCTATCTTGTCTTGGCTTTTTTCCTCTTTATTTTCTTGCACCGGGTCCACGAACGAGGACTGGCTGTTACTTTCTGCATAGCTTTGATCATCGGGGCGTTGTATGCCCTTAGCGATGAGTGGCACCAGTCATATGTGCCTACGAGAAGCTGCTCCGCCTGGGATTTCCTGGCTGACATAGTAGGAATGACAATATGCTTTCTGCTACTGGCGGCCGTGCGACAGGCAGGCAGCATGGGACAAAGGTCATATGCTCGGCTGGCGGGAAGACTGTAGAGTGGGTGAGCGAGTCAAGCTCCATCGCATATTTATCTGTTGTTATTTCATGGAAGCTGTAGTTCAGCATCATACCCGCGCAATCAAGAATTTGAGGTTGAGGGGCAAGATTTGACCGTGAGATGCATAGATATCACTCCCGCAAATACCGATTTCGTGATCCTCTCCTTTGAAGGTCCGGATGGCTATTCTATGGCGGGTGGTTTGGGCGTACGGGTGAACAAGCTCTCGGCCACCCTGGCGACCATGGGCTTCACCACGCATCTTTTCTTCGTCGGCGATCCGTATGCTCAGGAGGAGGAACTGTCATACCATGGTAAGCTCATCCTGCACCGCTGGTGTCAGTGGATCAGCAGGTATCATCCCAATGGTGTCTACGACGGGGAAGAAGGGAAGCTCCGCGATTTCAACGAGTCCATCCCCCGGTTTGTGAAAGACTGTATTGTGAAACCGTCGGTGGCGAAGGGAAGGCTGGTAGTGATTCTTGGTGAGGAGTGGCATACGACAGAGGCTATGTGCCGTCTCAGCGATGCGCTCTATTATGACGGCCTGAGAGATAGAGCAGTGCTGTTCTGGAACGCTAACAATACCTTCTCCTTTCACCGCATCAACTGGAGTAGACTGAACTTCACCACCACCATCACCACGGTGAGCCGGTACATGAAGCATATTATGTGGGATATGGGGTTGAATCCGCTGGTGATTCCCAATGGGATACCGAGACAACTGCTGCGCAAGGTGAAACCCAGCCTGGTTGACAACGTGAGAAAGGCAGTTGGAGCCGAGATCCTGTTGTGCAAAGTGGCCCGCTGGGACCCGGACAAGCGCTGGCAGCAGGCTATTGAAGCAACCGCCAAACTCAAGGAGAGAGGATGTAAGACAACGTTGCTGGCCAGAGGCGGCATAGAGCATCACGGTCAGGAGGTGATCGACAAAGCCCGCTCCCTCGGCCTAGTGGTCAGGGAGGCAAATGCCCGCCAGCGCTCTTACTATGGGTATGTGGAGTCACTACATGAGGCTAGCCCTGCTGACGTTATTGATATCAAGTTTCAGTTACCTCCAGATTTCCTGGAAGTGCTTTACTGTGCGGCCGACGGCGTGCTGGCTAACAGCGGGCGGGAGCCCTTCGGGTTGGTTGGGCTTGAGGCGATGGCGGCTGGCGGGATTGTGCTCACGGGGTGCACGGGAGAGGACTATGCCATCCCCTTTGTCAATGCCTTTGTGCTGGAGACGGCTGACCCCATGGAGATAGTCAATAGCGTTCTCTATATACAGGATAGCCCTGAGGAGGGCCTCAGAATGCGTTGCGCGGCGAAGTGCACTGCCGCTCAGTTCACCTGGGAGTCGGCTGTGCAGAATCTGATCACCAAGCTGGAGAATCAGGCCAGGATACAGGGTGCTCTGAAGGATAAGCCTGTGCCCTATGAGTCACCCTTTGAGCCGTCGAAGGTGCCTCCTGAACTGTCCCCGACCGTAATGAAAGAAGCCGCCTCATGCCGATGACCCTGCAAGACTGCAGGGGTGTCCTTCACAAACTGAGCCTCTCCCCTATAGTGCTGTTACCTGCTCTTCAGCTAATGGTCTTGCCATTCGTATCGGCTTCTACCTATAATGCAGACTAGGTGCTAATCCCGAAAACGGTGACTCGAGGATGATTTCACCTTGCCCGGGGAGAAGGTAGAGACTGCCCTGATTGGGCTG
Organism: Chloroflexi bacterium RBG_13_53_26; assembly: GCA_001795035.1. Classification (GTDB taxonomy): domain Bacteria; phylum Chloroflexota; class Dehalococcoidia; order UBA2247; family RBG-13-53-26; genus RBG-13-53-26. The sequence continues at coordinate 13,181 of MGMW01000051.1, forward strand.
ACTGAGGTTGGGACAGGCGCATAACATCAGAATCGGAGTGTTGAGACGCCAAAGATATGACGAGTCTGCACTGGAAGATACCTGAACGCATCGGTAGACTCGAAGAACTTGCCAACAATTTGTGGTGGAGCTGGCATCCTCGGGGACGCGAGATCTTTCGGGCTCTGGACTATGTGTTGTGGAGGCTCAGTGGCCACAACCCTGTAAGACAGCTTCGTGATGTCACCCCTGATAGGCTACAGCGGCTTGCTGCTGACCCGGAGTTCCTTGAGCTGTATGACTCCATTATGGCAGAGTTCGATGCGGAGATGACAACTAAGGATACCTGGTTTGATGCGAACTATCCCCATCTACTGAATGGCCCGGTGGCCTACTTTTCGATGGAGTTCGCCATCCATAATTCGCTTCCTATCTATGCCGGAGGCCTGGGTGTTCTTGCAGGTGATACGTGCAAGGAAGCCAGCGACCTTGGTTTGCCCTTTGTAGGCGTTGGTTTCATGTACCCCCAGGGGTATTTTCACCAGCGTATCTCGGCTGCTGGAACACAGGAAGAGGTCTACAGGCAACTGGATTTCCACGAAGCGCCGGTTAATCCAGTCCTTGACCAGAATGGGCGTAGGCTGCTGGTAAAGGTTGAACTGGGACAAGCGTTTCTCTTTGTTACTGTGTGGCAGGTTCGTGTGGGGCGTATGAACCTCTATTTACTGGATACCAATGTGGAGGACAATGAGCCAAATCAACGGTGGCTGTCTTCACGCCTATATGTGGCCGACTGGGTAGTACGCATGCAACAGGAAATCGTCCTTGGCATGGGTGGAGTGCGAGTCTTGCGGGCATTGGGCATCAAGCCCGCTATCTGGCATGTCAATGAAGGACATACAGCGTTCATGGTACTGGAACGCATCAGGGAAGAGGTGGAACGGGGCATGCCGTTTGAAGAAGCTGCACAGAAGGTCAGGGCAAGCACCGTCTTTACCACTCACACGCCTGTCCCTGCCGGCCATGATGTCTTCCCTGTTGATCTGGTGGAGAAGTACTTCGATACGTATTGCCAATCGTTGAAGATTGGTCACAAAGAATGCCTGGCTTTAGGCCAGCAGTGTGGTCCGGGAGACCAGGGATTCAACATGACGGTACTTGCCTTGAAAATGTCGGATCATCGCTATGGGGTGAGCCGACTGCATGGCGTCGTGGCACGCAAGATGTGGCGTGTACTCTGGCCGGGAGTCGAGGAGGAGCAGGTGCCCATTGGACATATTACCAACGGCGTTCATGTGCCTACCTGGATTGCTCCCGAGATGTACCAGCTCTTTAGGAAGTACATCGCTGAGGATTGGATGGAGAGGCAAGATGATGCTGATCTATGGAAACGTGTCCACGAAATACCCGATGGGGAGCTTTGGAGAGTCCGTCGTATCCTCAGGCACAAGCTCATGGGGAATTTACTGGAGGCAGCCCAGGGGGCTTGGGCAAAGGGCGATGTGGAATCCCATTATCTGGTGGCTATAGGCACACTGCTCCATCCAGACGTGTTGACCATAGGCTTTGTGAGACGATTTGCTGAGTACAAGCGGCCAACACTCATATTCCAGGATATTGAGCGTCTTAAGCGGCTTGTGCGAGATCCTTTGCGGCCTGTCCAATTAGTATTCGCAGGCAAGTCGCACCCCAATGACTTTGCATCCAAGTATCAGGTACAGAGGGTATTCAGTCTGGCTAGCGATCGTGATTTCATGGGACGAGTTGTCTTTGCCGAGGACTATGATATGCATCTAGCTCATTTCTTGACGCAGGGCGTAGATGTCTGGTTGAACAACCCGAGGCTGTTGAATGAGGCCAGTGGCACCAGTGGCATGAAGGCCTCCATCAACGGTGTTCTTCAGTTCAGTGTCCGTGATGGCTGGTGGGACGAAGGATACAATGGTGCCAACGGCTGGACCATCGGCCAGCCTGTCAAGCCAGCGAACCTGGATGAAGAGGATAGAAGGGATGCAGAGGATATCTATTCTCTGCTGGAAAAAGCTATTGTACCTCTGTATT
>MGMW01000052.1 GCA_001795035.1 Chloroflexi bacterium RBG_13_53_26
CCGCGCCATTTCCTGCACCCTCCGCCCGGCGAAGCTGGCCTGTAGCTTTGCCTTGGCAACATCCGAGAAGGCAAAAAACAACCGCACCCGCTCGGTTGTAGTCTTCACGGAATAGAGTGTATCTCCCGGAAGGCTATTGGAGGAGGCAGCCACCGTGCTGCTGCCAGCCAGAAGAATAACCAGGAACATCGCAGCCACCACCACCGCCCAGCGGGGTACCCAGCCAAGAACTGGCATTCCTTTCTGTGCAGTCTTCCGTCCTCCGGCAGAAAGCCGTGAGCGTATCTGATATCTCACCTGCGCCTTGAACTCCGGCCGCGACTCAACAGCAGATGCCTCCCGGGCAGCCACCGCCGTCCTGCCAGCCAGAAGAATAACCAGGAACATCGCAGCCACCACCACCGCCCAGCGGGGTACCCAGCCAAGAACTGGCATTCCTTTCTGTGCAGTCTTCCGTCCTCCGGCAGAAAGCCGTGAGCGTATCTGATATCTCACCTGCGCCTTGAACTCCGGCCGCGACTCAACAGCAGATGCCTCCCGGGCAGCCACCGCCGTCCGAAGCAACGGCTCAAGCTCCCTCGCCTGCTCCGGGTAGCCCGCCAGGCATTGCTCCACGGTCTCCCCCTGGAGCACCCGATCGATACACTCACTCAGGATATCTTCAAACCGCTCAGCCATTGGCCTCACCGTCTCCCTAATCCATATAACGAAAAAGCCTGCCAGAAGTTAGCAGGCTCTCAAAGAAGTCTCTGTGAAATCGGGGGGTTCAATGGTTCTCAAGCGACCATAGACCGAACCCGTGGGGAAGGGATCGGCCGGCGGTATGGGTCTTCTGGCTGTTTAGCTAGATGGCCTCAGACCACTCATCCACCTTGATACCGTCATCGTACAGCTCAACGCAGAGCGTGCCGCCTCCCGATGGGATTACCATCTCCCCGACTGACACAGGGGATATCCTGTACCCATACTCAAGGTCAAAGGTGTCGCTTGTCCCGGCCCCCGTTTCATGCCCTTCGAAGAAAGCTCGGACATAAAGCCCTTCAGCATCTGCCGTTCCCCAGTTGGTCACCGCGACTTCAAGAACCAGCTTGTCCTCCCTGAGCCACTTGGTCAGGATAGTCCATTCGAGCTTGCTGAGGCTGAGGATCGGCTTGGGCACCACTTCCAGGATTATGGGCACCTCGATCCTGTATTCTGCCGGAATATCCCCTGCCTGGCTCACTGTTGTTGTCTCCAGATAGTAGTAGTCTTCCCCCTCGAAGTCGTAGCTGTGGCCACCCGTAACTGACGGCAGAGCTACGCCGACTGCCATGTGGCCAGAGCCCTCAGGTGTGGTCGCGGAGAAACTAAGCAGGACCACATCGTAACCCATGGCCTGCAGCAGGGCAGCCGCCAGTACGGAGGTGTCCTCACAGTCGCCCCCGCCGTCTACCAGCGTCTCCACAGGGTACCTGGGGTATTCGCCTTCCTCATCATCGAAGTAGTCGAGGCCCTGCACGAAAGAGGCTGCAAAGTTCACCTCTTCCTCAGCAGAATACCCCATACTCTCGGCCTTGCTGTTCAAGCTGTCGGCCAGACTCTGAATATAGTCGTCGTCACTGGGATGGGTGACATAGATGGAATAGTCAGGAGTTGGTGCTCGCTCCATCCCCCGGTAGTAGGTATAGAGCTCGCTTGGTATCAGCAGAGTGAGCTCCCATGCATGTCTATCGTACCTCCATTCATAATACCTGCTGATGACCTCTCCAGAGGCAGGTACTTCTTCACTAATGGCTATCTCAATGGGAGTTTTTTGTTCCAGGAACAGTCTCTCAAAAGGCAGCCATCCCCACTGCCAGGCAAACAGTATCGCTGCAACAAGGATTAGCGCCACTGTAACTCCGGCGGCAACATACACCCTCTGACTTTGCTTCATCTCACCATCCTTTGGCGCCTGCAGAGATATCTTCAGCCATTGGACCCTCCGGCAAGCCCCAGAACACGCTGCCACCCCTGCCGATATCTCTCCAGAATGCGGTTCACCATGCCGGAACTAGACCCGTTCCCCTCCCCCAACTGCAGGAGCAAGGCCTCATTGCTTCTCACTCTTTCCTCCAGAAGCTCCTTGAGATCACTGATCGCCTGCTGGCGGCCGGGCTTGCCTGCCTCCAGCTCGATCAATCTCCGCACTGCATCCAGGTGAGCAGCGAGCCGCGAAGCTATCCTCTCCACTCTCTCAGCATCGCCCTTCCTGGCCAGGTAGGCGATCTCCTGGATCCGTCTATCGACCAATGCTACATGAAGTCTGGCTTTCCCCATGTTAGTACGATTCAGCCTCAACCGCACGTTTTCGGTGGCCAGTTTCACCGGATAGAGCGTGTCATCCGGCATACTCGTACTGGAGGCAGCCACTGTGCTGCTGCCAGCCAGAAGAATAACCAGGAACATCACAGCCACCACCACCGCCCATCGGGGTACCCAGCCAAGAACTGGCATTCCTTTCTGTGCAGTCTTCCGTCCTCCGGCAGAAAGCCGCGAGTGTATCTGATACCTCACCTGCGCCTTGAACTCCGGCCGCGACTCAACAGCAGATGCCTCCCGGGCAGCCACCGCCGTCCGAAGCAACGGCTCAAGCTCCCCCGCCTGCTCCGGGTAGCGCGCCAGGCATTGCTCCACGCTCTCCCCCTGGAGCACCCGATCGATACACTCACTCAGGATATCCTCGAATCGCTCAGCCATTGGCCCCACCATCCCCCGGACGGAGTATCAGGCGCAGTTTCTTCAGTGCAACATGTTGAAGCACTTTGACCGCCCCTTCTCTCTTGCCCATCACCTTGGCTGTCTCCGCCACTGAGAGTCCACCGGCGAATCGCAATGAGATAACCTCCCGTTGTCCATCCGAAAGCTGCTCGCATGCCGCTGCCAACTGTTCCCATCCCAACTTCTGCTCGGCAAGCGCCGCCGGGTCATCGTCAGACAGTGCCCCCGCCTCTGCCATTTCATCCTGGGTAAGCAGCTTCACCTTCTCCCTGCTCTTCTTCTTCCAGTGATCCACCACCTGATTGTGGGCGATCCGAAAGAGCCAGGAAGCAAAAGGCATCCCCCGATAGTGATAGGAACCGATGTGCTCCAGGGCCTTGAGGAAAACCTGCTGGGTCAAGTCTTCGGCATCCGCCTGGTTCCTCACCCTGAGCACAATATAGCGGTATATCCTATCGAAGTGTTCCTCATATAGCTGCCCGAACGCCTCCGGATCCCTTCGTTGGGCACGGCGCACCGTATCTTCTTCCCGCTGCACTCGATAGTCCTACATTCAAGCTTGGCTGGGATATGCTTCTACCACCCCCCTGTATTATATAACAGCGAAAGATACAGAAAAGTTAGCCATGGGTCTGCCCTGCCAAGATCAGCAGACCGCCTTGGCCAACCACCCTCTTCACTTTATCTTTACTTTGGGATGCTATAATCGAAAGCGGGAGCCATGCGCATTCTGATCACCGAGGATGAAAAGGACCTGGCGGACGCTCTGGCGACAGGGCTCCGTCGGCAAGGCTACGCCGTAGATATTGCCTACGATGGCGAACAGGCGCTGCTTCTGGCTGAGGTGAATAGCTACGACCTCATAATCCTCGACCTCAACCTGCCTAAGGTCGATGGCATAAAGGTATGCAGCACACTGAGGGGTTGGGGGTCGTCGGCAGGTATCCTCATGCTCACTGCGCGTGCTGGTCTGGATGATCGCATTAAGGGGCTGGATCAAGGTGCCGATGACTATCTGGTGAAACCCTTCCACTTCCCTGAGCTACTGGCGCGGGTTCGTGCCATCCTGCGTAGAGAGGGTGATTCACGGAAACCAATACTCAGGGCTGGCGACCTCATGCTCGATTCCAACGCCTTGAGGGCCTCTGTGAAAGATACCCCCGTGATGTTGACGGCAAAGGAGTTCGGTATCCTGGAATATCTGATTCGCAATGCAGGCCGGGTTGTCAGCCAGGAGGAACTGCTCGAGCACGTCTGGGGAGAGGAAGCCAATGCATTCACGCAGTCGATTAAGGTCCACATCACTAACATTCGCAAGAAGCTGAGCTTGGCCGGGGGAGAGGGACTGATCTCCACTATGAAGGGCAAAGGTTACTTGATCGGGTGATGAGGAAGGGGGCAGTTGACATGCGAATACCCGCTTTCATGAAGACAATCCGTTTCCGGCTGACGCTGTGGTACTCGGCACTGCTCATTCTGGTTCTGGGCTTGCTTCTCGTTGTAATCAATGTAGCCATGGTGCAGTCCCGGCCAACTATCTCTGAGGTGCCGCCTCGTTTTCCCGGCGATCTGGAGTCGTGGAGGGAGACAATAACAGATGAGAGGGATAGGAATCTGACAGATCTGCGCAACTACTCCCTGATCGGAGCCGGGGCCATTGTTGTGATTGGAGCTGCCGGTGGCTATATCCTCTCGGGAATGATGCTCAAGCCTGTTAGTCGCGTTGCTTCTCTAGCATCGCGAATCTCACACACCAACCTTGGGGAAAGGATCAATCACCAGGGTCCGGAGGACGAGGTGAAACACCTGGCTGATACCTTCGACGACATGCTGGGGCGGTTGGACGGCGCTTTTGAATCTCAGAAGCAGTTCATTCAAGACGCCTCCCACGAGCTGGGAACACCCATTGCCGTGGCCCAGACAAATATAGAGGTCCTGGAGACGGACCAGAGTGCAACCACAGCAGACTACAAGCACCTCATGGAGGTGGTCAAGCGGAGTCTCGACCGAATAAACAATCTCAGTCAGGGTCTTCTGCTGCTCTCCCAGGGAAGTCAGGCCCAGACCAAGTGGACTGAGGTGGATGTGGCATCTCTCGCTGAGGAAGCCGTCTCGGAGGCTAAGGCCAGTGCTGCAGCAGACGGACTGAGCTTGGAGATGGGGGCTGGGATTGACCATGTCATGGTCAAGGGTGATGCCATTCGAATCAAGCAGGTCATCACCAACCTGGTTGATAATGCCATCAGATACAATCGCCCTCAGGGAAAGGTGAAAGTCTCCGCTCGAATCGAGGGGTCCAATGCCATTCTGGAGGTGGAGGATACCGGCATAGGCATCTCCAGAGCCGAGCAGCAGCGCATATTTGATCGCTTCTACCGCGTGGACAAGTCCAGATCCCGCTCACAGGGAGGCAGCGGCCTCGGCCTGGCCATAGTCAAGAAGATAGTTGAGGAACATGGCGGCACCGTCTCCGTAGAAAGCAGCCTGGACCAGGGAAGCACCTTCCGCCTCTCACTCCCCCGTCACGTTTGAGCCTTCCCCATCCACACTCCCCAGATAAACAAACGTCTCAGTTGCCTTCATCGTTCCCGCCAGGGCTTTACCATAGTTTTACCTTCGACATGCTATCCTCGGTGTACGATGCGTTGACACCGAGAGCAAGCTCCAGCAGGGTTAGACGCACAAAATACCACACAGAAAGGAGGTGAAAGAGTTGAAGGGAAAGAAGAAGTTCGCGCTGATTGGCATGGCAGCCATTGTCGCCCTCTCGCTGCTCGCCTTTGGCCTGGGTACCACAGTCTTCGCCGCAGATGATGAGAACGGCGATAGCACCACTACATGTGAGACGTTCATCAGTAAGGTGGCCGACAAGCTGGGCTTGGAGTATGATGTGGTATCCGATGCCATGCAGGAAGCCCGTCAAGAGATGATGGATGAGGCCCTGCAGGAACGTTTGCAGGAGGCCGTTGACGAAGGACTGATCACCCAGGAGCAGGCCGACGAGATTACCACATGGCTTGCCGATCGGCCTGAAGCCCTGGACCAGCTCGGTCTCGGAGGCGGCCAGATAATGGGCGGTGGACGGATGATGGGCGGTCACCATGGCTGCGGGTGTTAGGCGCGCAGTATCTTTCCAGGGAATAGGGGCGTGAGCCCCTATTTCTTTTCGCCGGCTGGATCAACTGCTGAATCTCTACCCAGGGCGGGATCATACGAGAGGTGCCTCACGCCCAGGATATAGTCCTGTGGCTGTGAGAAAACTTGAGGCAACAAGGTGGTCACGTGAATTGCACGTCAAGCAAATCGAGGAAATGGAGAGGATGAAGAGATGAACAAATGGAAAACTATTCTCGCAGCTGTTGTCGGCATGGCATTATTGTTGGCAGGCTTGACAGGTCTGGTGGGCTGCGGTGAGCAAGCTGAGAAGGTAAGCGCAACCTTCGCTGCTTGGCCGACCTCCGGCACAGTCCCACTCGAGGTTTACTTCTACGACTACTCCACGGGCGACATCGAAGAATGGGCCTGGGACTTCGACAATGATGGTGTAGTGGACAGCACGGAGCAAGACCCGTCCTATACATACGATACTGTCGGACTATACACCGTCTCTCTCACTGTAACTGGCCCTGGCAGTTCAGGTACGAAGACCATAACAGACTACATCGAGGTAGTAGAATAGCCTTCACTGCCCTACCCTCCTCCAAGGATATAGGGGCTTCGGCCCCTATATCCATTACCCTTGATGCTGCGGCCTTTACCGTATCTTTACCATAGACTTGCTATAGTGGATACCTGTGTTCGAAGGCATCATCACTGTATGGACGACGTGCTCCAGGAGAAGTTCGAGTCGCAGGGGACCTGGCCATGGGCTCAGATAGTCCAGTCCTATCAGGCGATGTGAAAATCGCGGGTGAATGGAGGCGAACGGGATGAGAAAATGGAGAGTTGCTCTTGTTACGGTTGTTAGCATGGCATTGTTGCTGGCAGGTCTGACAGGGCTTACGGGTTGCGCTCAGCAGACCGAGGCACAGATAAACGCAGCCTTCTCTGCCTGGCCGGCCTCTGGTTCCGCTCCGCTCGAGGTCGATTTCTACGACCAGTCCACCGGCGACATCGAAGAATGGGGGTGGGACTTTGACAATGACAGTGTGGTGGACAGCACGGAGCAATATCCATCCTGCACCTACGATGTTGCCGGCACATACACCGTTGCTCTCACCGTCGCCGGCCCGGAAGGTTCGGTTACACAGACCAGGACCGACTATGTCCAGGTGGCGGAAGGGACAAGCGACGGTGAGCCTGCCTCCGTTTCCGACGATAGTGCCACAGAGGAAACCCTTCTGTACCTGGATACCGAAATCGGTGTTGAACTTGACACTACTGAGCTGGTGCAAAAGGTAGGGGCTGCTGTTGTTTCTATCGTTACCACAACGATAACCTACGACTGGCGCTGGAGACCCGTCCCTTCCACTGGTGCCGGCACAGGGATAATCATCAATTCTGAGGGCTGGATCGTGACCAATAACCATGTGGTGGAGGATGCTCAGACGGTGACAGTAATCCTTAGCGATGGAAGGAGCTTTGAGGCAAGCAGCGTGATTTCAGATCCCGAGACCGATCTGGCGCTGGTCCGAATTGGCGCCACCGGTCTCCCCTACCTCCACTTTCTGGTCAACTCGCTGGAGCAGCTCAATGAGCTTGACCCCGTGATTGCTGTGGGCAACGCCCTGGCTTTGCCGGGAGGCCCTACCTGGACTACCGGCGTCGTCAGTAATCTGGGCCGTTCCATCGATCTGGGGGACGGCGTGATACTCAGCGACGTCATCCAGACTGATGCCGCCATCAATCAAGGGAACAGCGGTGGACCACTGGTCAATACGGCCGGTCAGGTGGTGGGCATCAATGTAGCTATCGCCAGCAATTCAGAGAACATTGGCTTTGCCATAAGCACCGATACTGCCATTCCGGTAATAGGAACTCTAATAGCGCAAGGGTAGGTAGTCCCTCGGGAGTAAATGGAAAATGAGTGGGATGCTGGGATGCCAAGATAAATTGGACGGCGGGTTTTGGTGGGGGAGAATCTCCCTCAGTGAGGGTGTGGCGGACAGGGCATCGCAAGATGTTGAATTTGCCACCTTCTGCTACAGGAGCCTGCGCCGTCATGCCAGCGGAGGCCAGGGCGATATATCTGTTGAGGATGGATCCCGGATATCCTCTGCACACAAGCATAAGGGCCTGTCGGAGATCTGGATCATTACCGAGGCCGACAGGTCTAGAACCAGGGTCCTGTTTTCGCACGAGTACCGGGGAGAGTCATGCTATGGAATATCGAAAGCCGAAGACCTGCACTGAGCAATGTTCGATTGAGCCGTTGCGGAGCAGGCAATTCTGAAGGGAGGTTAGTATAGCCATGTTGGTGAGATCATCAAAGAGGATGTCAAGGAGGTTTGTACCATGAGTATGGTCTGGCGGTCGCTACGGAATCTATTGCGCAGTCCCCAGCGCACGACTTTGATGGTAGCACTGCTGGCGGTGAGCATAGGGCTGGCCCTGATTATGTTCACCGTTCACGGTGCTACCGCGAACCAGTTGGGGTCGATCGGCACAGAGATCGGCACAGAGATCACGATACGGTCGGCGGGGTCCTATGGGACGATGGGAGGCGGTGAGCCACTGGCCCAGGAAGATGTGGACAAGCTCAGCAGCATAGACCATGTGGACTCTGTACAGGTAAGTGTCCAGACCCAGTATAGCGGCGACAGCCTTGAGTCAGCCGTCGATGCCGGCAGCCTGGGAGGCCGTGGGCCAATGGGGGGCTCCTCGTCAGGGAGTTTCACTATGCCCATAACGGTCATGGGGTTTAGTGCCGCTAATGAAAGCCCAACACTGATGAACGGCACAACGATGGAAATAGTGGAAGGGAGCTACTTCACCTCAGATGACGCCGATGTGATGGTAGTCGGTCAAGATCTGGCTGACAAGAATAGCCTCAGTGTTGGTTCTACAGTGGACATAGAGGGCACATCCGTAACGGTCATCGGCATCTACGACAGCGGTACATCCTTTGGGAACAACATGTTGATTATGCCTGTTGATACTGTTGAGAGCCTGTTTGACATAGATGGAGTGACTTCGGTAACGGTGGTAGTTGATGACATCGATAATGTGGATGCTGTGGCCAGCGATATTCGGGAGATCTTTCCAGAGGATGTTGCCGACGTTACCACTGCCGAAGACATGTATGCGCGAATAAATGACTCTGTGACTAATGCCGGGAGCACCAGCACCATAGGGATGATAGTGGCTTTCAGCGTCGCTGCAATAGTGGTTCTGTTTTCGGTGGTACTGATGATGCGTCAGCGGGTGAAGGAAATCGGTATTCTCAAGGCCATCGGGGCATCCAACCGGCAGATAGGGTTTCAATTCAGTCTGGAGACCCTGGCGGTCAGCCTGGTAGGCGCCATCATCGGGGCCATTATCACCTACCCACTGGCTCAGAAGGTGGCTAATATGCTTGCCGGTGGCGAGTCGACAGGCATGGGGGGAGGTCCAGGAGGAGACATGTTCTCACGTGTCGGCGGTACAGTTGCCGGGCTTGATGTGGCCGTATCGCCGATGGTCTTCCTTTACGCATTGGCCATAGCCGCAGCCCTGGCTATTCTGGCCAGCGTATTGCCGACCTGGTATATAGCTAGAGTCAGACCTGCGGAGGTGTTACGCAATGAATAGCAACAACGAGGCAATCGTCACAGTAGAGGCAGTGGCCAAGCATTTCAAATCGGGGGACACCCTGGTACGAGCAGTAGATGGCGTCAGCGTCAAGCTCCCCAAGGGGAAACTGATAGCTATCAAAGGCGCCAGTGGCAGCGGCAAGACTACCTTACTGAACATGATCGGGGCCCTGGACAAGCCCTCAGAGGGAACCATAGTAGTGGATGGGACCAGGGTCTCGGAAATGCACGGCGGTGAGGAGGTAAGCTACCGGCGCAAAAAGGTGGGCTTTGTCTTTCAGTCCTATTCCCTTATCCCCAATTTGACTGCGCTGGAGAACGTTATGCTGCCTATGGAGATCACAGGCGTTGAGCCAAATGGGCGGAAAGACAGGGCGCGCCTTCTGCTGCAAAGAGTGAGAATCGATGATGGCCAGCAGGCACGCCGCCCTACCAGGTTGTCGGGAGGTGAACAGCAGCGGGTAGCCATCGCCCGTGCCCTGGCCAATGACCCCCCCATTATTCTGGCAGACGAGCCGACAGGCAACCTGGATTCCAAGACCAGCAAGCGGATTGTCGAACTCCTATACAGCCTCACTCAAGAGGGCAAGACGGTGATAGTGGCTACGCACAGCGCCGATATAGCGGCCAGGGCTGATATGGTTCTGGAAATGACGGATGGCAAGGTTACGGACACCTCCTCATTTGAGCGCCCGAAAAGATGAGCCGGTCTCGTCTGTAAAACCGATAATGGCCAGTCTGTTTCCACGACTGTTAACCGGAGAGGAGGCTCCGAAATGCAGAAACCGATCACCACTACTGATTGTGGAGTCACCTACTACAGGGGGTGCTTCTGGGCCGCTATGCCTTGGTCGAAAATCAGTCATGAGCGTACCGATGAGTCCACACCATTATCCGATATAGCGAGAAGCA
>MGMW01000053.1 GCA_001795035.1 Chloroflexi bacterium RBG_13_53_26
CTACCCCCAGCCTGGAAAGCTTCAAATAGAAAGGTAGGTGAAAGTGTCCAATTTAGTATTGGCGCTTGTCGGTTTGGTGTGCTTCGTTATTGGGGGTGTAACGGCATTCCTAGCCAGGCAAATGATAGCCAGTCGCAAAGTTCGCGTGGCTGCCGAGGAGGCCAGAAGGCTCATCGCCGAGGCTCAGGAGAAGCAGAAGGCCGCCCTCCTCGAGGCCAAAGAGGCAGCCATCAACATGAAGGCCGAGGTAGAAGCCAGCTACCGCGAGACTCGCACCGAACTGCAAAGGCTGGAAAGGCGCTTGAACCAGAAGGAAGAGCACCTGGAACGTCGGGACGAAGGCCTGCAGCGGCGTGAGCATGGCATCACGACAAAGGAGAGGGAAGTAGAGAAGCTGCGGGCTCGGGCAGAAGAGCTGCAGCAAAAGCAACAGCAACAACTTGAACTGGTAGCTAATATGTCTTCTGCCGAGGCAAGGGAAATCCTGCTTCAGCGGGTGGATGTCGAGATTCGAGATGAAGCATCCCGACGGGTGCGCGAGATGGAAGCCGCAGTCAGAGATGAAAGCGACCAGAAAGCCCGAGATATCCTGGCCCAAGCTATTCAGCGTGTTGCCAGCGATGTGGTAGCCGAAACCACTGTCTCGGTTGTCTCACTGCCAGGGGATGATATGAAGGGGCGTCTCATAGGACGCGAAGGGCGTAACATCAGGGCATTGGAGCATGCCACCGGGGTCGATCTCATCATCGACGATACCCCGGGGGCAGTTACCCTTTCCTGCTTCGATCCCGTGCGTAGAGAGATCGCCCGTATCGCCCTGGGAAGGCTTATCCTCGATGGCCGAATCCATCCGGCTCGAATTGAGGAGATGGTACAGAAGGCGAGAAACGAAGTGGAAGCAACAATCCGAACTGAAGGGGAACAGGCTGCCAGCAAAACAGGAGTGCATGGTTTGCCCCCCGAGCTAATCAGGCTACTGGGGCGCCTGAAATACCGCTTCAGCTATGGCCAGAATGTTCTGGCCCATAGCGTGGAGGTCGCCCTCCTCGCCGGTATGATGGCTTCCGAAACACAGGCTAACGTCGTTCTAGCTACAAAGGCTGGTTTGCTTCACGACATAGGTAAGGCAGTAGATTTTGAAACCGAGGGACCTCATGCCCAGATAGGTGCTGACATCGTCAAACAATGGGAGAAATCACCAGAGGTAGTAAGAGCGATTGCCGCGCATCACGGAGAAGTGGACATGATTACCGCGGAGAGCTTCATCGTTGCCGCTGCCGATGCCATCAGCGGGGCAAGGCCTGGTGCAAGGCGTGAGTCATTGGAACAATACCTCAAACACTTGGAGGCCCTGGAAACCATAGCCAACAGCTTTGGTGGTGTTGAGAAATCCTACGCAATACAAGCCGGCAGAGAAATCCGCATCATGGTGAAACCGGACCAGATCGACGATTTGGGAGCCATGAGGCTCGCTCGTGACATTGTGAAGAAAGTAGAAGAAAGTCTGAACTATCCAGGTCAAATAAAGGTTACAGTCGTTAGAGAAACAAGGGCGGTAGACTACGCCAAATAGCGAATCGAAGAGAGCCCTTTGCGGATACTACTGGTCGGCGATGTAATTGGCAGGCCTGGTAGAAGGGCCATACATAACCTTATGCCAGGCCTGCGTCGTGATTTACACATTGACTTGGTTATCACTAACGCTGAGAATGCCGCCGGCGGAAAGGGGTTGACTCCCGAAACCGCCAATGAGCTTCTTCAAAGTGGTGTCGATATCCTAACCTCTGGCAATCACATCTGGGCACAAAAGGAGATCATCCCCTCCCTTGGTGACACTTCGCCAATATTGCGACCGCTGAACTATCCCCCGGGTGTCCCTGGCCGTGGCTACTTGTGGTGGCACAACATACTCATCGTAAATCTCGTCGGACGCACTTTCATGGGCGATGTTGACTGCCCCTTCAGAGCCATGGACCAGTTACTGAGAGAACTTGAAAGCAAGCCAGAGGCTATCGTGGTTGACTTCCATGCCGAAGCAACTTCGGAAAAGAATGCTCTGGGCCGATATCTCGATGGAAGGGTCAGCGCCGTTGTGGGCACTCACACACATGTGGGAACCATTGATGCTCGTATCCTGCCAAAGGGAACAGCCTATATCACCGATATCGGCATGGTGGGCCCATCTGACTCCATCATCGGCGATGATGTTGGGGAAGTCATCAAACGCTTCCTCACCCACATGCCAAGCCGTTTGTCGGTGGGCAAAGGAGTTGTCACCTTCAATTCGGTGCTGGTGGACGTGGAAACAAGCACAGGCCGGGCTACGAGCATCACTCGGATTGATAGAGAGGTGGCATAGAGGGTGAAGGCTGACCTCCATCTCCATACTACAGCTTCAGACGGGCGCTACAGCCCCGAAGAACTGGTACGTATGGCAGCTAGCCTGGGGCTGGAGGTTATCGCCATCACCGACCACGACTCTGTGAACGGAATCGCACCTGCCTTGAAAACGGCACAGTCCCTCCCCACCCTCAAGGTTATCCCCGGTGTAGAGATCGGCACCGATGTTCCTCATGGCGAAATCCATGTTCTGGGTTACTTCATCAACTATATTGACACTGATCTGATAAACAAGCTGGCGGAGCTTCGTGACTCACGGAAGACACGAGCCCAGAAGATGATTGCCAAACTGGCCGATTTGGGGATACACATCGAATGGGAGCGGGTACAGGAGATAGCCGGCAGTGGCTCTGTGGGGCGACCTCATATTGCCCAGGCCATTACAGAGAAAGGATATGTCCAGTCCCACAAGGAGGCCTTTGTCAAATACATCGGCAGAGAAGGACCCGCCTATGCGGAGCGGCAGAAAATGACCGTGGAGCAGGTGGTAGAAATGGTGGTAAAGGCAAGCGGCCTGGCAGTGCTGGCCCACCCGGCTGACATAGAGAACCTTGAAGAGCTTATTCCCCGTCTTCAAAGAGTGGGGCTGGCAGGCATTGAGGTCTACTATGGCACTTATGCCACCAAATCCATACAATACTTAGCCTCTGTGGCACACAAGCATGGATTGATCGCTACCGGCGGCAGCGACTTCCATGGCCTGGAGCACCTCTTCGAGACGCCGATGGGGGGAGTAGACATTCCCTCCGAATGCATCAAGCGTTTCCTTAATCTCAACAGACTGCGAACTCTAGCCTAGACCAGCCACTCTGAAGACTTCCCGGCATGAAACACACTGCTTATCCTAACGTAGAGACCAATCTAGCCTGCGGATCAGCATTCTTTAGGCTGCCGGTGGGACCTATTCTGTGGGCAGAGTGATTAGCTGGTCGTTGAATCGCAAATGGCGGGCACTGCTCCAGGTAATCGGGTGCATTTGCCTCGTCTTTCGCTACAGCTCGCGTGGTCTCCTGGCATTGGTCGCGGGTGTGCTTATGGTGATCAGCCCCCTGCGCCAGATACAGGTCGGTTTCTCTCAGCCCAGATAATATATCCGCCGGTGGAGCAGGCCCTCAGCTTCGGCCATGGTTTCCTGGAGCATGCTATCGGTAAATCTCAGAAACAACCTCTCCGTCAGGCTTGGCCGTCTTCTAACGCGCATGACCCGTCGTGCCACCTTGCCCAGATCCGCAGCAAGGTCAACGGCAGAGTCAAAATCTCCAACCTCATCGACGAGGCCCAAGGCCTTGGCCTTCTCCCCCAGGAAGACTTCCCCAGTGGCCACCTCCCTCACCTTGCTCTCATCCATGTTTCTGCCCTTAGCCACAACGGACACAAAGTGATCATAGAAGCCAGCAATGAGTTCCTCTTCCTTCCTTTTCTCCTCTTCGGTAGGGTTCCGATAGAAGCTGCCCATGTCCTTCAGACGGCCGCTCTTGGTGACTGAAACGTGAACGCCGACTCTATCCAGGAGATCCTGCAGTATCGGCCTGACCGACAGTACCCCTATGGAGCCGATCACCGCGGTGGGAAGAACCACTATCTTGGTAGCAGCACAGCTCGCAAGGTAGGCGCCTGAGGCACAGGCTCCGCTGACGAAGGCGACAACTGGCTTCTCGGCCGAGAGTCTGGAGACAGCGCAGTAGAGGCCATCGGAGGCAGTAGCCAAACCGCCAGGAGAGTCCACGTTAATGATAACTGACTTGAACCTGCGGCTGTTCTTCAAACCCTCGATTGTACTCGTATATTCGCTCAGTCTGCGAGTACCCGCTATGGGACCAAATAGTTCCATAACACCGACACCCGTCCCAACAGGTAGCCATAAGCCCATTGCCCCTCAACGCTCCTTCACCCCATTATAGCAGATCGGAACCTCTTACCGAGGGATGCGCTGCAGCACCGTATGCCATCAGCCGCTTGAGTCCCCGCCTCGTCTCTGGTAGACTATCTAGCACGTGGGGCTGTGGCTCAGAGGGAGAGCGTCTGACTGGCAGTCAGAAGGTCGCGGGTTCGAGTCCCGCCAGCTCCACTTCCTTCTTAAATTGACCCTCCAACTGCACCTGGGACCTTGACACACCGCTGCCCCAGATTGAATTGCCGAGAATCTGAGGGATCCTAAGCCACCAGAAGTCGTCGTGACGTAATGAAAGCCCAATAGCTCTACACAACAATAGAGAGATCTGGTGAAATCATCCCATCTTGATACTTGACACCCAGTATCTCAGCATCATACCATGCGCTCAGATCTATTGAGATGTTTCTCTTGGCGGCGTACGAGGGAGCCAAGCAATAAAGGAGGCAGGTAGTAGGTGCCAAAGAGAGGTGACAGCTCTGGAGAAGTTGGCTCTGTCAGTCGACATGAAGAAATCGCGACAGCTCGATCGGTATACGTACGAAGGTTTCTGTGCTGGTTCTGTGACAGATAGGGCCCTCCTTGAGACTTTTGTGCTAGGCCTGTGCGGTATGCTAGAATAGGTGATGTACGAGATGCCCAACCTCGACAATCAGGAAAGCAGCAGACCGCTGTCGCTTGACAATTTGGCCGGACTTGTGCTAAGTATTCAAGGGTACAACTCTGAACCCAACGCGGGGCCAGAGCTTGTTGCATTTATGGGGGATAAGGGGGGTAGTGGCAAATGAAAGGAGGGATATCTTGGAGCGGAATCTAGTGGCGTTTGTCCAGAGATACCGCGAGATCAACGAGGGGGCGGGAAGGCTGGAGGTTGGGGGCGAGGCAAAGCCGTGCGAGGTGAAGCCTGACGAAGTTCACAGGAGAACCAGGGAAATCGCTGCACAGCAGGCTGAACGCGCCTGGGAGGCTCTTAGCAGACGTTAGCCAAGGTCAATCATACGTTTCTCTAGCTCGACCGAATGCCGCCAAAGCAGTAGTTCTGCCTCCAAAACCCTGTGGGCCAATGCCCTGACATTGCACCGACATGTCAGACTACCACGACCAACTTGCTACCATGGCACGGCTACTGGACAACGCCGTGCAACAGAAGCAACGTCTGGTTCTGGTCATAGGCAACGGTTATCACTACCTACCCATCATCACTAGGGATGATGTCATCAAGTACAGCGCTCTTGAGAAGATCCTCAGCCCTGACGATCTCCGTCAGCTGAGACAGAACTCCCCATCTTCCCGCGTATTCTACCCTCTGCTGCAGCAGGCGTTCGCTACTCATAGAGACGCCATTGACCAGAGAATCACATCTCTAAGTGACTTTGAGAAGGATCGTGAAGCTTGGCGAGTCTATCAAATATGGAGAGAATTCACCTCTACCAGAAAGAACCTGAATGCTGACTACAGAAGTGTCGCCTACCTGCTGAAGAGACGCATGGTTGATTCAATCATTACCACCAACTACGATCTTGGCCTCGAGACCCTCTTCTATGAACTCCAGATCACCCCTCGGCGGAATCCTTGCCTTTCAGATTCAGAGGCTGAATGGCATTGCCAAGGTTACTACGAAAAGGAATGCCACAGCGATGAATATCCCATACTGTGGAAAATCCACGGCGACCTAGCGTTCATGGGTTGGTCGCCCATCGAATGCAACTGTATCCATCTCATTCCCGACAACTGCCCCCCAGGGACTCCTTTCACAAGACGATCCTATTCTGGAACTCAGCTGGCTTCCAGACACTATCACGACTACGGCAACTTCAACCGGAGTATGTTCGCCAAGGAAGCAGACGCTGCCTCCTACTACGTTGAGCATGTCGGTCCGTCTGTTCGCAGGGTAGCGCTGATCGTCGTTCTTGGGTTCACGGGGCACTACGGGACAGGCACAGACAAAGATGAGGAGATCGCTCCCGTGCTGGCACAAAGAGCAGCGGCGGGCTTCCCAGTATTCACCATACTCGCAGGTTCTGGGCGTATCGCCAGACCCCACAGCTTTCTCTGGGATCGCCTCGACGAGATTGGCAATGCAATCCAGCCCACCATCCCCCAACAGCAAACGATTGGCGAAATCCTCACTGAGGTAATTCGCATGGTACCCGAGCTGTTCCAACGCTTCGAAGATTTCTCGAAATGGTGGGACGACTCTCTCGACACCTTTCAGAAGGAGGCGGACTATTGGACTCATTGAGACAACCACTGGTAGGCAACTTCGGCCTATGGCTAGTTCTGCTCCAGCTCAAACCCGGAACGGAGACAATAGTCAACGATCGGCTAACCCAATCGCTCCCTAATGCAAGGCCATACAAGTGTTTCGGCAAGTTCGACTACATGCTCATGACCGAGTTCCAGGATTTCGCGCAGTTGCGTGACTTGGACAAAGACCTGCTCGATCTCAGCAGCAATATTCTCCAGGTCAACCACATTGTCTGCTACGCTCTTGACAATCCATGCAGTTGCCGTCTGAGTGCCGATGCCTATGCCGAAGAGCCCTTTGCCACCATCACCTTTCTGAAGTTTCAGCACGGGTTGATGCGGCAATCTGGCGTCAGCTTAATCAGCGCCTTCAACAGCTATCTCGGGGAAGTCAAGGCCGGTCTCCGCTCGAGCCACCAGATCTTATATGGCTGCCTGGGCTGGAATGAACTCCTACTGGTTACTTTGGGGAAAGACTTGGACAACACCCTTTGCGATATCGCAGCCATAGGCAAGATGCGTACGAAGGATCTCGGACTCCCTGGAGAGTATGGCCTTTTTGCAGACACATTCTCGATTGCAGCAATGCGCTTCGGCTGCGTGCAAGAACTGCTGTCTGGCGGAAACCTCGCAGACAGTGGTGTCCCAGAAGTGCAGAAGATCCAGGTCAGCCTATCAGTATCCTGCTCAACAGGGAGATCCAGGCAAAGGATACTCGACAAGATAGATGAGTATTTCGGCGACTGCAAGCTGTCGCTGCTCTACGGGAAGGATGACATCTTGGTCCAGCCGAATACGACTCTTACAACGGCGTTCCTGACGGCTCTGCTGCGGTTCCGCGAGGACGCCGAAGTGAGGCAGCAGGTTTTCGGAACCTGTACGACTCTTGCACTACCTTGGCTTGGTGAGGAGAAGGATTCCTCTTCACCACCGGCGGAATTAGTCCCGCAACAAGAAGAGAAGGTGGAAGTCTGCAGCGGTATTACTGAACTCAGGGATCAGAACTACCCGCTATTCAAAAGCCTAAACGACATCCTATGCTCAATGAATGCCTACTTCTCAGACCCCGTGCTGTGTGACGCATTCCTAGATATGGTGCCCTTCCTCAAGCGACTGGCTCTAGCCCCAAAGGAAGAGGTCTACGATCTGACGATGGATCTCTGGCAGGCCGTTAACGTGTTTTCAAAAGGCTTCAAACAGCGGTTTGTGGGATCCTCGGTCACCCTGTTCAACGTGACCGAGTCCATTCTCTCCTACCAAGGCGGCCTGCAAAGGGTCAACGTGGCAGCCTGTCTGATACCAGCGGTCCTGCTCAAACGCCTCAAACATGAGTGGTATGGCTATACGGTTTTCGGCGTCGGGAACCAGTACAAGCGTTATCACTTTGGTGTCATCAACCTTCCATATGAATGCTTGTTTGAACCGGCCAGGTGGTTCGGAGTTTTCCACGAAGTGGGACACGATCTTGCACACAAGAGGCAGGTGCTTCAAGCAGATCCGTCTGTCCTCAAAGAAGCTGGCATAGCCGATCTGGGTGACTACGCAAAGAACAACACCGACGAGTTGGACGACAAGCTGCCGGATTTGATTACCGCGGTAGAAGCCTACAGTGATCTTTTCGACTTCTTGTGTGGTTTCAGGGAAGACTGGAGCCTGTATGCCAGCAAGGTCCTCCGCTACGTCTTCTCAAACGTCCCTCAAGAACTTCGTTTCTATCGGGCTTATTTCAAGAGAACGTTCATGGTCTTCTGCTATCACAAGCTGGGCATCAGACAGGCATTCGAGGATCTCGCCTCGGAGGACTTTGAGGGAACCCGCCGTCGGCTTCTCGAGGAACTCTATGACGAGCTCTGTGGGCTTGTGGAATCCGTAAAGGACTCCATGCCGCTCAATTTCGACCTGATAAGAGATGTCTACGTGCATCACGCCAGATGGAGGAAGTTCTGCAAGTGGGCAGCTTCGGACATCGAGACATTAAGGGAGCCGATACCCGAAAAATGGAATGACCGCTGTATTGAAGCTGTTCAGGACCTTCGTAAGGGAATAGCCCGTGATGATTTCGATGATGCCGACGGACTCATTCTTAGTTTGCCAATGGAAGAGCGAGACGTCAGGCTTGTTATTGCCATAATTCTCTCCCTCAGCACCAGGTATCTCAGCCAGTTTGCACCAAGTTCCCTGCCAGTTTTCGTCCGCCAATCTGGATGACCTTGACTGCGAGGTGATTTGCCCTTCCGTATCCAGAAGACCAATGCGCCCACTGCAGAGAATAGCTTGAGGGGCAACGCAGAACGGTGATCAGAGATATCCTTCCTTCTTCCATGGAAACCCAGGTAACGTAGGTTCGGGATATTCTCATCATTTGGTGTACGAGCAATCCCAAAGGTTTTCACCATTTCTCCAGATGATAACTGGACGACTTTCGCTCCCTTGTCACGTCTCTGCGCCACACCGTTTAGAGTCAGATATCTGGCAGTCAGAAGGTCGCGGGTTCGAGTCCCGCCAGCTCCATTTCCTTATTAGATCGACACTCTAACTGGATTCGGGGTCTACCCCATGGTTTTGCAGATCTTGACGATTAGTGGTATAGTATCATCGGCGACCAAAAAATGGGTTGACAAACGGGTTGTCTCTGAATAAGAGGCAGGCCACGGCTGGAAGGAAAAAACCCGCCCTGAAGGTCGCCTTCTTATTTGCCAAACAGGCAATCGACGAACAAGTACTCCCTCTCTGTGCCCGGTGGCCTTATATAGAAACCCTGCTCCCAACACTCACCCGCATCATTCTTTAGAAGCAAGGGGCGCAGGGTGTGCATCAGTTTAGCTTGGCCCACCGTCTGACGATGTCTCAGATTGGAGCATGTGGTTCTCTTTCCCTTGATCCAACAGACTCGGCATGGAGGCAGTGGCACATCGAGCAAGCTTTCCACATATTCACGACCTAGCCCCGCAATAACGTCAGCAAGTTGTAGCATCAGGTTCCCCCCTGACTTAGTGAACAAGAGCCAATCTGGCCTCGCGCTCTTCAAGTCCAGTTTCTTGTCTTGCTCAAGAGCTGTTCTCACTGCATCACGACAGCCGACCCAGCCGATTTCGTCGAACACTAGCAAGACTGGCGCGATGATGACCTCTATCTTGGCTTTCGATAGCAGATCAAGAGCTTCTGACTTGCGCCGATGCCGCCTGAAGCTCCCATATTTGAGTTCAGCATCTGGTCTGCATCCGATCGTCTTCTTCATGGCCAAGACAACGCCCCGATTATGCCGAATGTCTTCCTCGGCAGAAATGACCCATGCAATGCAGATGGTAGGAGAGGCCCCAGGGGTTCTCGGGTCCCCATCATCACCGGAGAAATCAGAGAAGATTCGGTGCGTGAATGGCTTCTTGTCTGCCACTCGTACTATTATATATGCCTGAGTAGTACGTGGACAATCCAATTGGACAAGAAAGGACAAAGAGGCCTTTCACAGCCCCACCAGCGTTTCTTTTTGCAGTAGCACGCCCCTGGACTATATGCACTATAATGTGCATCAATAGGTTGGCATATAGCCGCCGGTAATTCGGCATAAGTCTGACGAAGGTAGC
>MGMW01000054.1 GCA_001795035.1 Chloroflexi bacterium RBG_13_53_26
GAAGAACGCCAACACCCAGGGAATCCCTGATCGGGGGAGCTGCGGCAGCACTGGTGCTTATGACCAAGGTGATTGCGCAGGAAACGTCCCGATGGCAAATACGAATAAACACCATATGTACCACGGTGACCAAAGACACGCCAGGATACGACTATGCCATGGCCGACCCAACAAGCCACATATTCAAGATCTTCAAGAAGGCTGAGGAAAGGATGCCCTTCGGGATGAACCGGCCCGATGATATCGCACAACTTGCGCTGTTCCTGGCTTCAGAGGATTCGAATCAGATAACAGGACAGATCTTCAGCATAAGTGGCGGTTTGTCTTTCCCAGGTTGAGCATGGCCTGTCATTGACAGTTGCACCACCCATGAGACGTTTCTGTGAAGTTCATGCTGTGAAATGAGATAGACGGGTGAGCGCACCAGCGTATAGTGTTCAGTATGCCGTCAGGTGGTCCATTCTCCGTGGATAGAACCGGGAGACCCGTGGGAGAATGGAGTTGTGGAGTCACACATTTGAAAGCGCAGCAAGGGACTGCTCAACCGAGAGCCATTCGCCAGTCTGCTTGAGGACAGGTCATGAGAGAGGTCGCAGTCACCAGGGATCTCCAGATGTCAGGTTTGTGGCATCAAGTGCAGACGGCCCCTTTTCTGGCTCTTGTGGCACTGGAAGTTGATCAGCTCACCAAACTGTGGGTGAGAGAGAGCCTGCCGCTGGGAGAAGCAATACCGCACGACTCCTGGCTGCGCATAACCCACGTGGTCAATCCGGGAATATTCCTCGGGGTGCCTGCTTCACCCATGATCTCCGTGCTCCTGCCTTCCGCGATGATATTCGCTGCTCTTATCCTCTACTGGCGATTGGAGCGATCCAATGATACGCTGCTTAACCTCGGCACCGGGCTGTTTGTTGGCGGCAGTCTGGGCAACCTGGTAGACCGGATTGCCTATGGTCACGTCACCGACTTCATCGAGCTGGTCACATCCGGTGGTCACGTCAGGACGATCTTCAACATAGCTGACCTATGTGCCATCCTGGGCATTGCCATCCTGGAAGTCTTCCTGATCAGGTTCATTATCAGGCTCATCCTGAAGAAAGGTCTAAACTACAACCCTGTGGCCCCGCACATGGCCAGGCTCTTCCACAAGAGGCGTTCAAGAGAGAAGTAGCTGATCCCACGCCTCACCACAAGAAGAGAGCCCAGAGACGCTGCGCTAGTGGTTATTCACCAGCTCGTGTACTGCTCTGCAGTTGATTGTCTTCTGCTGCCCCGCATATGACAGCCTGCCGGAGCCGACAGACAAGAAGGAGGTTATGGTGGGTTTGGCCTTGAAGGTACGGATAAGGAATCTCATCACCGGGTGGAAATCGGCCAGCAGGTCTATCCTCTGGAAGACGTTTTGCAGCTCCAGGTTTACCTCCAGCGATAGTCCCTCATCCTCGATTCTGAGCACATTCTTGTGGGGAATCCCCACCCGGTTGACTGGGTCTGGCGTGATGTCCGCCTTGGCCAGACTCCATTTCGTTTTCGCCGTCGTCAGGTAAACCAGCTTCTCCGAGTCGTAGATCATTATGGGTGTTATCTCAGTTCCCTCCATCCTTCTCGTAGTGACAATATCGGCGAATATGATAGTGAACTCTTCGTCGTAGATTGTCCCCCAATCCCAGTGTGCCAGAAGGTCCGGAGGGAAAATGTTCAACCAGTTATGATCCCTATAGCCGATTCCCTCTATGGTGCAGGTCTCCCCTTTCGTTCTGAACGTTCCCCTGGCCTGGCAACGGGGCTGGGGCACCACCCAGTACATGTACCTTGACTCGTCGCCGAAGCAGGCATGACTGACAGTCCCTCTGATCCTGGAATCAAGCTGCAGGTCAAGGGCGGTGTCTCCATCCTCGATGTGCACCTCATAATGTGAAAGGTCTCCTCTAATGAAGTTGTTGCCGATCCGGACATCGCATACCTCGGTCGAGGCTTTGAAGGAAGAAAACGGCAGTCTCCGCTCTATGCGTACCTCCGTTCCATCGCTCTTCACATAGCTGGCTCTGACTCCGGTCATGACCCTTTTCGGTCGGGAGACATCGCCGGCTATGAATAGCTGACCTCTGACAAGGCTCCCGTCGTTGGCCACCAGGTCAAAATACCACCACTCGATATAGTTCCGATCATTCAGGGGATGCCAGGCATCATCGGATTGATGAACCACCATGGACTGCGGGATTTGGGTGCCGGTCTGTTCTTCGTAGATCACCCTACTCATTCCCGCCTCCGTCTACATCCGTCGCGTCTCGTCTTCCCCCCATAGCTCAAGGGTACCTTGAAGTCCTGCAAGGCGATGCCGGGGTGACGATTGAAGAGAAAACGAAGTCAAACATCCTATCTGGATGAATTGTTGAGACAGGACAGCCCCATCCCTGGTAAAAGACACTTCCCTTATCAGCCGTATTCAGGGTAGAGACTCCCGGCTTCACAATTCCGATGACCGCAGCGGGTCCACCGGAGGCTGGCCGACATAGTGTATTTGAGCCTTGTTGATGGCCACGAATTCAAATTCAGAATCGCCGGTAGCCAACTCAGGCGATATACGGGCATTGGTCAGCGGTAGAAACCGCTCATTGCTGTCGAGGGTCTCGAGCAGTTCCTGCCATGTTTCGGTGTGCATGTTACCCACGATGATGTATGATGACACATGAACCTCTGTTCCCGCTGGTTTCTTTTCCCTCCAGCGCGGTCCCTGCTGGTCACCCCCGTCTGTGGGCAAGCTGCCCTGTCCCTTGTTCTTCTCGCCAACGAAGAGGATACTGGTCTTCCCAACGAACGTTGATGCCAGTGATGCCTTGCTGCCATCCGGAGACCACACCTCAACCTGGGTTAGCGGCATGAAATCCCTCCCTATGGGAGACCCCTTTGGCGCCAACCCCTGGTTAAGAGCATCCAGAAGACGCTGGCGATCCAAACGATAGGTACGCCCGGCGAAGGTGCCGGTAGTGGTGCACACTACCACCTCCACCGGCCTGAGCCTGGTGTCGCTCCGCCAGCCGCTATCCGGCTGTTCTAAATAAGATGGGTCCCACATTCGAGGTCACTCCGTTTCGCCTATTATAGCAGGTAAGTCGTCGGGCTACCTTCACAGTTGGGCTCATTGATGTACACAGCGTCTGCATAGGCCATAAGCTGTCGAGCAGGAGGAGACACCCCAGCTTCAGCTTGGATACGAATGGGGACAGGCTGTGGGGTTCTACAAGGGGATGGTGGAGGTATTGAAATCGTCGTCTCACCACAACTTGTATCATCAAGGCTCAATTGCTACGAAAGGCCGCCAAGATATCAGCGGTGTCGTAGTAGTGCCGATGTCTGATAATTTTCCCGTCTTGCAGCGTGAACACCATAACCCAATCATGCTCATAAGTGCGACCAGTTGCCCTAACGATACCGCGGTTCCTTCCCTCAACGACCACGCGCCCAGATTGTGCAGTGTACTCAAGAGCCTCCATCCGTTCTATCTGCATCTTCTCAGCGAGTTCCTTGAAGAACGCAGCAACCTCCTCTCGGCTATGACGCGGCTTGGCCCAGGAAATTTGCGCTGGGGCATTTCGAGTAACTGGTGACTGGAAATCAACGTTCTCTCCCAGAGTGCTTAGCGCAGCCGGCAGGTCAGCCCGTCCAAAGGCTGCAAACAACTGCTGTACTACCTGAAGGTTCTGTTGTTCATTTGTCATGACTCTCCTCCCTGCTACGATTGATTTTGATAGCAAGACGCCGAAGACTTGCTCTGTGAGGCCCCATCAGCGCAGAAGCTCAATCAGAGGGTCTGCAGGTCGAACTCGAATCCGACAATATTGCGAGTGCCGCGGCAGCCACGCGAATCCTATGCTTAAGTCGGGCATGATGTCAAGAGCACGAAGGTCTGTCAGAAAGAACGCCACAACGTGCCGTAATTGATATAAAGAGCAGAACCGAAGGCTATCTCTGGACGCCGTAGAAAGGCCCTAGATGGCCTCAATCTAGTCAAGGCATGGAGTTGCCAAGTTTTGAGCCAGCCTCCTGCGCCCTCTAAGAATTACCAGAGCCGTCTAGCTGATGGCTTGAGGCAGGATCGAAAGCGGCGATGAGTAGCCGCTGTTGCTGGACCGATCCTTGAGGGGGCAGTAGATAGAACAAGGGTTTGCCATCCTATTCTGCGATCACATACCCGGCAATTTGCTGGAAGAAAGCCTCAGCCTCAGGCTTCTCCAATACCCAACCCATGAATCTGACGGAACTCAGGAATACGAGCAGAGAATGGAAGCAAGAGAATATGAGATGCGGTTCATTGGCCCGGTACCGATAAGCTGCAGAAGAGCCAGGTATGTTCACCGTCTCAACATCAACAGCTTTGCTCAGTCCTGAGAAGCTGGCATGTGCAGCCGGTGATCCTCTACGGTAGACCTGACAGTACAGATACTCGTAGAAATGCTCTTCATTGCACGTAGAGGGGCAGTTGCTGTCCAACAGCCTCACGTTTTGTTCAAGAGACTTACCTGTCCATGTAGGAAGACCAGACCCATACTTGGCTACGTACTTGGCTACGTACTTGTCTCTTTCCCTTCTAACCCTTGTGACTTCAGACTCTGTAAGGCCACTTAGTCTTGCCAGCCCTAGTCTCTCCAGGTGGTCATGGGTCTTGCTAGCTTCGACATACTGATAACCCTGGTAGCGGTCTAGGTCGTCATGAATCACTGATTTGGCCAGCAGGCCCATTGAGACCACACTCTCGAACATAGAGCGGCATAGGGCATAGATGTCCGCTACTCTTTCATGCTCTACCAAATAATGAATGGTGAGGAACGTTGAGAAATTCCTGTCATGGTTCAGAAAGACGAGGCCAGTGCGGGTTGCGTCGCAGAGGCCGCGCACTGGATACAGTACTTTCAACTGAAATTCCAGCACCTTTTGGCTCCTTCCAAGGAATTGGGGCTTCGTGAATTTGTCTGCCATCTTCTTCGGCTTGCCGACCGACCAAGCTAAGCTGGTATGGCCAGTGGTCAAGCCAAATCCTATCCTTGTCCTCTAGATAGACATCGTCGATTCCTGCTCACCAGCACTCAGAACTTGCGTATCCAGGATTCTCCTCATCAATATGAACGTGAACTTGACTCCTTCTTTCTCGGTCAGAATGTCTTTCAGGTGCACTTTGGCGCCCTCTTCATACTGTTTCGGGAAGTTGATGCTCAAATAAGTCATTGTCTTCTTGTCTGCTTCCCAGAACCGATATTTCACCGTCTCAGTACCACTGTGTTTGGTAAGAAACCTGTCGATAGATTGATCCTCTTTGAAGCAGTTTACGACTGATCTGTTGACCCACACGTCATCCCAAGTATCAAAGAACGGAAAGTGAACAATCAAATTCCTTATGAACCTGAATAACTCACTAGCGATCTCTGCTTCCATTGGTGGTCTGGAGGTTCGCATGTCCTCCAGAACCCACTTCAATGGTTCATAATTGAGTAGCTCGGAATATACAGCGAAACCGTCTTTCACCCTGGAAAAGCGATACCATGATTCCCTTTCCCAAAAGGAATCATCCATTACTTCGTCGAAAATGTCATAGAATCGGTTGTAGGCGAGTGTTAAGAATTGCAGTTCCGCTTCGTTTGGTCTGAGATCGTCCCGCATTTTCATATCGTCTCGGTGGGATCGAGTTCGATGCTATCCTGTAGGGTGCTGCAATGCCCGCGCGCATCCTACGCTTGGGTCGGGGATGATGTCAAGAGCGTATGGAGTAGTCCACGAATCAAGGGGGCACTGGCCGTAGCGTTGCGACTGATAGCTCCGTTTACCTCTCGGGTCAGAATGTCACAGGTCACCGACAGCCCCTGGCTCTCTATGCCTTGCGGACAGGGAAGGCGACTTCGGTCAGGAGATCGTCGGGCCTCGTCTGGCCGGGATCACTGAGGTACGTTTCGATTCCAGGGCCAACAATCTGATACCCGTTTTGGCCAATCCATTTGGCGAGCGCGTCCCAGGTGGCCCCGACCTTGTCGAACGGGCCCTTATGCATGGTTGCTGCCACTTGGGCGGCTTCAACCGGCTTGATGCCCAGGCCCTTATCGTCAGGGCCAGCAATGAGCACATCGCCAGCCACCGGGCAGCGCAACTCCCACAGGAGCTGCTCCTCCGGCACCTGGCCCGGCGCGTTGAAGAAGGCACCCGATGGAGGCCCCACTGGCACCAGCCCTTTCTGTCCCAGCCAGCCGAACAAGGTACCGAAAGCCTGCTGTACCTTGGTGTATGGCCCTCTCATGCTGATGTAGGCCACTGTCTGCGGCTGGAGATTCTTGATAGCGACATCGATATGAGACGACATGGATACCCCTTTCGATTGTGGACTGGCAA
Organism: Chloroflexi bacterium RBG_13_53_26; assembly: GCA_001795035.1. Taxonomy (GTDB): domain Bacteria; phylum Chloroflexota; class Dehalococcoidia; order UBA2247; family RBG-13-53-26; genus RBG-13-53-26. The sequence continues at coordinate 6,376 of MGMW01000054.1, forward strand.
CAGACGCCGGACGGAGTCTCAGTCCTCGTCAGATTCTATGTCAAAGGAGGGCAGCAGCACGTGATCCTCACCGCGTTTCCTGGTCCTCGGAGGCAGATCACTGATCGCCTGGAACTGGCGGGAAAGAACCTCCGCTCCGCTTTCATCGCCAATCTCGATGACTATCCCGCTGACTCCCACATCCCAGATCAACCAAATTTCCTTGTCAGACAGCTCCCGGTTGGCCGCTACCAGCAGAGGCTTATCCAGCAAGCTGGAAAGCCAGTGGCAATGCATGAGGTCAGCCACGGTCAGATCACCCTTTTCCCCTCCCAAGTCCATGAGTACCGCATCAACGGGCAAATCACTCATAGCACTCAACAGAAATCTTTCACGTGACAGGTCGACTTTCAGAATCTTACCCATGTCCTCACGGAGCAATTCTGCCGGGGCCGTGGCTGATTCCATAGCAATGAAATCCCCGCCCACTTCCATAAACTGTTTCAAGTCCGGTGGCTCACCTGTACCCAGCCATACTCCCCAGGGAGTATCCTCTACACCACCCCATATCTGTTCCAGGGCCTCGCTGCCACCCATATCCATGCTGTGGAACAGAAGGGCATCAACCTCAGCCAGGTTCAAGCTGGCCACCATGCCCCTCTTGCCCTGAGGCAGAGAGGCGATGAGAAGCATCTGTCGATTGGATTCTACAATGCTCCTCTTGAATCCGATGGAGTGAGAGGAACATTCACATACCTGGCGGAGTCTCTTGACCAACTTGCTCATTTCCATTTCTCCTCTCCTCTCATCCAACAATAGCAAGCTCTACCCACACCCCCACCACCACTTGCCTTTGACCACCCTGGTTGCGGCAGCAACCAGTGGAGCCACCACCAGCCATATGGCAATGGTGACGAGCATAGCCATGGGATAGCCAATGGTCTTTATGCCGAAATCCGGGGCTATTATGCCCCAGAAGATCATGGTCAGCCAGGCACTGAGGAAGAATCCGCCACCAGCAGCTGGAATGGCACAAAAACCCATATCACGCCTCCCTAGGTCTCTCTTATTCGAGGGCAACTTACGTCGCAGCTATGTTCAGGAGCAAGTGCGATTTCAGACAACATCAGAACTCCTCTGGCGTATGGTATTATAGCACTCAACCTCGCCCCAAACATAGGAAAAAGGGTTGGATTTCTCCAACCCCTTTTCGGTCGATACTCAATCCGCTGCTCTATTCCATATGAATAGCCGGGAGGCACAAGGATAGGGATAATGTAGGTGGGGCCTGGTTGTTATGCTCCAACCGGGAATATCCTAGGCTTCCTCTTTTACTATCCTTTCTTTGAGAGTCTGCCACTGTTCCATGGTGAGAACACACAGATTGCCCGGCTCACCTATCTCCACCTGCGTCTCCGCAATTTTCACCACCGGACAGCAACTCCCTGAGCTACACAAGGTCACGATCTTCATAGTTTGATTCTCCTCCTTTTCATTCAGATTTGACTGATCTACCAACAAAGACTGCTACCCCACCAACAGACACCGTATATCATACCAAAGCCATTGTCTCAGGTGTATGTGACTTTTGTCTCCCCCGACGCATGGAGGGCAGCAATGAATCCAAAGACCATTGAAGGACCGATAGTGGCCCCGGCACCGGCATACGAGTGTGCCATCACAGAAGCAGCGCAGTTGCCGACAGCATAGAGCCCTTCGATCGGTGAACCATTCGGGCGAAGCACACGGGCGTGGGCGTCCGTGTTCAGGCCACCCTTGGTGCCCAGGTCACCGGGCCAGAGTTCAATGGCACAGTACGGGGGTTTGTCCAGCGGACCAAGGCAGGGGTTCGGTTTGACCGAGGGATCACCGTAGAAGCGATCGATGAGACTGTCACCCCTTCTGAAATCGGGGTCCCTGCCATTGGCGACGGACTGATTAAACCTGTTGACCTCAGCCACCAGTCCGTGAGAGTCGATGCAGCACTGCCTGGCCAGATCTTCGATGGTATCAGCCACCTTCAAATAGCCATTGCGAATGTATTTGCGCGGTGTCAGGCCGGGCAGCATCGGGCTGGCCGGATACCTGCTGCGAAAGCGCCGGTCCATGATCAGATATGCCGGAATGGCCCCGCATCCCTGGCTGTGGCTGGCGCACTGGTCTTTGACCACATCGATGTAGGGAGCAGCCTCATTGGTGAAACGCTTACCCAAGGAATTGACAATGATAGAGCCGGGGAGGGACCTCTCCACAATGATCATATTGGGCAGATCCTCACCGGGCACCAGGCTGGTGGGCATCCACCAGGCCTCATCCATGAAATCCACCGCCGCACCTATCTCCAGTCCCATCTGGATAGCATCACCGGTCTCCTCGGGACAGGCTACCGTCCAGGAATCCGAAACAGGCTGGCGCTGATACTTCTGGCGCATGGCCCTGTTGCGGGCGAAGCCACCTGCAGCCAGAATGACGGCCTTCCGGGCACGGATACAGACCCTCTTTTCACCCCTCTCCACTTCCAGGCCAACAAGGCGGCCATCCTCGACGATAGTCTGGCTGGCTCGGGTGTCCAGCCATACCGGTATTCCGCGGTCAGCGAGCGAAAGGCGAAGTCGGCCAATGAGAGCATTCCCCAGTGTCAATCGGGTGTCCATCCCGGCCAGACTGCGTGCCGGATTACAGAAGTAGCGGACGAAGATGGTGGCAGCGCGCAGCCGACCCCGAAGCGAGGAATCCATCATGAGGTGGGCATCATAGGCAGTGGCCATCATCCGGCCAAACAACCTTGCCTGGCGGGGTAAGGAGCGTATCTGTTGTCGCATCCTGCCCAGCTTACGAGCATTGAAGGGCACCGGCTCAATTGTACGACCGCCGGGAGGCTTGGCCCCAGGGAGATCAGGATAGTAATCGGAGTATCCGCGAACAATCTGGAATCGAACATGACTGTTCTTCTGCAGATACCTGACCATCTCGGGGGCAGCACTCACATAGGCGCGCAAGCGGTCATCAGAAACCCTGCCTTCGGTGATGGCCTGCAGATACGCGAGCGCTTCATCCGGGGAATCCTGCAGGCCTGCTTCCTTCATCAGATGATTGTCAGGCACCCAGATAGCTCCACCCGACATGGCCGTCGAACCGCCATAGACC
>MGMW01000055.1:0-586 GCA_001795035.1 Chloroflexi bacterium RBG_13_53_26
TCCCGCGCCTGGGCCAAACAAGAACTGTCATGCCAGAAGGGAATAGTGCTCTGATCGTTTTGTTTCGTGGCGGCCTCCTGGGATGCTATAATATCGCAGGTTTGGATTCCACGGAGGAGAGACTGGCCCACAAGGAACGGAAGTACTGAAAGTGATAATCCTAGGCGTGCTTCTGCTTGCCATCGGGGCTGTCTTTCTAGTGGCCGGATTTACGGGAAGACCGAAAGCGTTAATCGGCCTGGAAACGGAAACAGTGAATAGTCCGGACAACGCCTCTCAAGATGCCCCCGATAATCTGGCTGAAACCCCATCTGAAAATCCACCAGAGTCCCCGTCTCCGACAATTCCTACATCGAAACGCTTTTCCACCGTCTTGCTCGGAATTGTAGGGCTATTCTTTGGCATCATATCCATAATCGACAACACGGCTGGATAAGGAGAATGATAGCCTCTCCAGAAGATGCCTCTCTACGAGTTGGTTGCCAGAGTGGCGAAGTAGTATTGGTTACGATGGCGTCCAACTGACGACATACTCGGCTTTACCGACAGCAACATCGGGTTTCGCCTCTTCCCACCTTCCAGTGAG
>MGMW01000055.1:685-788 GCA_001795035.1 Chloroflexi bacterium RBG_13_53_26
AGCGCCTGAGCGCAGTATCCTTGATGGACCTTCTCTCACATGGATAGCCAATCGGGCTAACCGCAGGGACAACTTCACCCTCGGAGACGCTTATTCGCTTTGC
>MGMW01000055.1:885-12577 GCA_001795035.1 Chloroflexi bacterium RBG_13_53_26
ATAGGCCGTGCCGAATATGTTCTCACGGAGATCCGCCGATTGATCGTCTCAATCATCGAATGCATGTGATCCCCTCTTTCTCCTGCGAATGAGGTCAACAAAAACCTCTTGACGTACAAAAACGCACTTCCAGAATTGGTTACGCTCTATTTTTGATGGTATCACGCTGGACAACAACATGCCAGCAAGACTGCTCGCACACACGTCCGCAGGGCAAGACCGGCGGGTTTTGGTTCTCTGACAACTGCCCGTTGACCAATGATGGAGTCTCTGGTAGTCTCAGTCCAGACATCGAAGGATAGGAGGAGTGAGTGGCAACATTGTTGGAGAAGTACAGCCAATACCTGAAGAAGGGAGACGCCTGTGGAATGGCAGCCCTCTTTACCGAACATGGAACATTCTACGACGACGCCCCCAGCAAGCTGGGACTGCAGGCAATCAGCGTCAAAGGTCGAGAGGACATAGAAAAATTCTTCGGCGAAACGTTCAAACGAGGTGGCCTTGACGTAAGGAACGTGGCTATCAATGGCAATGCTATGCGGTATGACGTCGCGGTTGGCAAAACGGTGCTATTGTGTCTAGGCGTCTTGAAGGAAGCAAACAACCTGATAAAGGAGTACAGGGTCGTCGCTGTCTGACCTTCCAGAGAATCACTGGTGACAGATGAGAATAGGGAGGATGTCTATGCCCCACCAGTGCCATCCCCTGGTTGGATTGGTCAGCTAACATAGGGGGGCCGGGCCGGGGTTGACGAAGGGGGTAACCCCAGCCCAGCGAGAGGTGATCTTGCGGGTCAGATGACCCGTTGATCCATTTGTGGTGATTTGCAGGACTGCATCAGTTTGTCTTCAATGAAGGGAAGCACATTGACGTGCACACGTCCGCATCCGCTTCCGCTGACCCGGCTTCAACAATGCCAGCCTCGGCGGCCCCATAATTTCGCCGAAGCCACCGCACCTCGGACATACCTGGCCTTGCACATATCCCCTCCCCGCGCAGGTGGGGCAAGTTAGAAAGACCATTGCCAATCACCTTCCCTCCACAGAGTGAAGAGCATTATGATACGTTCCACTCCGTTTGGGAAGTGATTATATTCTAGAAGATACTTCTACTTGGACCGAAACATTGCTACTGCCATCAGACTTGAGTCACACCGAATGTCCGTTTTGCTGACAGGCAGAATGGCACTTGGTGGTATAACCCGCGATTCTGTCAAGAAATGCAACTCTTAACACATCGGGGTAGATTGCAGTTCCGATGGTGAAAGAACCCTCTGGGGCGCTATTCGCTGGTCCCATAAGCCAAAGGCAGTTGTTTCAAACTCAGGCTGAGCCATCAAGAAACGTGAGGAGGCAAATAGATCTTCGGGCTTTTTTGAAGGCAGATCATCAGACTTCTCGAAAGATCCTGAGCAAGTAATACGTCCACACAACCGCGATCACCACTGCCACAGATATCTCGGTTGCAGGGGCGGTGTAGATTTCATCACGATAGTACTGAATAGCTTGATATATTGCCAGCGGAACCAACACAAGCGTTGTTATCCCAAAGCCAAATACCATCCAAGAAAGATATTGCCGCTTTGCCGTTGCTGCTACTTGTTCTGCCCCACTCTTGACAGTGTTCTTGGTCAACAGATGGAGTACCGAGAGAACCATACCAGTGCCCGTTAAGACAGAGGCAAGGATGACATCATTGTATGCCCAGTCCAGCTCATAAGCCTCCATAATCCCTATCCTGACAAAGTAGACCAGCCCTACTGCACCAGCAATGACACTCAGGGCAATCAGGGTATAACTGTAAGCTATGAGGGCGTGCTGTGCACTGAACTCGTTTCCGCGCTCTGGTAAACCCCTTGTTACAAGGTAGATCAGAACAACAACCGTCAAGACAGAAGGAACCATGACTAACAGGCTTAGGAACTCCACGATCTTCACCTCCTGCAATTACAGATTCTCCATCCACCACCTGGGATATTATCCCTGCTGGTCGAAATCATTCTAGACAGTTCCATCCAAATCCGTCAATACCTAGATTTTGGCTGCCTGCGCCCCGATCCCAAGTGGGAATACAATCCCTATCTGTCTTTGGCCGCTGACTGGCTAGCACCAGTGATCGCCTGGGCCAGGAGACCCGTGCAATAGATCGGCTGCTGGGATTGGGGTAGGACACGGCACGCGGTTGCCTTGTTTTCTTTCTGCAGTCTAGGATAGAATAGATAGGCTTTCAGGGGGCGCTAGCTCAACTGGTAGAGCAGCTGACTCTTAATCAGCCGGTTCCGGGTTCGAGTCCCGGGCGCCTCACGTCCAACTCCTGCTTCATCTGGAAACCCCCTGCCGACAATTTGCCTAACTCTTCTCAGTGCTCTCCCCCTTCTTTCTCTGTAGAATCGCGGGTGGATTGCATTCTGCATTCATACTTGAGCGGCTTGGAACCAGATACCACCTACTATTTCAGAACGATAGCAGTCGGAGATAGCACAAGCTGCGGCGCTGAGAAGAGCTTCAGTACCTCGACGCTCCTTTGAAGGGTTACCATAGCAGCCTCCTGTGGAACTTCAGGCTGTCATTTTTCGAGACCATGGCGGCGTAGCCAAGAGGCTCAAGGCAAGAGTCTGCAAACCTCTAAGCAGTGCTTCGGGTCCACTCGCCGCCATCCAAGGGAGAACTTCGTTCAACTCCACCGTTGCCCTATAACGCGTCAAGTTGCCCCTCTTCGTATCCAAGCCAAGTTTGGGGGATATTGGCCCTGTCGTGCGACTAATACGGTAAGAGGTGCATAGACACAGAAGAATCAGCATCGTTAAGCAGTCTTGGGGAAGCGATGAACCACCGCCCGTGGATGGTCACTGGGGCGTGGGGAGCTAGCAGTGAAACCGACCCAGAAGTGGTCGGTTTTTTGTTTTCGGATCCGTCCAATTGTTCAGCCAAGAAAGCCTATTGCCAATCCATGATTGGAATAACATTCAAGAGCCCTGGTAAATACCTTGATGAATGCTGCCCACTGAGGACCGATACCGACGGGGCATGCCTTGGTGGGAAGCAATGCCACGAGTGGTGGCCCTATCAGTGCAGGCTAGCCTCTCCCAAACTTGCTCCGACTGACATGGCAGTGATTGTCGAAGAATCTGAGCAAGTGAGCGATGACTGGCTGGGAAGCTTTCGGGCAGCATCATCCGGGTCTGGCCAACCATCAAGGGAGGCATAATGGAATTGTCAAATCCTGCGAGCGATACAGCAAATTGTGCCCGCTGTGGTGGAAAAGGACATGTGGTCTGCCAAGAATGCAAGGGTACGGGTGAAACACGTAACATCTTCTGGGTCGTCACCGGAGTATGCCCAATCTGCAGAACGAAGAGGGGATTTGTTACCTGCCCAAAATGCCAGGGGAAAACCCGTTGACACTGGCTGACTGCCACCATCGTAGCCATCTATGCGCGGAAAGTGCGGAGTGCATTTCCACCGCGTATCCCACCAAAACACAACGACATCTTGCACGAGTTCAGATGTAATCCTGCATGACCGGGGCGGCGTAGCCAAGAGGCTAAGGCAAGAGTCTGCAAAGCTCTAAGCAGTGGTTCGAGTCCACTCGCCGCCTCTCCAACAGACGACTTCTCCTCAGCACAACGGCACCCTTGTGGAACTTCAGGGTATCTTGAAGGATTTATATGCCCTCGTATCTCTACAGCCAACTGGGGCTGACATCGGAGTTGTGCCGCATGGTTTGAGGGGAATGCGTCTCCAGTCTGACAGATTCCATCTCTGCAGGAATGGCACGAGGTAATTTGAGTTTCTGGAATAGCTGTTGATCTCTTTCTGACACTTCGGAGAGCCTCGAAAGCAGTCGTTCCCTGGCCGCCCTCAACCTGACCAACTGCCATTCCATCAGGAATCCTCTGGTGTCTCTGAGCTCCCCTGACAGATCCTCCTCAAAGTGGCTCTTCTCATTCTCAGCTTCAATGCTGTTAAGCAGGGCTTGGTGTGCAGCCAAGAACAACCGTTTGGTGAAGTGAAGCAGAGCTGCATCAGCCTCTGCAAGTGTTTGGGACTGCGGCCGAATGGATTCGACCTCGGTTTTCAGCATTACCAGAGGCCTCAACTTCTCATATAGCATTGCCACTGACTCATCGCTGCTCAGGGTATCAGCACTCGCCCTGGACAGAAAGCCACTAAGCTCATGCTCGAGAACCTTCGACAATAGCTCTCCCCACCTATCTGAAAGGCCCTTCTCACGTTTTCTCATAACAACTCGCTGATCTATAAGAGCTAAGTCACATTATAACCGCAGATGCCTGTACCCGCAAGTTGTGGCTGTTCTATGATTTTGTCAGGGGTTAACTGTTCAGTGAAAATGTCAGTCCGTGGAAGGACTGACGTTGAGTCAGAGAGAAGAAGCAAGGCTGGTAGTTCTGAACAAGGTGCTTGAGAGGGAACTGAGGGTGAGGGGTAATAGCTGGATCATACGACTAATAGAGTTAGAGAGGTGTGAGCACACAGAAGAGCCTTCATAAATCGAGCATTATTGGGAAAGCAATGAACCACTGCCTGTACATGGTCACTTGGGCAGCGGGGAGCTAGTAGTGAAACCGACCCAGAGCGGGTCGGTTCTTTTGTTTTCGAGTCTATTCGGTTGCTCAGACCAGCTATTAAGGGTGGGAATGGACATGAGAAGAGTGTACTTGCGAAAGAATTTTCACTACGAGTCTATGATCGGGACGACATTCAAGAGTCTCGGCGACTACCTTGATGCCTGCTGCTCCATGAATGCCAACACCGACGACGGTTGCCCCGCGTGGACACAATGCCGCGAGTGGTGGGACAACCAGTGCAAGGTAGCATATCCTGACCTTCCTCCGACTGAGATAAGAACTATCATCGAGAAATTTGAGGAAGCTCGAGAGGAGTGGTTGGGAGGGCTGCCGTCCGTATCACCCAGGTCCAACTGACCTCTCCAGGGCCGTACAAGGGGTTGTTCAAACTGACATCTGCCTCCAGTACAACTGAAGATGTCGTTTTGGTTTGCTCATCATAGGTAGAATCTCAGCGCCCCAGGTCCAACCCCCACCTTGCCCCCCACGACAGCAAGAACGGCAGAAGGCAGTCTTTCCCGCCTTTGATACCAGTTCGATTTGTGTGCTGCACTAGTGCGTCGAATAATCACTTTGAAGGCAGGAGATTTGCCATGTGTTACCTGCAAGATGTAAGATTTACTGAAACTGCTTGGCTATGCTATCTTGATCACAAGCAATTTCTCAAGTAGTCGGAGCGCGGGGTCGGGGCTCCTAACCAGTTGGTTAGATATTCAGGTTCCCCGCGTCTCACTTGATATGGGGGATAACTGCCTTGGCAGAAACTGTATTCGAATGCCATAAGGCATATGTGGTTTCAACCTCAGGCTATCCTACGGATGCCCGTTCTGGATTTAACCCTTCTCGTGTGAGACAAGCACCATTAGTGAGTCTGATGCTGTACCATGTAAGCATTCCATCAACAAAAAGGAGGTAGAATGGCCGATGCTAGTTATGATGCGGTGATAATCGGGGGAGGAAACAAAGGGCTGCTGTTGGCGATGTACCTTATGAAATATGGCGGCATGAGTGTCGGCATATTTGAGAGAAGACATGAAATCGGCGGGTGCTTGGCCACTGAGGAGACCTCGGCTCCGGGCTTTCGGGGCAATACGCACGCCAATATAATCCTGCCGATGTACTACCTGCCCGTGTGGCGCGACTTCCCCGATTTCTGGGAGTACGGCGGCCGATGGGATCAGCACCTCTGCAGCGACGGGTTTGTCTTCAAGAACAATGAGACAGCACTCGGCATTTACAGTACCAAGTATGACCCGACGCAGGAGCGCACCGGCGAGCAGATTGCCCGCTTCTCCAAGAAGGATGCTGAGAGGTGGGTGAAGCTGTCGGCAATGGAGCGGAGCAAGGAATACTGGAGAGTCCAGGCAGACATGCTCTACAATCCGGCGGAATTCAAGACGGCTCCTGAGATTTTCAACAGACAGTTGGAGTTCTTCCCGAAGATGGTGGAGGCCGGATTCACTCCTGATGGTGTGGTGCTTACTGCTAGTTCCTACCGCGTAATAAGTGAATGGTTTGAGAGTCCCGAGCTACAGTCCTGTATCCTCAGGTTTGCCGTCTCCTCAGTCAATGATATCAATGAACCTGGATTTGGGCCCACAGCTATGGGCTTCGCCTCATATCTGCCGCTCATAGGCTTTGCCCCGGGCGGCACGCACCAGATTGCTCATGCCTGTCACCAGATCCTGGTGCAGATGGGCTGCAAGTTCTTCACCCACACCGAGGTGGATAAGGTCGTTATCGAGAACGGCGCGGCCACAGGCGTTCATCTGATGGATGGCAGTCGGGTCAAGGCCAACAAGATCGTGGTCAGCGCCGGCATGGCCCCGCACCAGCTCTGCTTCGACCTGATCGGCCGGGAGCACATCGATCCCATGCTGGCCAAGCGGGTGGAACTGATAGAGAAGACCTTCGGCTGCCTGATGTGGTACACCTTTGCCGTTCACGAGGCCCCCAAGTATAAGGCTGAGGCATTCTTCCCCGACATTCACGAATGTGAATGGCTGGGGATGCAGCCGGACTCCTCCCCTGACCACATTGCCAGGGAGTGCATGTACATGAAGCTGGGGCAATGGCCTCCCTTCGAGGACTATGCTCCCACGGTAGGCTGTCATAGTCTGGCTGATCCGTCCTATGCTCCTCCCGGGAAACACGTCCTCCAGAACGAGCAACTGGCCCCGCCGGCCACTCGTCATACGGAGAAGGAGTGGCTGGAGATCAAGAAGCGGTATGCCGATGAACTGATCCAGATCTGGCAGCAGTATGCTCCCAACATGACCTGGGATAACGTCATCGGTGTTGACACCAACAGCCCGTATGACCACCTGCGTATGAAGAACCTGGCACCAATGGGTACCATGGCTGGCATTGACCGCAACTACTGGCAGGTTGAAGGCAACAGACCTACTCCGGAGCTGGCCAACCACAGGACGCCGATAAAGAACCTCTATGCCACGGGAGGATGCTGGCACGTGGGATCCAATGCAGGCGCAACCGAGTCCTACAACTGCTACAAGATCATTGCCAAGGACCTGAATCTAGCCAAGCCCTGGGAGGAGTCGGACAAGCTAGAGCCGGATTCGCTGGTAGAAGAGGTCTTCAAGGTCAAGAAGAGGGTGCAGGATTCGGCCAAGCCCAAGACGTACAAGCGATAACGGTTCTGGTTGTACCCAGGTGATTGCTTTTTGGCCTCTGTCAAGAGATGCCTTTATGCTGCAGGACTCCTCGCATTCAATTTGCCCAAGGCTTCCTGAGCGGATTTGCGGATGGCTTCATGTTTGTCGTTCAGAACCTCTGTAATAGGGCCCACCGCCCTGGCATCCCCTAGCCTAGCCAGGGCTTCCACCGCCCTCTGTCTAACCCATGCTTTTCTTGATGCACTACCCTTTCCAGTCTTACTCGCCACCCCAGGAAGCTCCAACCATCCTTTGTCCTTGAGAGCTTCGATTAGAGGCCCCACTGCCCTTCTATCTCCTATCTTGTCCAGAGACTCGATTGCCCCATATCGAACACGAGCACTTTCATCTTTCAACGCCTCAATCAGAGGCTCCACCGCGCGTGAGTCACCTATGTCTCCAAGGACTGAAGCCACCGCCTGTCGGACGTCCTTGTCTTCATCTTTCAAAGTCTGAGCCAGAGACTCCACCGCCCTTGCGTCTCCTATCCTTCCAAGGGACGATGCAGCGCTCTGCCGGACGAAGAATGATTCATCCTTCAACGCTTGAATGAGGGGCTCAACCGCATCTTTGTGGCCTATCTTGCCGAGGACCGAAGCAGCTTCCTCCCGGGCACACATATCACCGTTCTTCAGAGAATCAAGAAGGGATTCTACTGCTCTAGGGTGACCTCCCATCTTTCCGAGAGCCTCTGCTGCCGCACTGCGAACGTCCTTGTTCTTGTCTTTCAGGGCCTCGATAAGCGCATCAAAAGAACAGGGGTCGCCTACCTCTCCCAGAGCAACGGCCGCATCCCTCCTGACCCAGACGTTCCCTCTGTTCTTAGATGCGTGTATCAGGCCTTCAACATCCTTCTTCGCCTTCATCTCTTCAACATTAGTCTTGACTAGAGAACTGAACAATCCCACTTTCAAACCTCCCGGGGTTCATAATAGTCTGCGATTCGCACTGCATTCATACACTGTCTACAGCGCCGCAAAGTCCAGCGCTGGCTACCTCTATGTAGGCAATCGTGTAGTTGACGATTATAGCAGGCAAACACCAGCCACTCAAACCAAGTTCTGCATTCTGCAAGAAGAGTACGGTTGACTTTTCGTATTTCCATGCGCTACCATTCAATCCAATGTCAGAGACTGTCGGGCAACACGTTACGCAAGAGTTGCATGGCTTACCAAGGCATGTTTGAGCCACTATCCTCTTTGTATATCTCAGAACCTCTCTCCATCCTGTACCAGCAAGGAGTCGTGTAGACATGGGTTTCATGGAAGAGCTTAGCGACAACGAAGTACTGCGCTGGCTTGTGCCAATCGGGATAGGCATAGCCGTCATTGTGATCGCCGTTTTGCTGAGAAACTTCGTCTACTGGAGGCTTCACAAGTGGTCAGCGAAAACGGAGACGCAGTGGGATGATATCTTGATCCACTCAACTCGCTTTGCCTCACTGCTGTGGTGCTTCTGGGTCGGTCTCTACGCTGGGATCGAATTTGCAGTGGTACCGGAATCATGGGAGGGGTCTATTGACAATGTAGTCCCTATCCTCTTCGTCGCCATGGGCATCTACACTGGGGTAATCATAGTCCGCGTGTTCCTGGACTGGTACATGGTTGCGGTAGCCGAGAAGACCGCCAGTCCTCTGGACGACCTGATCATAGGCGCACTGAGGCGGCTCGTCCCGCTCATCGCCGCCGTTCTGGGGCTTTTCGTGATTCTGGACATGGCCGGCATCAAGGTGCCCGCCGTCTGGAAATGGCTGGGCCTGCATGGACCGAAACTTGCTCTTCTTACAATAATTGGCCTCGTGCTTGTCCTGGCAGCCACTGCGGCTCTGCCCAAAATCATCAGGAAATCAACTACAAGATCAGCCGAAGGTCAGACTGAAGAAGAGGTCAACAAGAGAGTAGATACTCTCTCCGGTGTATTGGTAGCTGCATTCCAGGCAGTTGTTGTTGCCGTCATTACCTTCATGATGCTGAGTGAAATAGGTCTTAACATATCGCCCATACTCGCTGGGGTTGGCGTGGTAGGCATTGCCATCGGCTTTGGGGCCCAGAGCCTGGTCAAAGACATCCTGGCTGGATTGTTCATCATCATGGAGAACCAGTACCGGAAGGGCGATGTGGTCAGGATCGCCGATACATCAGGACTGGTTGAGGACATCAATATGCGCAGAACACTGCTGAGAGACCTGGACGGCATCGTACACTCGGTGCCAAACGGAGAGATACGTGTAGCCAGCAATCTCACCAAGGGATACTCCAGGGTGAACATGAACATCGGTGTGGGCTATGGCACAGATCTGAATCATGCCATAGCAGTGATCAACAGGGTGGGGAAAGAGTTGGCACAGGATCCCGCTTGGGCAGCCGACTTTCTGACAACACCGCAGGTACTCCGCGTTGACAATCTGGGGGATTCGGGCATCGATATCAAGATAATGGCGGATACCAAACCTACCAAACAGTGGGCCATCATGGGAGAGTTGCGGTTGAGATTGAAGAAGGTATTCGATGAGGAAGGCATAGAGATCCCCTGGCCTCATACCAAGGTCTATTTCGGCAATGCGCTGGTGGCCTCTACGTCAAAGGAGAGTCAGTAGTGCAATATTGTTCCGCACGGGACATCCGTGACAGGGACTCTGCTCACCAAACGAATCATTCGAGGGGGTATTGTGCAACTGCTTAAGACAACGAAATCCATCTGCCCGGAAGACCTGAGGGTCCTGGACGCCGAATTATGGGAAGTCGATGGTCAGGTCCTAATGAGAAAATCCTGTCCTGACCACGGCAGCTTCGAGGATGTCTATTGGAGCGACTATCCGGAGTACGCACGAGCCGAGAAGTTCAGGGATGATGGCAAGGGGCTGTCTGCACCGAGGCCGTCCCGCGATGGCTGCCCCATGGATTGCGGCATCTGTCAGAACCATAGGACACGTACCACCCTCCTGATTCTCGACCTGACCAATAGGTGCAATCTGCGTTGCCCCGTATGCTTTGCCGCTGCTCATGCCGTGGACTACGTCTATGAGCCAACGCTGGAACAGATAAGATCAATCATAGAGTACGCTCAGGAAATGAACCGCCCCAACATCGTCCAGGGGATTCAGAATAGCGGCGGCGAGCCTACAGTAAGAGAAGACCTCCTCGACATACTGCGTTTGGAAAAGGAGATGGGCGTCGACTACATCCTCCTGGCGACCAACGGCATAAGGCTGGCGGAGGACATTGACTACTTCAAGAAGTTGCGCGACATCGAAGGGGTCTATCTGTATCTTCAGTTTGATGGGGTAACATCGGAGCCTTACATAAAGACCCGGGGGCGTGACCTCTGGCCCATGAAGCAGAAGGTCATCGAAAACGCCAGAAAAATCGGCTACAGTGGTATTGCCCTCGTTCCCACCATTGCCAAAGGCGTCAACGACCACCAGATTGGCGACATCATGAGGTACTTGGGGCAGAACTCTGACGTCATCAGGCATATTGTCTTCCAGCCGGTCAGCTTCGCAGGGAGGATAGACCGCACCAAGCTGAAGGAGATGAGGATAACCACCCCTGACGTCATGCGCCTCTGCGAGGAGCAGACCGGCGGGCAGATCAAGAAGAGCGACTTCTTCACACTGCCCATGAATCAGACCCTCGCCAAAATGGTCACCAAGGGCGGCAGACACAGGGACTTCGGCGTTCATCCCCATTGCGGGATGATAGCGCTGGTTGCCCACGAGAAGAACAAGTTTGTCCCGGTGTCTCGGTTCATCGACAACGAGAAGCTGTACTTCAGAATGCGCCGGGCCTTTGATCAGAACAAGCCCAGGCCAGTGATCATGTGGAATCTGATAACCGGCTTTCTCATGTACGTTCGCCCCGCCTTCTGGTTCAAGCTCTTACCCCTGCTCTTGACCAAGAGCTACAAGTCCGGTCGCCACCTGGTAGACGACTGGATGCGGGACCACTGGATCACCATAGGCATCATGCAATTCATGGACCCGTACAACTTCGATGTGGACAGGGTTCAGGGTTGTTGCCTGCACTACGGCGTCCCTGACAAAGACTCAAAGGCCAGACTGATACCATTCTGCGCCATGAATAACATACACCGGCGATCCATAGAGGAGCAGTTCTCGATCAAGACAAAGGTTAAGAGCGACAAGGAGACCCCCGTCAAAGTCTGAACGGTTGTAGCCAGAGGCGCGCTGTCGAGATCAGAGGTATTAAGAGACTCAGACTGCTAGGATAGTTACACAAAAGATAGAGAGGCCTTTCCAGGGCCTCTCTATGATTTGCATCTGACTGGCGCATCGCCAGCAACTATGCAGTTAGAACTCGCCGGGATGCTCTGGCTCTTTGACCCAGCGGCGGGAGAAGAGTATCTTGAGGGTAGACGGTTTCATCATTGACCGGATGACCACCCACATGTCCGGCAGACTGATGCCCGC
>MGMW01000056.1:0-4616 GCA_001795035.1 Chloroflexi bacterium RBG_13_53_26
TCAGATTGTCATAGACAACCGTTTCGTAGCCTCGTTTATTGAGGATTTTATTAGCGTGGGAACCGACGTACCCGGCGCCGCCAGCGATAAGGATCATGTACTTCCTCCTTTTTAGTTTTTGACAATTTTTACTTGGTCTTTAATGCGAGAGCTTGAATTACTCCTGTCACTACGCTGAACAATCGGGTATCCACGATGTCCTGGCACTCAACAACTAATCCATTGTGCTGCGCAAACCAGGCATATTTTCAAAAAGTCCGGTGTAAGCCAGTGTCACATGATCCCAAGTAAATAGACGCGCCTTTTCGAGCGAGGCACGTCCCATCCGGGCCACCGCATCCGGATCGCCGGCCAACCGCCGCAACACTAAAACAAGCCCGTTTACATCATCAGACCCAAAGGTGACGCCGTTGCCCCCCTCATCCACCAGTTCATCGGTTCCACAGGTTCGACTCACGACCAGGGGTAGTCCGGCAGCCATCGCCTCAAGCGTGGAGACGCTCATTCCCTCATTATCGGAAGGCAGCACAAAAACATGGGCTTTCGAGTAGTGTTGCGCAATCTGTTCGCGCGGAACATAACCGGTAAACACAATACAATCATGGAGTCCCTCTTTCTCAACCAATCTCCGGTATGCATATTCCTCGTCGCCGGCGCCCACCAGTTCCAGCCGTACCTTGACACCAAGGGCCTTGAGTTCTGCCACCGCCGCAATTAAACGGTCCTGTCCCTTACGCTTGACGAGACGCCCCACACATACCATTCGAAGCGGCTCCCCTGCCTGTGGAGGGCATGAGGGCGTGAATGCCTTCATCTCTACACCATTTTGAATCGTGACCGGCATGATCAGCGGAGATACCGCTTTGACCATTCCGGCTTCGCCGGCACACTTCACCACAACGGTGTGCGCATCCCGCCAGATTCTCCGGATCACCGGAGCCAGGAACGGATAGAGCAGCCGATACCGTTTCTCGAAACCGGGGATGTCAGGCCCGGTGATCCGCACCAGGTAAGGCAGGCCATGCTCTCTCCACAGCCGCCGGGCGATCCACCCCGCCGGAACGGTACTCCACGTCATACATAGATCGTACGGTCTTTCCCGCTGCAGACGGGACGCCTTTCGCCACCCGAGCCACGCATAGGTACTCAGCTCCCGGGCTGTTGAGTGATGAATATTTTGATTGTTGACCGGAACTTTAAAGATCCGGATTCGGTCTGCGTATGCTACCTGTTCCGGCTTTCGTCCCCGGGCCGAGGTAACGAGGTCGATTTCAAAACGCTCCAGGCCTGCAAAGCGATCCATCAAGGCCTGGTTGACGCTGCCGGTCCCTCCGCCCAAAGGCGGGAACTCATTGTTAAGCATCAGAACCCGAATGATCGGCTTGTCCGGACTCATTTGGAACGACCTGCACGCGTTACCCGGCGTAAAACATAGAGCGGACGGCCCTTGACTTCATCGAAAATACGGCCGATGTATTCTCCCAGCACACCGATCGTCACCAGTTGGATCCCCGCCAAAAAGAAAATCGCCGTCATCGTGGAGGCATAACCGGGCGGCGACAATCCGATAACTATTTTTTTTATCATGAAAAATGCACCCAGCAACAGAGCAAAGATCGACACGATGAACCCGATCGTCGTCACAAGCCGCAGCGGCACATGCGAAAGGGACACAACGCCGTCCGCAGCCAGGAGAACAAGCCGCCAAAAGTCGTACTTTGGCGCGCCACCGTATCGGGCTTCACGATCATAGGGCAATCCAACCTGCCGGAGTCCCACCCAGCTCCGCAGGCCGCGCACAAAACGGGTACGCTCCGGCATGGCAACAAGAATACGGACGACACGCTGATCCATGCAGCAGAAGTCACCGGCATCCAATGGCACCGTAACGCTTGAAATCCTGCTCAACAAATGATAGAATGTCTTGTAGGCAGCGCGCTTCAACCAGTTTTCCTTGCGGTTTTTCCGAACGGCATACACCACATCATACCCCTCGCGCCACTTCTTCACCAGTTCCGGCACCACCGATGGCGGATCCTGCAAATCAGCATCCATCACGACCACAGCCTTGCCCTCCGCGTGGTCAAGACCCGCGCTGACGGCCACCTGATGGCCAAAGTTCCGGGACAGTTCGACAATGACGATTCGTGCGTCATCCGCCACAAGCGACTGAAGTATCCTTAAAGTGCCATCCCGGCTCCCGTCGTCAATGAAGATGAGTTCATAGTCATTTATTCCCATTCCGGAGATCGCCTTCCGGAGTTGTTCCACCAGAATGGGGACATTCTGCTCTTCGTTGAAAAAGGGGATCACAACCGACAATTCCAACGGTTGAGCCTCACGTTCCTCCCCGGTCAACCGGGAAAGCTCCTTCAGACGGACTTCTACTTCCCGGCATAGCCGCCGAACTTCGACCACATTAATTTTATCATTCACGGCGTCCACCTTCTCTTCCCATATGACATCCCCCCCTAATTCGTGTGCCACATGTCAAGTTAAACGGTTTTGAGAAATTTTTTGGTTCTTACTATGAAAATATCTTGAAAGATACAAAATTCGTAAATTTTGTTCCACTTCCCTTGAAGCGTGGATTATTTTTATGAATTTCGACCACAAGGGAGACCGTGCTATCTTTGGCTCCAAGAGTTCAGGAGCCAGATGTTCCAAAGAAAGGCCCGATGATCCATGCGGCCGGCGCGGTGATCCGCTGCCATTCCGGCGATGCAGGGGGCATGAAGGTATGGGAATACACCCTGACTTTCGAGAGAAAGACTGCCCTCCTGAAACCACCGGCCGATTGGTACGCTGAACCCTTTCTTGGAGCGATAGAGGATCTCCCGCGGCAGAACGGGTTCCAGTGCCTTTTTCAGGATGTATTTGGTCTGGCCGTTCCTGTATTTGTAGGCATGGGGTATTTTACGGACAAAATCGACCAGTTCGATGTCGAGGAAAGGGGCTCGAACCTCAAGTGAATTCATCATGCTCGCCCGGTCGGACTTTACAAGAATACCATCCTGCAGATAAAGCTTCGTGTAGAATTGCAGTGTCTTGTCGACCAGGTTCTCCTGCCGGCAGGCATCCCACTGCTCGATCGCTTCGGCATAGACCTCCTCAATGTCGGTGGGCTCCCGGAAAAGTTCTTCCATGTCCCGCGGATCAAGCGGTCCCAGCCAGATGGTGTTCCAGAGACGCCTGGGATAGGACAGGCCTCTCAGCGTCCGCTTGAGTCGGAAATCAAGGCTCATGTTCACATGGGTCGAGGAAAGCGCCGCCACCGCCATCCGGATTGCCTGATGCACTGGCCTGGGAATGAGGCGATCATACCATTTTACCATTCCAAGAGCCCGGAAGGGATCATAGCCGGCAAAGAGTTCATCGCCGCCGTCTCCGGCCAGCGCCACTGTCACATGTTTTCTCGTTTCCTGGCAGAGCAGATAGGTGGGCATGAGCGAACTGTCCCCCATGGGCTCATCGAGCTTGCCGATGATCTCCGGTAGAAGTTCCCGGGCCCGCTCCATGGAGAGGATCTCCTCGTAGTGCTCGGTGTGGTAACGCTCGGCAATGATTCGGGCATATCTTGTTTCGTCGAAACTCGCCTCTTCAAACCCGATGCAGAAGCTTTTCATGCGCGCCCCGCCGGCCGCTTCTGCCGCAAAGGCCGTGATGGCGGAAGAATCGACGCCGCCGCTGAGAAAGACCCCCAGGGGCACATCGGACATGAGTCGGCGCTGCACCGATTTCCTCAGCAGCTCCCGAAGCTCCTCCCCCCATGCTGCTTCCGGGTTGGCCGGTATATGCTCAAAAGGCTCCAGAACGAAATCCCAGTACTTGGTCACATGGCAGACCATAGCATCCAGCTTGAACAAGAGATTATGGCCGCCGGGGAGCTTGAAGATCTGCCGATAAAGGGTGGAAGGCGCCGGGATATAACCGTAGGCAAAGTACTTCTTGAGGCTCCCCACATGAATGTCGGCCGTGATCTGCGGGTGGCGAATCAGGGCGCTCAGTTCCGAGGCGAATGCAAAAGTCCCCTTCTGGAGGGAATAGAAAAGAGGTTTTTTCCCGAAACGGTCCCGGCTGAGGAAGAGCTCGCGACGCGTCCGGTCGTAAAGGGCGAAGGCCCACATGCCGTTGAGACGGGACGGCAGATCATGGCCCCACTGCCGGTAACCGTGGAGCAGCACCTCGGTATCGGAATGGTCGGTCAGGAAATAGTGGCCGGCCCTGCTCAATTCTTCGCGGAGCTCCAGATGATTGTAGATCTCCCCGTTGAAGACGATCCCCAGAGTGCCGTCCGCCGTCCACATCGGCTGCGCCCCGCCGCTCAGATCGATGATGGACAGACGCCTGTGTCCCAGGTAGACCGCCTCATGGGCGTCGTGCCACAGCCCATCGGCGTCGGGACCCCGATGGACCATGGCCTCATTCATGGACGCAAGAGTATCCACATCGCCGGCACCGGCAAAACCGCAAATTCCGCACATGATTATTTCTGCTCCAGATTACTGCCTGCCTCGACCAGACACGCCGGCTTGTCCCAGGACTTCTGGCAGTTCCGCATGAGGATTTCCGCCAGCAGGCCCATGAGGAAACATGATTCCGGTAATGCTCGCCAT
>MGMW01000056.1:4886-5649 GCA_001795035.1 Chloroflexi bacterium RBG_13_53_26
CCGTAGCCATTTATATTGTATTTCTTGGTCCAGACGATGAAATTGATTCCCCAACCGGATCCAATTTCTAATACTTTTTTGTTCTTCAGCTCCGTATATTTTAAAAGTATGTTCGCTTGATTTATACTTTTTTGGGGCGCCAGAGCTTCTTTGGCAACCCTTACAGGGTCAAAATCATAGACCTTAAATGGGAAATTTTCCAATGCCTTAATAACTAAACCATATGATTCTATGTCAACTCGGCAAAAATCTGTCGATAGGCCCTCAATAAAATCATGACTCATTTTTAACGTTGCCCATTCGCATCTTCATCATCAATAAATCAGCCATAAACAGATAGAACAACACAACTCCCAAATTCAGCTGAACAATATTGGTAAATGAGTGTCTTGCTAAATCCATGAGGTCACCATGAAATATGAGTATACCAAGGGGGATGGTAATGAGAATGATGTAGCAGATCAATAGGATCATCGTCATCTGTTCCCCATCATCGTTCCCATACTTAAAATAAATAATAAAGAGCAGGATCAGTGAAAATATGAAGATGGCTAAAAACATTTTTAGATCAACATCATCATTGAGAAAAAAAACAGATAGAATTCTTGCATCAATGGGTTTCGCCGACTTGTACCATATATTTCGTTCACCATTCGGATAAAGCAAGAGGTACCTGTAGTCAAATGCACTGCTCACAACATATTTTGGATGGGTGATGAGATATTTCATATAGGTCTGCCTGCCGTAGCGGTAATTCCATTCT
>MGMW01000057.1 GCA_001795035.1 Chloroflexi bacterium RBG_13_53_26
CCCAGTAGACCACACACTTCGCATTGGACATCTCAATGGCATAGGTAGTGACATCGCCCATGACCGCCATATTGATAGCCATATCGTTAATGCCACAGATGATTCCAGGTGCGAAGATGTTGTGAGGATTGCCAAACAAGCTCAGAAAGCGGCCTCGCGGCCAGTAGTCGTTGCCCCTATAGGTGCCCTCGAAGACCCCCACAGTTTCTGGACCATATCTCTTCTTCAAATCGAGCAGCCTGTCACCGATCTCTCCCAGCGCTTCATCCCAACTCACTCTCTGCCATTTCCCTTCACCACGCCGGCCAACCCTCTTCAGTGGATACATGAGCTGGTCAGGATGCTCGAGCCATTTCGGAGCAATACGCACTCTCTCACAAGCAAAGCCGTGGCTCAACGGATGATCGGGGTTGCCCCTGATGCTCAGGATCCTGCCATCCTCAACAGTGACCAGAACACCGCACATATTGCTGCAGAACTGGCAGCACGTTTTCTTCACTTCCTGATTATCCAAGATGAACCCTCCGCTTAACTGATCATCTTGATATTATAGACGCAGGTGTTGTGTATGTCTTGGCCCAGCCCTGCCGGGTTGAAATTGATGAATGGAATGCCCTATGATAGACAGGAACGGCACAGGGCAGCGACCAAAAGAAGACACGCAACCTGTGGATTCAGGCTATCACAAGAAACGGAGGATAGACATGGCAACAAAGTCCATCGCTGAACTCTTCGACCTGAGTGGCAAGGGCGCTATCGTCACCGGCGCCGGAATGGGAATCGGAAGGGCCATCGCCTACCGGCTGAGTGAGGCAGGGGCCAGCGTGATGATTGCCGATATCGATGTTGATGCCGCCAACAAGACAGTGGATAAGATCAAGGCCAGAGGTGGCAAGGCTCATGCCATTCTTGCCAATACCCGTAACATAGCTGATGCCGAGAAGGTAGCAAAGGCCGCTGTAGAGATCTTTGGCAGCCTCGATATCCTGGTGAACAACGCCGGCATCTACCCTCTCTCGCCTGCCATAGACACCACTGAAGAACTATGGGACAGAACACTGGACATCAATCTCAAAGGCCTGTTCTTCTTCTGCCAGGCTGCGGCCAGGGAGATGATACGAGCAGAGCGCGGGGGCAAGATCATCAATATCGCATCGATAGATGCCGTACACCCCATGGGCGAGGTATCACACTACAACGCCTCAAAAGGCGGTGTGCTGTCCCTCACCAAGGCACTGGCTCTGGAGTGGGGGCCCCACAAGATACACGTCAACGCAGTGGCACCGGGCAGTGTATGGACCCCCGGTACAGAAAAGACCAGGGTAGCACGAGAGGCTAAGGGGCAGGGCGTCGAGGACCTGCTGAACAAGTTCATGGGCCGCATGCCTCTTGGCCGCCCGGGGGCGCCCGACGACATCGCCAAGGTGGTGCTCTTCTTCGCCAGCGAGGCCTCAGACTACGTCACCGGCGCCATGCTGGTGGTGGACGGCGGATACCTGCTCACCTAGCGCGCGTGGTGTCGGGGTCACAGAACCTGGAAGTGAATATCGCTGGGTAACATCCGTCATCACAGGCGAGCGTGATGATCATGGTGTAAATAAGGCTCCCTGGCTCTCAGCTTTGGGAGATAGATCACGAAAATCCCCATCGAAGTCTTTCAGGACGAGGTGTGCGTCCAGAACATCATCGAAGCTAATCGGATCAACAAACCTGCTTCTCTCAGACTCGTTCAGGTCATCGCATAAACCAGCCTCATCGGGTACTTCAACCACCGCTGCCACCACCTCGTGGTTCCTGCAAGCAGAACAGTTCACTCCGAAATACCACAGGCTGTCTCTGTGCCCCAACACAGCAACTTCTTCCACTTGAAACCCTTTGCCGCAGCTCTTACATCGAAGTCCTGAGACTATTGCCTTCATAATCTCTTGATCCATTGTTCCTCCAAGCCGTAAACCATTTCATTATCGCTCTGCAGCTCGCCGAGGTATGTGACTTATATCGCTCATTCCCACGATTCCGCACATCCTGTGTCCAGCCGCTCGATCATATCGATGACCATCTGGAGTGAGACGGACAGAGACTGGGGACGGATGTGCTCCAATGTGTCATGGCGCGTGTGATAGTTGGACACCAACCGCGACGTATCCTGACAATGAAGGCAGACAGCAGGAATTGCCTTAAGTGAGAAGGCAGAGGCATCGGTCCCTCCCAGAGGAATCCAACGCTTTCTTATAGGCCAGCCATGACTGGCTGCCACCTCCTGAGCCAGTTTGACCAGACTGGGGTCGTGTTTCGCTCCGGTGCAGAGCTCGCGGTCGGTCACCGTGAGAAACCGTTCATCGTAGACGCCGTCCAAGAACAATGCATATGTCGGCTTCTGCTTCATCTCAGCCACATGCTTCTGAGCATACCGTTTGGCACCGCGCAGCCCCGCCTCTTCTGCAGATGTGGCCAACAGCACGACTTCAGTGCTCTGGGGGAAGAAGCCTCCGCCACGTCTGGCATCATCCAAGTACCTGGCTAAGCCGGAAGTGACGGCAATCCCAGCCATGTCATCCATGGCGCCGGGCACAGGCTTGCCAGTATTGAAGAACAGAAAGAGTCCAACAATGGGAGCAAGCCCGGCGGCTGCTATCCCGACGGCCATGTAGGCCATGGACTCTGTCGAACTACCAAGATAGCCGATCGTCCTGGCAATGCTGCCACCGAGAATTACAAGAATCGCTGCCACCGCAATCGCTATGAGCACAACAGCGGCTGTCCCCAGGTGATACCAGAGACGGAATTCGTAGGCCGAATCCTGGTGGGCACTGACTATGACCCGCTGCTCGGTTCTGCCGCGAGGACGAATCACCCCTATGACATTCTGTCCCTTCTTACGTGGGAAGAGGAAATCGATGAACTCCCGATAGCGCATGAACTCGAAGAAGATCATACTGAAGCTGGCAGCAGCCATGGCTAGAGAGGCGGGAGGATAAAACCAATAGAGGATGACCGCAGCGAAGTAGGCCAACACGGACAAGGGCAGGAAGCCTAGAAAGGCCCGTGGACTGCATGTGAACGATTCTACTGCGACCTCGTCGCAGATCGGCATCCACTCTTTGATCAGAAGGCGACCCAGCTTCCTTTCTTCTTCGCTGCAGGACGGCCGCGGGCCGATCTCGTCGATGACCTTTTTAATCAGGTTGTAAACGTAGTCTTGATACTTGTCTGCAACCATGCTGGTGCACCTATCAGATATACAGCCACAAGGCTTGGCAGTCAGAAGGGGACAGCACCGCTAGCCAATCCGGAGGCCAACTTCCCTACTCAATTCTGCAGCACCAAATAGTGTTATTCATAGCGCAAAGCCTCGGCAGGATAGATCCTTGATGCTTGCCAGGCTGGCAGGAGGGTCATAAGTAGAGAGGCGAGGTAGGCTATGGCCACAATTATCACTATCTGCAGCCAGGAGATCTGGAACTCTAACCCCTCTATCTGCCCTTTCAGGAAATCGATCACGTTGTAGGACAGAGCCAATCCCAGTACCACACCGATGAGTATGCCAATCAGCGCTACAATAGAGGACTCCAGAAGGAAACTGATCTGCACCGTGCGTCGCCGGTAGCCTATGGCCCTCAGTACCCCTATCTCATGGCGTCTCTCAACCACCGCCCTGGTGCTGATCACACCCAGAGCAGCGATACCCACCACCAGACCCAGGGACATGAAGCCCTGAAGCAGCGAGTTCAAGGCGAAGCTAGTCCTGTTCGCCTCATCCAGGCTCTCCTTTATTGATATGGCCTCCATACCATGGGTCAGGAAGGCTGCTTCCAGGGCATCAGCTGTTTCCTTAGCATCCACTCCCTCCGCCAGCTTGAACAGGTATGTCGTGGGCACAGCAGCCACAGGCCACGTTTGAGCCAGGGTCTCCTGAGAGGTGTAGATACCGTAGTTGAAGCTGATCTGCTCCAGGACACCGATGATGGTGAGCGTCATCTGAGTGCCACTGTAGGGGTCTCGCAACACTGCGACTATGGGAGACATGGTCTCATCTTCCTGGAACACCCCTTCCAACTGGAACTGGGGCCCACCCACACTGAATCCGAACTCGTTTTGGGCAGGGACGGCTTCCGCGCTTATTACCGCCAGGCCAGGATTATCCCTGATGGCCTGCCATATCTCCCGTGCTGAGCCGTAGCCTTCAGCCATGACGATGAACTCAAAGGTAGTAGTGTCCAGGTATGTCTCATCCACACCGTTGACAACGTATTCCTCCCACTCCTGACTTGAGGCATCCACCTGGCGGATCTCCAGCGGCAGGGTGGACTGGCTGGCCACATAGTCAACAGCCGGATCGAGACCAGGATCGGCAGCAATAGCTGCATCGATATCGGGGATAGGATTGCTGTAGCTTACTGTGGCCGCAATATCATAGCCACCGGAGAATGACTCCACATCCTCCAGTGCAGCCGTGGTAGTGGTAATAAGCGTAGACATGAAGATCATGGTGAAGATCACCAGCGAGAACATAGCCAGGGTTAGTCCGGTACGAAAACGGTTCTGCATAGGATAGGCCAGAGCCGTTCTCAGCGCCGGAACCACCCCTTTGAGACGGCTCAGACCAATTGTGAGAATGCGCAGCAGGATGTCCAGGTTATTGGTCACCACCCAGACGGCACCGAGGACCATGATCATCCCGCTGAGGAAGAACATCTCTATCCCCATGGTCAGCTCTCCAAACACATCAAGGGCATCCATAGGAAGCAGTGTCCAGACCAGCAAAGCGATCCCGGCCAGCGTAAAGGCCGGCCTCTCCCTGAGACCAAACCGGCGGAGCAGGAGGGCCAGCCCAATGATCAATAGCGAGACTCCGATGTAAAGAGAGGTGCCACTCCCGGAGGCTATGCCACCGAGGGTTGACAAGGTGCCAATAAACAACAGTAGAAGCGCTAGAATCAGCCCTCTGCGGCCGACCTTTTCAAACTTGGGCTCGGGGATATCTCTGATAGCCCTGACGATGTTCAGTCGACTCACCCTCCAGGATGCAACAGCAACAGTGACGAAGGTGACCAGAATTCCCAGAGTGAACGCGGCCACCAGGCTCCGCGGTTCCATATGGAAGGCTAGATCCAGCGGTGTGTTCTGGAAGATGCGGGCCACGATGCCCGCTATGGCATAGGTGACCGCCACGCCCAGTCCAACCCCGACAACTGCCGCGGCCAAATCATATGCCGTACCTTCAAAAATGAACATCTGGATGAGATGACGCCTCTTGGTGCCCACCGCTCTGGCCATACCCATCTCCGACTTGCGGGCTGCGGCCAGCATCATGAAGATGAGCAATATCAGCAACACTCCTGCGGCGATTGAGAAGAGACCAAAGGCTACGAATATGGTTGTGAAAGCGCTGCCGGCCAGATCAGCCTGCTCCAGCACGTCCTTCTTCACAGTCTCCACCTTGAGGCCTGTGCCTTGCAGGAGTCCTTCCAGCTTCTCCTTGACTTCATCGCTGTATCGGGCTCCCCCAACCCGATCGCCCTCATTGGAAACATATATGGCATTGATCTGGCCAGACCTGCCCAGTATCTCCTGCGCCCTCGACAGCGGCATGATCAAGGCAGAAAGGCTGCCTGACGAGCTATCTTTGACCACTGCCTTGAGCTCCAGCACGGTTGGCTGCTCTCCCAAGAAGAGGTAGAGGGTATCCCCTGGCTTGGCCTTCAGGTCCCTGGCTGTCTCCTCGTCCAGGTAGACTCCGTCGCTGCCCAGATCATCAAGGCTTACCATTTGACCCTTGTCGTTTCTTAGCTCTGTGAAGTCCGCATAGTATCGTGGCTCAGGAGCAAAGACTGTGACGCTAGGGACATACTCCTCCGACGTGACATCTACCAGCGGCGCGCCCAGGTTGATGCAGGGCAGAATACCATCAACACTGTCGTAGCCCGAAAGCCCTCCAAGTAGTCCTTCAAAGCGAGAGTATTCGAAATAGCGTTGCACACCCGGCACATCCAAGTCACTGGCGCTGACAATTTCGTCTGTGTCGCCCAGAGTCCGTGCCCCCAGAGACCTAATGGTATAGGCTATGGTATCGCCAGTACCGAAGGCGCTGGTGATGATAACCGTGCTCAACATGAGGCCCAGAATGATCAGCGCCGTCTGGGCAGGGCGCTTGGGGATGTTCCTCAGCCCCAGCTTGAGCATTATGCGATTCCGCCAAGCCATTACACCGACCAGAGTCAGAACGGCAATGAATAGCCCCAGCAGCACCAGGGCCAGGGTAGTCATGGAAAGGCCAAAAATCTCCTGCATGGCTACTTCTCACCCACAATCAGGCCATCCCGCATCATCACAATGCGATCGGCCCTTGCCGCGACCTCCTGGGAATGAGTCACCAGGACAAAGGTCTGCTGATTCTCTTTGTTCAGACGGCAGAGTAGGTCCATAATCTCTGCCGTGGTCTCGCTGTCCAGGTCCCCGGTGGGCTCATCGCCCCATATTATGGCAGGCTGGTTCACCAGCGCCCGGGCAATGGTCACCCGTTGACGCTGCCCCCCCGATAGCTCCGCCGGTATGCGGTTGGCCAAGTCTCCCAGTGCTACCATATTCAAAGCCTCCAGAGCCTTCTGACGAGCAGTCCTCGGCGGAACGCCGGAGACAAGCAGAGTCAGCTCTATGTTCTCCGCGGAAGTGAGCACTGGGAGCAGGTTGTACAGTTGAAAAACGAAACCCATGCGGCGGGCGCGGTAGTCAGTCCGCGTGTTGTCAGACATGCCTTGGAGATCTACTCCTTCTATCAACACTTCACCCTGTTCGAAGTCATCCAGCCCAGCCAGGCAGTTCAACAAGGTGGTCTTGCCACAGCCGCTTGGGCCCATGATGGCTACCATCTCTCCCTTCTTCACCGCAAAGTCAATGCCTCTGAGGGCATAGACCTTGACCTTCCCGGTATCGTATGTCTTGTGTAAGCCTTTGACGCTGATAATCTGCTCTTCTGCCACCATATCGACTCTCCTTCTCCAGCCTTCAGGCTAGAGACATGTAGCCACCCGATTCCGCATCCGAGGTATCTAAGCTCAGAGACTGGCTCACATGCCCTATTTGAGTGGCTTCCCTTCAATAACGCTGGCTATTGGCAACGATTATATAGAGTACGCATAGACATCTCAAGAGCCTCTCTAACTCCTGGAGAAACCCGCCCTGAATCATCCGCCGCAGCTTACGACATTCACGTGCAGACAGATCCAATCCAGAGGGCAATCACGTAGATGAACTGACTTGTGGGGCACCAAGAGGTGCTTGTATACTCCACTCAGGAGAACAAATATCCCCGGGCTGCCGACGTGTCACCGCAGGGATATTGAGGAGGGTTGATACCATGGCTCAGCCAGCCGAACTGGAGGCGCGAATCAGGGCTCTGGAGGATATCGAGTCCATCAAGCAACTCAAATATCGCTACTTTCGCAACCTGGACAGTCTGAACTGGGATGGAGTGATCGACTGCTTTGCAGAAGACGCCATGATCGATTACGAGCCGGGCATCAAGATGGAAGGCAAGGAAGATATCAGGAAAAACATCAGGGATAAGCTGCTGGAGCACATCGGCGTCCACCAGGGACATCATCCCGAGATCAAGATGACGAGTGACACCACGGCCACAGGAAAATGGGAGCTCTTTGTCTATCACTACCTCCCTATAGCCAAGAAGGGATTCAGGTTGGGAGGATTCTACGATGATGAATACATCAGAGAGAAAGAGGAATGGAAGATCAGTAGGACAAGAATGACCCTGATCTTCTTGGAGATGTGGGACAGAGAGCCGTTGAAGAGGATGTAGCTGCATCCTCAACAGAAGACAGTCAGGAAACAAGATCAGGGACTAAGAAAGGGGAGAATAATGGTCAAGAACAACGGGATTCCCGATCGCTGGGACATGGAGGTGGACCTGGTATCAGTTGGATCCAGCATGGGTGGACTCAGTGCTGCAATATACGGCCATGACCTAGGTCTGAGCACGGTACTGATGGAGAAGTCAGGCGCTCTCGGTGGAGGCACAGCCCTTTCCGGGGGAGTGCTCTGGATTCCCTACAACCACCACATGATTGAGGCCGGGATCGCGGACTCCAAAGACGAGGCTCTGACGCACATACGCCGCATCAGCCTGGGCCGGCACGATGAAGAGCAGGTGCATGCCTACCTGGACCACGGGCCGGAGGTCATCCGCTACCTGGAGGATCACACTCCCCTGAAACTGACTATCGAGAGCAGTCCCGACTACTACACCGATCTGCCCGGGGGCAAGGCGCGTGGCCGCCAGTTGTATCCCGACCCGGCACTGATGATACCTATGCTGAAGGAGGTAGAGCAGACCCAACCTATACTGGCCAAGGTGAGGCGCGATCCTGTTCCCTTCTTTCTGGGATTGCGTGACGTATGGGCCGAGGGGCGCGGCCTCATCGGCCCGTTGGCGCTGGCCTGCGCCGACCGGGGCATCAACATGCTCCTCGACACCCGGGCCAGACAGTTGCTGGTCAAGGACGGTAGAGTCGTCGGCCTCCGCGCCGAGCAGGAAGGACGGGACTTCTTCATCAAAGCCAGGAAAGGAATCCTGCTGGCAACGGGTGGGTACGAATGGAATGACGAGATGAACAGACGATTCATGAACTGCTGCACTCTGTCTGCACTGACACCACACTCAAACGAGGGCGACGGGCACATCATGGGTATGGAGGTTGGCGCCGCAATGGCCCTGATGGATCACTCCATATATCAGCCCACCATTCACGTCGAGGGCGAGGAAGTAGAAGGCAGACCATTCTATCGGCCCATAGCCTATGGCTACCCCGGCAACATCATCGTCAACCGCCACGGCAGGCGCTGCTGCAACGAGTCATTCTACCCAGACATAGGCCGCGCCTTCTTCGCGTATGAGAAGGTGAACTCCGAGCTGGCCAATGCGCCGCTCTTCTGGATAGCTGACAAGGCCTGCGCCGGCAAGCTGGGCATCAGTGCGATGGCCAAGATCACCAAGAACCCCGACTGGCTGCACAAGGCTGACACCCTGCAAGAGCTGGCCAGCAAACTGGGTATCCCTGCAGACAACCTGGTGGAGACAGTGGATCGATTCAACCGTTTCGCCAGTGAAGGCACTGATGCTGATTTCCATCGCGGGGAGACTACCTACCAGAAATGGTGGGGTAAAAGAATGTACCCTGACAAGGAACCTAATCCCACACTGGGATCACTGGAGACACCTCCCTTCTATGGATGCAAACTATACGTAGGCTCGGTGGGCAATCTGGGCGGCCTGGTGATCAACAAAAATGCCCAGGTGATCGATGCCGAAGGTGCGATTATCCCTGGCCTGTATGGTACCAGCAACACCACCGCACTGCTGTCACACGGCTTCGCCTACACCAGTGGTGCCTGCCAGGCAAAGAGCATGATCTTCGGGTACATTGCCGCCAGACACATGGCGAAGGTCGGCTTCAAGTGACAACGCAGATGTGGCCACTGCAGAATATGCCCTTTCCATGTATCTAATGCACAACAGGCCTTGACTTGCAGCAGACGTGATTGTACACTGCAGCCACCCAAAATCACCCGCGGTCGGGTTATACTAGAGGATGGTGTATCATCAAACCTGACTACACTCCATGATGGCCGGTTGACGACGGCTTGTACAGGACCAACGAGCAGAATAACTAAGAGGGGGAGCAAAATGGGTATGACAGTCTACAATCCTGACGGCACCGTGGCATCAGTATTCACCGGTATCAAAAGAGAGAAGAATACACTGGTCTTGCAGCAACTGGCCCTGGGCCAGTTGCCAATGGATGTGATCATTACGCCAGAAGAGGCACTCAAGTCCATAAACATGGGATGCAGTCTGGGGCTGATCACATTCATCATACTCTTTCCATTCTTCTTGATAAGATACAGGATGAGCAAGCCAAGCACAAAGACGGACAAAGCCTAGGCTCTCTACAAGACTCTGCAATCCTGGCTCGAGAATCTTGCTTTCCGGATGGCCTACATAGATCGCCATTGGCAAGCGACTGTCCTCCAATGACAGCCTGGCTGAGCCTTTTCACACTGAATCTTTCCACCAGTTGAGAAAAGTCCGATTTTCCCCTATCCTAATAGAAATTCGGCTACTACGGATAATTGATGAGAGACGACCGCGGCTTCTACGTCAGCGCAGTATGGTTTCTCATTATCATCAATGTGCTGTTGTTTGTTGCCACCCTGTTGCAGCCAGTCTTCTTCCCTACCAAATACCAGCGAGACGAACTCTTTTACCGCCTGGCCTTGAAGCCAGCATATTTCACAGAGGAGCCCTGGACAATCGTCACCAGTATCTTTGTCCATGATGGCTTCCCGCACATTCTCTTCAACATGTTGGCGCTCTACTTCTTCGGAACCTATCTATCCGCACTGATAGGAGACGGGAAATTCCTCATCACTTACTTCCTGGGAGGACTACTGGGGGGGGCTTTCTGGATTCTATATGGTCTCTATGCGCCCGGCGCAAACCCCTACATTGCAGTCGTTGGGGCATCAGGAGCCATCTTCGCCCTAGGAGGCGCACTGGCAGTGCTCCGTCCAAACGCCAAGGTTATCGTCTTCCCCATACCAGCCCCTATGTCACTCTGGGTGGCAGTCATCGGAATCTTCTTGGTAATGACCTTCCTTTCCGTGTGGTTTCCCATATCCTGGCAGGCCCATCTGGGAGGCCTGGTCCTCGGCCTCATAGCCGGCCTCATCTTCAGGAGCCGACAACGTCCCTTCATCCGGCGGTACTAGATCGAAGCTATCCCGCTTTCTGCCAATCTCCTCAGCAGACTTGAACTCCGCCGCCCAATTCGCATTTCACCCGCCAAACCATCTATAGTGAACTACGTTTCCAATGGCACAGCGAGGGATTGACATCCTGGATCCAACCATTGTCCTCGCGGGCAGCAGGTGCACTGTGTTATCATTTGGGTTTAGCAATGCATGAACTAGCTGTCACGCAGAGCATGTTGGACCTTGTGCTCGAAGAGGCAAACAAGACAGGATCGGGTAAGGTACAGAAGATCAATCTTGTCTTCGGAGAGCTGTCTGGCGTCGTCGGCGACTGTGTGCAGTTTTACTTCGAATTTCTGAGCAAGGGCACTCCTGCGGAGGGAGCATCCATCTCGTTCAAGAAGATCCCAACACAGGCGCGCTGCCGTGAATGCGGAGAGGTGTTCACACCCGAGGAATTTGACTGGGCCTGTCCTCAGTGTCACAGGGTCGGTGTGGAGATCACAGCGGGCAAGGAACTGTACGTCGAGAGTATTGAGGTGGAGTAAGAATGGAGATAAAGGTTCTGAAAGATATCCTGAGTGCCAACGACCAGATCGCACAGAAAAATCGGGCGCTGCTGGAGAACAAACAGGTGTTCACCATCAACATCATGTCCTCACCCGGGGCTGGAAAGACCAGCCTCATCCTGGAAACCATAAGGAAACTGAAGAACAAAGTCAGCATGGGCGTTATCGAAGGAGACATAAGCTCTACTATCGACGCCGAAAAGGTGAAAAGGGAAAAGGTGCCAGTATTGCAGATAAATACCGGCGGTGAATGTCACCTGGAGGCTGTGATGGTGAACCGAGCCCTGGACAATCTGCCCCTGGATGACATCGGCCTCTTGTTCATCGAAAACGTGGGCAACCTCGTCTGTCCTGGGGAGTTCAAACTGGGAGAGGATAGAAAGGTGCTGATCCTGAGCGTACCCGAGGGAGATGACAAGATATACAAGTATCCTTTGCTGTTTCACCTGGCAGATGCCGTAGTGATAAACAAGATTGACCTTCTGCCCTACACAAAATTCGACCTCGAGGGATTCTCCCTGGCACTCAAGGGGATCAATCAGAAGGCCAGGTTATTCCAGGTGTCCTGCACTACCCATGAAGGCATCGAGGATTGGACCGACTGGGTTTTGTCCAGTATGCAGCGTCGGAAGAGGACAAGCCGCAAGAAGTCGTAGAAGCTGTGGGCTATCCCACCGGCGAGCTACTAGAATACACCCAAGAGAACAAGAGCAATCAACACTACCCCAAGGATTGCCGCTATCACACTGGACGTACAACCTGACAAACAGCCATCCACATCAGGAGGCATCGCTTTTGCACCTCATGGCTCTCTCTCGGTTTGGCACATCATAGCATGATCTAATGATCCAAAATCAAAACAGTCACTGCTTGGCCTTCACCGCGGCATGAACAAACCCGCAGAGACGGAGCACCCTCCTACCATGGCCTACCCCTCTGAAATAGGCGTTCTCGAGGTATTCACCAGTCACTTCCTCTATCTGCCAGAATCCCTTCTGGGAAAGGAACTCCCCAATATTCCCTTCCTCTATCCCAAAGGTAAAGGGTTCGTCCGTAAGTGGCTCATCAAGTAGTTCATAGGCTTTCCTTACCGCCTCTATCCTTTGTACTCCTTCCATCTCCGAGGTTCCATCCACAAATGACTTGAACAGGTAGTCGAATATGATACAACTGTCCTTACCAGAATTGTTGGCCACGAAGGTCAGAGTATCATCAACCGCTTGCGGAGTAAGGTACATCGTCACGCCTTCCCAGATGAAACACGTCTTCAGGTTCTTCTCATAGCCACTTTCAAACAACCTGTCGAGCTTTTCTCTCTCGAAATCGATAGGGACATAGGCGACGTTACCCGGAAGAGAACCGAATATCTTCTTCACCTTTGCCATCTTCACTTTCTGAGTAGCCGGGTGATCCACCTCGAAGACCTTGACTTTGCCATCCAGTCCATCGAATCTGTAGGCTCGGGAATCATAGCCAGCTCCCAGGATGACCAGTTGATCGATCCCAGCGGCAATGCACTCCCTCAGGTAGTCATCGATGTACCTGACACGGCCGATTATGTCGCCGGCCAAGCCAGGGACCAATCGTTCAAC
Source organism: Chloroflexi bacterium RBG_13_53_26 (assembly GCA_001795035.1). Taxonomy (GTDB): domain Bacteria; phylum Chloroflexota; class Dehalococcoidia; order UBA2247; family RBG-13-53-26; genus RBG-13-53-26. The sequence continues at coordinate 12,929 of MGMW01000057.1, forward strand.
AACCCATAACGCGACCATTCTCAGGAACCCACTGTTGACAAGGAGTCTGAACCTGGTACCGATAAACTCCCTTGCCAGAGGGTCATAGCAGACCCGTTCATTCTCAGGCCTCAGAGACTCAGCCGCCCTCAAGGCAGTGACTGCCTCTGCGGTTATGCTCGGGATGCCCTGCTTCACGTCTTATGGAACCTCAGTGGGCGACATTATACCACCCGAGTCTCCCATGGACGCAAACGAGAACCCAGACGCCAGAGCCAACTCTGTGGAAATCTGGAGGTTGGGGTATGGCGCGAAACTCCCTATGGCTGTACACGACCCAGATTACATCGTAGAGGACGAGGACAGCTTGAGGCTTTGTCGACGGCTCGAACAAAGCAAGTATTGAGCGGCTATACGGAGCTGAGATGAGAGTCCAGCCATAGCTTGAAAAGGGGTGCGCGGCCCTGAACACACCGATTCATCCCACTACCTGATCAAACACTTTTTTCAAACCATTCACGCCATGGAAAGGCACGCCTCTCTTGCCAGCACCAAATGCCCTTTCACACCAGAACTTCTCGCATATCTGCGGTTTGGTGTCATGAATGGCACAAGCATACTTGCCCCGGCCAAATCTCGTCAAGAAGGGGCAATGTTTCAGATTCTCCCCAGTCTCAGGGTCTATCCAGTCTATCCAGACATCCCACTTGCCTTCACAATCACCGGGCACCCTACACAGCCAAACATAACGCAGGATATCGTACCGTCCCTGGCTTCTCCATCGGCCATAGTCCTCGGGCATCATGGTGAATCCAGATCCCTGCACCAGACAACATTTGCCGCATCTGGAACACACCGGCATCTTCTGAGGTTTTCTCATCACAATTGTGCTCACCACGACATCTCGAACCATTATACCACCAACGACAAGAGCCGCTCAGATATAAATCTGCCAATAGCCCACCGTCGTGAAGTTGCTGCACCGATCCTGCGTTATCCTTCCTACAGCCAAAGGAGTTGGACGGGGCAACACCCGGGATGAGACTTGAAGGGAGAATCAACAATAATGCAAGACGGCTGACAAGTTCAGAAACAAGATCAAGCTTGATGCAGTCTTCAGAGCTACATCCCGGGCATGGTCTTCAACTCCTGAAGCACTAGGCTGGTGACCACCGGGATAGCGCTCTCCACCTCCGGCGTGCACCCTTCGCGGAAAGTGGTGATGTCGGCGACCTCAATAGCAAAGATAATGACCTCCTGGGGCATCTCAATGCCAAGTCGGCGCCCCAACTCCAGAGCGGTGGCCAAATCAACGTCATGGAGCGTTGCACAGTGAAGGGGACCAGGCAGATCCCCCAGACCCAACCGGTAGACTTGACCGGGTTTCCCATCCCTGGTCTGGATGGCATCAACGACGATGATTCGCTGATACCCCGCGATCAAATCCAGCAGTCCAAGACCAGCAGCACTGGTTTCCGCCACCGCCACCTCCGGTCCGAACACCTCGTCCTTCAACGCTTCCGCAATCCTTATCCCTACCCCATCATCGGCACATATCGGATTCCCCAGGCCCAAAACCAGTGTTCTCAAGACTACAGCCTCCAAGTCCATCTACTGCCTGAAGCTTGCCAGCCACCTTCACAGCAGAATGCAGCCTAAAACAACTGGGGGGCAGTCCGCAGGCTGCCCCCTATTCATCAAGCTATCAGTGCATATCAGCCCCGTGAAGGATTTGCGCTGCCACCACCAATTGATCCCTGGCCTCGAGGTTAGGACGTAGCTCTATCCACCGCAACTGCTGCAACTGGCAGCCGAACAGCCGCTGCAGGAGGAGCCGCCAATAGGCGTGGACAAGCCGTTACCACCCTTGGAGTACGAGGCGAATCGGGAAACCGCTCGCTGGGCTATCTTATCGCAGCGTGGACATGGAGCCCCATCACTCGATCGTGAAAGAGGGCGAAGTAGCTCAAATCTTACACCACAGTCAGGGCAACAGTATTCGTAGACAGGCATATCTATTTCTCCGGAGATGCACATCGTCAGACCAGCGCATCTAAGCTTCCACCGCTACTACCTCTTTGATTTCAGGCATCTCCTCCTTGATCTGTTCCTCAAGCAACAACAGAACAGTCTCCTGAGAAATACCGGCAGCGCAAGCCGAAGGAATCACCCTCACCTCAACCACCCCATCCCGGATGGTCACCAGTTCCACAATGTTTACCCCAAAAGCAGGTCTCACCTTATCTATAATCTTCTCTACTCTATCTTCGATCTTCACTCCAGCTACCCCTAGAATTCCCTCAAATGGATTCACTCGCAGCCTGGTGAAATCACCCTCTCATGACCAGCTAGACAGCCACCACCTGCTCTATTTCAGGGATCTCCTCCCTGAGCGTCCGTTCAATACCATTCTTCAGGGTCACACTAGCCATGGGGCAACCTCCACAGGCACCCTTAAGCCTCAATTTGACTATACCGGCTTTCACCTCCACCAGTTCCACATCCCCACCATCCGCCTGCAAGTTAGGCCTTATCTTGTCCAGTACTGCTTGAACCTTCTCCTTCATCTCTCCCTCCAACGGCATACTTGTTTGGGCACATACACCCTTAATCTAGATCGATTCTCCATTTGCGTATGCAACTTTTGTCGCAAAGTCATCTTACGCTGTTGCCTTCCGAACGTCAACAGCAACAATAGATGAATGTGGTTATTCTATGATTTTGTCAGGGGTTAACTGTTCAGTGAAAATGTCAGTCCATGAAAGGACTGATATTGAGTCAAAGAGAAGAAGCATGGCGATTTATGGTTCGCCGGTCTCCTCGAGGAGTGACTCAGCTCTCCTCAGATCGGCAGAGGTATTGATATTGAAGAAGCTGAGATGTTTCGGATCTAACCCCTCGATCTCGGCCCCTTCGACATATCTCACTCGCACCCGCTGCAAAAAATCCCTGATCTTGAGGCTGCCCTCATCAAGCTGATGCTGAATAGGGGCCAGGCAATTCCTGGAGTAGACGGCATGAAGTGGCTCTATCTCACCACTGACCCTAGGCATAACAACGTCATAATCCGCAGATAGCCTCATCAGATAGCCTAACAAAGAGGGACTCAGGAAGGGCATATCGGCCGCAACCACCAGATTGTGACAGGAGGCTGAGGAAGCCAAACCGGTGTAGATGCCACCAAGAGCTCCCTTGCCCGGGTAGAGGTCAGTTGTGATTTTCGTCTCTGTTGTCGAGGATATGATGGGTTCGCTTTGTCCCCGTGCAATCACTATCACAATCCGATCGCTGACCAGCCCTAGAGTATCGATAACCCTCTGAAGCAAAGGGCGACCGCCAACAGTCTCAGAGAGTTTGTCTCTCCCCAGTCGCTCCCCTTTGCCACCAGCCAGCACAATCGAGGTCATCAGCAGTGATTGAATTCCAATCCGAGACTTTGCGTTGCCCTATAATATATCTGAGCTTGAGGCCAATCCACAAGATTTCCTCTCTGTCTACATAAGGCCTTCCTCCAGCCCAAAGTGCACCAGATCTCAGAGAGGCTAATGTATGCCGATAGGGAAGCCTGGCTGGCATGACAATATGTGGGAGGATGCAAGGAAGGTGTGATGCGATCAGCAATCACCTCCAGAGGAAAAACCCATACGACTTTCATGATGTAAAACAAAACTGAGAGAGATTTGCAAGACGGACAGTGTTCCTTGAGATACAGATGTAACCCGACTGTGCAAAATTAGCTGGTAGTGGAAAAGGTTCTCTGGCAAAAGGAAGGCAAATACCTCTTACCCTGTCCCTGCCTGGGAAGCAAGATGCAGGAACACAGGGCTCAGATTCATTCCTGAGGGACAGTAACATAAGGCAGCTTGAGTTTGAAGATGCACAAAAGAGATGTCTTTAGCATACGCCATCGGGAGACGCCGCGATGACCTTGCGCCGCAAACTAGTGACCTTGATCTGCCTGATCTTCGCCGCCGCGATTGTAATCACGTTTTTCATCTCTCAGGCCATTCTCATGAGACGGTTCGAGGATCTGGAGAAGGAGAATACCAGCCAGAATGTACAACGGGCAGCCAGTGCGCTATATACCGACTTTTCCACCATAAGCATAGAATTCAGCTCGTTAATGGAGGAAAGCCAGTCCTTCTCATGGGTACAGAATGGGAACGACATGTATATGAAGATCAATGTCGACCAGCCGGCTTTTGAGACCATGGGGCTGAACTACATACTGTTTGTCATGTCCCCGGCCACTCCACCGCAAGGTATGGGTTTCGATCTCGAAACAGGCGAGCCCTTGCCCATCCCCACCGCCCTGGTACAGGAACTCGCCAGGGCAGACTGCCCACTTTCGCAACCCCCATCAGTGAGCGACAAGGGCATAACCGGGATACTCACCCTTCAGGACAGCACTCTGTTGGTGCAATCCTACCCCATCCTGATCACAACGGATTTCGGTCCCTTTGAAGGTAGGGGGATCTTCCTGCGCTTTCTCGACGAGACTGAGCTAGCCAGGCTGGCACAGCAAACCCATCTGTCCCTCTCTCTCTACCGGCTGGACGATCCGCAGATGCCTGAGGACTTCGAGGTGGCTCAGTCCTCGCTGTCGGAACAAGTGCCCACGTTTGTCAAACCGCTGGGAGCCAACACCGTTGCCGGCTACGGCCTACTGGAGGATGTCTACGGCGACCCGGCTATGGTGTTGAGAGCAGACATGGACAGAGGTATCTACAGGCAGGGGCAAACCACAGTCATCTGGCTCATAGCCTTCCTCGCGGCTGCTTCCGTGACGTTTGCCGCTGTGAGCATCTTTCTGATCAACCGCGTCCTGCTCTCTCGCATATTCGCAATCAGCGACGGCGTCAGCAAGGTACGCACCACCGGTGATCTCTCTCGAAGAGTGCCAGGCAAGGGAAAGGACGAAATCGACAGCCTGGGGGCAAACATCAATCGAATGCTGGCGTCTTTGCAGGAATCACAACGCGAACTCCTGGAAAGCGAAGCTCAGAACAGTGCCCTGGTCAATGCCATACCAGATATGATGTTCCGTATGACCAAGAACGGTACGCTACTGGATGCAAAAGCATTCAAGGGCAGTATCAAGAAAGGATTCTCCACACGACCTCCCTTCATAAGTGACAGAGGGTCTTCGCTTCAATATGACATGCTCTCAATAGAGGTGGTCCAGCACGGCATGCCTCATGTCCAACGTGCACTGGAGACGAGAGAAACCCAGATATTCGAGTTCGCTCTCAACTTCAACGGCAGGGCGGCCAACTACGAGGCCCGTGTGGCAATCAGTGGAAAGGACGAAGCCCTAGTCATGGTGCGCAATATCACCGAGCGCAAAGAGGCAGAGGAGGCACGCAAGAAGGAAGTGCTCCTTAAGGAAATCCACCACCGGGTGAAGAACAATCTCCAGGTTATATCCAGCCTTCTTTACCTTCAATCAAAGCGTGTGGACGACCAGAAGGTTGTGGAGATGTTCAACGAAAGCAGCAACCGCATCAAATCGATGAGCCTCATCCATCAGAAATTGTATCAGTCCCAGAATGCAGCTACCATCGACTTCAGCGAATATATCCGAGATCTGACTGATGCGCTCTTCAATTCATACGGTATCAGACGAGATATCGTTCGATTGAACCTGCACATCGAGAGTACTATCCTCAATGTAGATACTGCCATACCTTGCGGTTTGGTCATCAATGAACTCGTCTCCAATTCCCTGAAATACGCTTTTCCAGACGGCAAACAGGGCCAGATATTCATCTCCCTTCGAAGAGAGGGCGATGACAACTTCGCCCTAGTCGTCGGTGATACCGGCATCGGCCTGCCCAAGGACCTTGATTTCCGGGATTCTCCCTCACTAGGCCTGAAGCTGGTGAACACTCTGGTGGAACAAATGGGCGGCACCATCGATCTGAATCGTGAAGGCGGCACAGAATTCAGGATTGTCTTCAGCGAAATAAAACAGCAGAGTCACAACGACGCCAGGGAGCCTGTTAGAGCCTCCTCGGGAACGGTAGGCTGAGCAAATGGTAAAGGCAAATATCATGGTTGTCGAGGATGAGAGCATCATCTCCATGGAGATCCAGGAGAGATTGCACAGCATGGGTTATCGGATTTGCGCTACATCATCTACTGGCGAGGGAGCAGTCAGGAAAGCCGCAGAAACACACCCTGATCTGGTTCTAATGGATATCATGCTCAAAAACGGGATAGACGGGATAGAGGCCACCAAGCTGATCCGCACCCGTTTCAATATTCCTGTGGTCTACCTCACCGCATATGCCGATCAGAAAACTCTGGAGCGCGCCAGAGCCACCGAACCGTACGGCTACCTGCTCAAACCTTTCGAAGACCGAGTATTGTACGCCACCATCGAAATGGCCCTCTACAAGCACATGATGGAGAGCAAAGTACGGGAAAGCGAGCAGCGTTATGAGACAACGCTCAGGTGCATAGCCGACAGCGTTATCGTTACAGACACAACAGGGATAATAACCTACATCAATCCGATTGCCGAAGCCACGACGGGCTGGACCCAGAAGGAAGCCATTGGAAAGCATTTGACGGATATATACCACATCATTACTGAAGATAGCCGTTCACCTATCGAGAACCCTCTGCTACGTACAATCCGTGAAAAGCAGATCGTGACCTTGGAACACCCTAGCCTCCTTGTTGCCAGAGACGGAAGGGAAATCCCAGTTGATGACAGTGCTGCACCAATCCTCGACGAGAACGGGAAAGTCATAGGGGCAGTCCTGGGATTCCGCGACATCACCGAGCGGCGACAAGCAGAAGTGGCTCTGAAGGCATCGCACAGTATGCTAGAACTGCGAGTTCGTGAGCAGACAGCAGATCTCGTCACAACCAACGAGGAATTGCAGGAAGAAATCAGACAAAGGCAGAAGACTTCAGAACAGCTTGAACAGAGTCTGAAGAAAGTGGAAAAGACCATGGAGGCCACCATCCGGGTCATCTCTATGGCGGTTGAGGCAAGGGATCGCTACACAGCAGGTCACCAGCGTCGGGTTACTCAGCTCGCCTGTGCCATAGCCAAAGAGATGAACCTCTCCTCAGAGCAAACCACTACGATACGTAACGCCGGACTCCTTCATGACCTGGGCAAGATATACATACCCACAGAGATACTAAGCAAGCCGGGGCGCTTAACCGACATCGAGTTCACCATGATCAGAACTCATCCGATGGCTGGCTACGACATTGTAAAAACCATCGAATTTCCTGGTCATACGGCAGAGCTTGTGCTTCAGCACCATGAAAGGCTGGACGGCTCAGGCTACCCTTTTGGCCTTCATAACAAACAGATCCTCCTGGAGTCCAGAATTCTGGCTGTCTCCGACGTCGTGGAAGCTATGGCCTCTCACCGACCGTATCGGCCGGCGCTCGGCATAGACAAAGCCCTGGAGGAGATTTCAGAGAAGCGCAATAGCCTTTATGACCCCAACGTGGTTGATGCTTGCCTAAGGCTCTTCAGAAGCGGCAATTTCACTTTTGAGGAATAGCCGTGACTTCTCGACTTATTCAGGGTAGTCCTCTCACCTACTGTTGATCCGACTTCGACTCCGAGCGATCGCGAAGCCATCTGTGAATCTGGTCAAGCGCCGGCGGGGATATGTTGAAGATCTGCGCATCCTTAGGAAACTGCAGCCCGTGCCTTTCACTGATAAAGAGGATGGCTCTCTCACCAGCCTTCAGTGTTTCATCTATACTTTTGGCAATATGCTCATACCTCTTGCGCGAGGCCTCAATGTAAGACTCGCTGACCATCCGGGCTACCTTCTGGCTCATGAAACCAAGCAGGAGACACCGCTCCCAATCCATGCTCTCTTCCACCAGTTCCCTATCGTCAGTCTCTTCAAGTTGAGCACCATTGTGGCACTTTTCTCTGGCGATACCACAACTGCTGGCGTTCAGCTTCCCAAGTATCTCCAATCCCTCCTCGCCGCCAACAAAAATCGACTCATGGTAAACACGTTGTACCTTGCCCAGGCTCTCTTCGAGCCTGCTGACATGGTCGCTTACCTGCTGCCAGTAGAGCTCAAACTTCTCCGAATATTCGGCAGGAGCATTGTCACTCCAAAACAACAGCGGAACAATGAAGAGCTTCCTCTCCCCTCCGAATGACTCAACAGATGGCTTCTCAACTCGCCCTAGTTCTTCTGCCAACTCCCTTGCCCTTTCCACGTGTGCCTGATTTCTTTCTTACAGATGAAGCCCCCTCTTTGCGAGTGAGCGCATCGTACAAAACCCAGCCGTCATGACCGGCTCCGTACTGTATCCTGGCCCGCTGGGGCTGAGTGCTGAACATCTCTCTCTGATCTTCAACCACGATGACCTCTACTGGCTCCGTGATCTTATCCACCACCTCAGCCCCTTCAACAGCGCTTCTCGGCTCACTCCAAACCCGTACCACGCCATTCCATTTGTTGATAGTCTCCTGACTCACTAGAGCCTGGTACGGCTCAACCTTTTCTATCTTCGCCATGATTATCACCCCCTGATGTCTGTTGCAGTGTTTCGAAGTCTCTCAGGACTGCCTTCTCCCGAGGGCTCAGATTGGTAGGAGTAACCACCTTCAAAACGACATACTCATCACCTTTGCCGTGTCCATCCAGGCAGGGAATCCCTTCGCTCGCGATGCGGAAAACCGCGCCGGTCTGAGTTCCCTCGGGGACATTCAGCTTGAGATCGCCATCGAGACCTGGCACATCTACCTGTCCACCGAGAGTCGCAGTAGTGAAGCTTACCTCCTTCTGCAGATAGATATCATTACCATGCCTCTCGAAGAGGGAGTGCCTCTCTACACCAAGGACAATGTAGAGGTCACCAGGAAACCCGTCAGTCTCCTCCCCTTCTCCCTCGACCCTAATGCTACAGCCAGTATCAGCACCAGCGGGAATGTTCACCGCGATATTCTTTGTCTTCCGGATCATCCCCTTGCCTTTGCACTCTTTGCAGGCTTTTTTGACAATCTTACCCTTGCCCCGGCAATCTTCACAGACCGTAATCTGCCGAATTATGCTATGCCCTGACCTCTGCTCCATGACAATCTGACCTGTAGCGCGACATCTACGGCAATCCACCAGACCATCAGGCTGGGCTCCGGTGCCACCACAGGCCAAGCACTTCTCTGCTTTGGATAGCTCTATGGTCTTCTCTGCGCCGAAGGCTACCTCTTCGAGGGTAACCCTGAGGTCATATCTGAGATCAGCGCCCCTTCTCGGCCCCCTTCCGGTCGAGTTTCTCCCGCCGAAAAAACCCTCAAATATGCTATCGCCAAACCCAAAACCGAAGCCCCCCAAGCCAAACTCCCTGAACAGGCTGCCGAAATCGACTCCGCCAAAGATGTCCTCCGGTGTATAACCCTCGAGGCCTGCATGCCCATAACGGTCGTACAGGCCACGCTTCCGCGAGTCGCAGAGGACTGCATAGGCCTCGTTGAGTGACTTCATTTTCTCTGCGGCCTGATCATCTTCGGGGTTCTTATCAGGATGGTTCTGCATGGCCAGATTGCGGTAGGCCTTCTTGATGGTTGCCTGGTCAGCGTTCCTATCGATGCCCAAGATCTCGTAGTAGTCTCGCTTCGCCATCGGGCATCCTCTCACATGTACTCTAAGACTATGCCGCTTCAAATGAAAGGGAGGGGGTTTGCATGCAGAACGCACTCAGAGGGTTATGTCTAGCTAATACTGTTCCAGACATGGAATCGGCCCCATCCGGGCACGAGATGCCAAGGAAGCTATGATACCATGACCTCGTTTTTCTTGTCCTTCGCGGGTTCTGATTCTTTCTCTTTGTCTGTTGTCTTCTCCTCATCTCGCTTGTCACTGGATTTATTGCTACTGTTCTCTGCAGCATTATCCGTCACATAGAACCCAGGCCCTTTGAAGACAATGGGCACCGGAGAGAAGAGTCGCCGGGTTTCGCCGGAGCATTGAGGGCAATCGACTTCCACGCTCTCATCAAATCCCTTCTTGACCTCAAACTTCAGAGAGCAGGCCTTGCATTGATAATCATACCTCGGCATGTCAATTCCTCCTATCGCTTGCCAGAAACCCCCAAAAAGAGAACAATCCGCAGCCCTGGATCACTGCCAAACCCGCCAGATGACAGACCATTCCTATTCTATCCTCCAGAGTATCTGCAGATAAATCATCAGCGGCCCATTAAGAATCGGGGTAGGCTAACCTTCCTTTTCACCTACCCTTCGGCTTCGTCATATAAGATAAGGAACCATACCGATGTTCCCTGCGAATGTAATCCGACTTGGCGCCTCCCTCAACTATACGTGTCGTAGGGGCGGTTCATAAACCGCCCCTACGACTTACTCTCTATTCTACTGGTCTAGTACTCCGGCGGCATTGAGGGCATCGGTGCTTTTTCCTTTTCAGGGATATCGGTCACCAGGGCCTCGGTGGTCAGTATCATCACTGCCACGCTGGCAGCGTTCTCCAGAGCTGTCCTGACCACCTTCAACGGGTCAATTATGCCCTTCTTCACCATGTCACCGTATTCACCACTAGCAGCGTCAAAGCCCCATCCAGGCTTACCTTTTCTAACCGCGTCCACCACCACAGAGCCCTCGGCACCAGCATTGATGGCAATCCATCTGATGGGCTCTTCAACAGCCTCTTTAAGTATTTTCATACCAACAGCCTCATCGCCACCGTCCTTCACATGTGTCTCAAGAGCAACAGCGGCATTGAGAAGGGCTACCCCACCGCCAGCAAGAATGCCTTCCTCAACAGCAGCCCTTGTAGCAGAGAGGGCGTCTTCAACGCGGTGCTTCTTCTCCTTCAGTTCGGTCTCGGTGGCTGCCCCTACCTTGATCACAGCTACGCCACCAGCTAACTTGGCCAACCTCTCCTGCAGCTTCTCACGATCGAAGTCCGACGTAGTCTCATCTATCTGAGCCTTTATCTGCTTCATGCGGGCCTTGATATCGGACTCGGAACCCTTGCCTTCGACTATGGTGGTGTCATCCTTGTCTGACACCACCGTGCGGGCACGGCCAAGATCAGCCGGCGTAACCGAGTCCAGCTTCCTGCCCACTTCCTCAGAGATCACCTTGCCACCAGTGAGGACAGCCATATCCTCCAGCATGGCCTTGCGGCGATCACCAAAGCCCGGAGCCTTCACAGCCAGACAGTTGAGGGTGCCTCTCAGCTTGTTCACCACCAGGGTGGCAAGCGCCTCGCCCTCGATGTCCTCAGCAATTATCACCAGATTCTTGCTAACCTGGAGTATCTTCTCCAAGGCCGGCAGCATATCAGCTACGGCAGAGATCTTCTTGTCGGTGATGAGGATGTAGGGATCCTCAATCGACGCCTCCATCCGATCGGGGTTGGTGATCAAGTAGGGACTGATATAGCCACGGTCGAACTTCATACCCTCGACAAACTCGGTCTCAAACTGGAGGCCCTTCGACTCCTCAACCGTGATCACTCCATCCTTGCCAACCTTCTCCATCACATCAGCGATGAGGTTACCAATGTAGGGATCAACAGCCGAGATAGTGGCTACCTGGGCAATCTGCTCCTTCCCGGATACAGTGATACCCTTCTTCTTCAGCTCATCTATTATGATACCGACACCCTTTTCGATGCCGCGCTTAATAGACATGGCATCCGATCCAGCAGTGATGTTCTTGAAACCGCCGGAGACTATCGCCTGGGCCAGGAGCGTGGATGTGGTGGTGCCATCACCACACTTGTCGTTGGTCTTGGCCGAAGCCTGTTTCAAGAGTTGAGCTCCCATATTCTCAAACGGATCGGGTAACTCGATCTCCTTGGCGATGCTCACACCATCGTTGATGACCGTTGGCGGTCCCCACTTCTTATCCAGGGCCACAGGACGGCCCTTCGGTCCCAGTGTCGGCCTTACGGCGTTAGCCAGAGTATCCACACCTTTCTTCAAGGCTGTCCTGCAATCCTGTCCAAAGATTATCTGTTTTGCCACCTTATTCCTCCTTTCCTAACTCTTCTTAGCCAGAATATCGCTCTCGCGGACGATGATCAGTTCTTCGTCATCAACCTTGTACTCGGTGCCCGCGTACCTGGCATAAATCACCACATCCCCCACCTTCAGGTCCATTGGGATCCTTTTGCCATCGTCAGCCACCTTGCCAGGACCGATAGCAATGACCTCGCCCTCCTGAGGCTTTTCCTTAGCCGTCTCAGGCAGGACTATGCCCCCCTTGGACACCTCCTCCCGCTTGGCCGGTCTGATCACAACCCTGTCTCCAAGCGGCTCAAGTTTACTGGTCGTCTTAGCCTTTGGTGCCATCTACTCCTCCTTTCATATCTTAATTGATATCATCTTAATTGATATTACTACAAACCTTCTGTTAGTGCAAAACCTGTCTGTCTTCACGCCACAGCCAGCAGTACATACCCTTATCAACTGTCCTCAAGATAAGCTCTCAACTGAAAGTATAAACGGGGTTATGTTAGAATAATGCTTGAGAAATATTAGAAATTTGTTAGAATTTCGGGTTCCGGTACTGCCGATATCGAGAGTCTGTATGACTCTTGGTGACAGGAGAGCGCCTGACACCCCTTCAATGGAAGAATGGAAACTCCACAGATACCAAGACAGGCTGACCTTCAGGAAACACTGCGCATTATCCTGAAGAATGCTATCGAGGCGCTCGGGGGCAGTGCAGGTGTGGTGGCCACATGGAGCGAGACAGAGCACCGCTTTATGACAAGTGGCTGCTACGGATTAGATACCAAGACTATGGAGCGGTTGCTGCCCTTACTCGACGAGGCCATACCAGACCTGGCGACGAGCGTACACAATTTCAACCTGCTCTCGGCACTCAATTTCGACCCCCCTCTACCGACTTCTGATCAGGGTCTGATCCTGAACCCCGTAATCGCTTTGCCTCTCCGGGTTGGACGGAGATCAGTCGGGCTGATCTACGTGCTGCGCCGCTTGGGGGCAGATTCCTTCTCCATACCTGACCAGGCAACCTTGGCCGCCTTCGCCAGGCAGGCCGCTATTGCCGCCGACAACGCCAGGCTAGTCCAGACCTTGTCTGAAGAAAAGGAAAAGATGGAGTACATGCTCGAGGGCAGCGCCGAGGGTATCATGGGTATAGATGCTCGACGCAGGATCGTGGGCTTCAACTCGGCCATGGAAAGGCTTACCGGTTATCCCAGGGAGGTTGTACTTGGCCAGCCCTGCCATCAAGTGTTGAATCTGCGTGACTGGGAAGGGAAATCCGTTTGTAACACCACCAGGTGCCCCATGCTGATGCGTCCTGATGACTGCACATCCAACTGTGAACTGCAAGGGGAAATCCAGACCGCAGATGGACAGGATGTCGAGGTAGCCATGGTGTACTCTTTGATGCGCTCATATGAACGAGGTCAACCGGCCAGCGCCGTGATCAACGTTCGTGATATCAGACGACTGCGCGAGATCGAGAACCTGAGATCAACCTTCCTCTCCATGTTAGGTCATGAGCTGCAGACACCGCTGTCCATCATCAAGGGGTACACCGACACCCTGGCCCGTAGCGATGGCAAGTGGGATAAGAAGACACTGCATCATGGTCTCGAGGTAATCGAAGAGGAATGCGACAGGTTGAGCAAGCTGGTGAACAGGCTGCTGCTCGCCTCCCGCATCGAGACTCGCACGGTGACCCTGAAGAAGGATGAGGTGCAGTTGCCGGCCGTTGCCAGCAAGGTGATACGCCGGCTTGAAGCCACCGCTGGCAAACACAACTTTGAGGTGAGCTTCAATCCGGGCTTCCCCGTGGTGTACGCTGACCCAGAGCGAATGGAGGAGGTGATCACCAATCTAGTGGACAATGCCATCAAATACTCGCCCCTCGGTGGGAAGATAACCATAACGGGCAGGGCAGAGGTTGACCACGTGAAAGTAACGGTGGCCGATGAGGGCATCGGAATCCCACGGAGAGACTTGGAGCGCATTTTTGATCGTTTCCGCAGAGGAGACACGAGCCAGGTACAGAAGGTGCGGGGGGTGGGCCTTGGGCTCTACATCTGCAAATCTATTGTGGAGGCCCACGGTGGCAGGATCGAGGTTTCCAGTGAACCAGGTGCCGGCTCACGCTTCACCTTTACCCTGCCACTGCAGGAGAAGCGCTAGGATGGCAAAGAAAGTTAGATCAGGGATCACAACTTCATGCAAGACTGTACTTGTGGTAGATGATGAGCCGCATATGGTGGAATTCATCGCCATGAACCTGGAACTCGAGGGACTCCGAGTGATCAAGGCTGCTAACGGCTATGAGGCGCTGGAAAAGGCAGTCAAAGACATGCCTGATCTGGTGGTCCTGGACATCATGATGCCCGACATGGATGGGTTCGAGACTCTGGAGAAGCTGCGAGAGGACTTCTCAGTGCCGGTCATTTTCCTCAGCGCCAAGGGGGAGGAAGTCGACCGCATCAGAGGACTCGACTTAGGCGCCGATGACTACATTGCCAAACCCTTCAGCCCAAGAGAACTGGTTTCACGCATAAGGGCGGTGCTGCGAAGAACAGAGCCCGCCGCATCGGTCAGTGCATCAGAGATTGTGGTTGATGACGAGCTGCGGATAAACTTCGACCAACGCAAGGTGATTGCCCGCGGTGAGGAGATTCGTCTCAGACCAACAGAGTACCGTCTGCTGTATCAACTAGTGACCAACGCTGGGAAGCTCCTGACTCACGAGACCTTGCTTTCCAGAGTCTGGGGCACGGAGTATCGCGACGAAGACCAGTACGTACGCCTCTATGTCACCTACCTCAGGCAGAAGATAGAGAAGGATCCCAAGAACCCCAGATACATACTGAGCGAACGTGGCTTAGGCTATCGATTTAAGCAGTTCGGTGACCAGAGACAACCATAGCGCCGCGGACCCTTGACAGGCGTCAGCCATCACCTTCACCGCATTCGCTATTCTATTCCTGATCCCCAGTTCGTCAATCACAATACCACTTGATTGTTATCAAGCGCAGAGGGAAGACACAACAGACCATCTTGAGGAAGCCATGACATCCCACAGACCTACTTCTCGGTCAGTTCGATCTCCAACTTCACGTTTTCAGGGTAAGTCGTCAATCCGGTGACGAATGTTAGGGTAGTCTTGGCAACTCCGCCTTCCGGCCGGTCACCCGACACAGGCCAGAGACTCTGGGCAACGTCCTTTCCATGCGACTTCAGTTTCACCTTAACAACCTTGGTGCCCAAGCTACCCGGAGCAGACTCCTGAACGGTAACAGCTACATTCCAAAAACCTGCAGCGTCCTTGGCAACACCAAATCTTTCCACCAGGGGATCGCCTATTTCCCAACTGACTTGTGCCATACTTCCTACCTCCTCTTAGTTTCTGGAACTACAAATTGAATCGCATCCGCCAAGAAAACACCCACACACAACTACTGCACGGCGATCTCACCTTCCTGGCATCTACAGCAGCACCACAGCCGCTGTGCTCTCCTTCTCTCACTGTCTGTGGTATTCGATCTCCGATCCGCCCAACTATATCATCTCTCGAGACTC
>MGMW01000058.1 GCA_001795035.1 Chloroflexi bacterium RBG_13_53_26
TATAGCATCAGCAAGTTCCAATACTCCCTTCTCGGCAGTCAGGCGACCCACATAGCCAACCACGTTCTGTCGTTCTGCAAAGCCCAGCTTGATGCAGAAAAGATCTGTATCTACATAGATCAGGGCCGAAGAAACAACTGCCTTGTTTTTGAACCTGCCGATGCCTGGCGATTCAAGCATGCGTGGTGATTCCAGGGCTATTCTCTGAGCCAGAACATGGTTGGCACCTTCTATGACCTCGGTTATCGATGACAATATCCATCCGAGAGGTGAGGGGTACATTTGCTTGATACTCTGAGCCTCTGAACCCGTCACAACGACAATAATCTTCTTTCTCAAGCCCCATGCTAGCAGGGTAGGCAGGAACACTGTGCCTCTCCCAAAGAGTAGAATGACTATGTCCACGTCTTTTCTCAACGCCAGCAGCTTAACCGCCAGGGTGAACTGCGATGTCAAGAGTCGCCACATTTTGGACATAATGGGTTCATGGAGCGACTTGACCACCGAGGCTTTCACGTTGACTATCCGCACATTACTCGGATTGCCAGCGGGGAAGTAGTTACCGGTAATAACCGTGACATCCCTGGCCAGAGCGGCCAGTACATTCGTGTACATACCAAGAGGAAGTTGACCACAGGGCTGGTCTGGATTCCTCAGCGGGAATACGACTAGGGCGATGGCCTGTTGCTGGTTCGACTTCTCTTTCACCGCTTCTTTAGTAGACACTGGGACTCAGAGCACTAACGTTGAATGGCGCTGTCCAAACAACCCCATGATGACCTGCCACAAACCTGTGCCCGATTTCCCCTCAGTTCTTTCTTCGACTGGGTTCATCCTGGACCTCTCGGTACAGTTCCAGAATCTTCCCAAGAATGATATCAGAATCATAATCCCGTTCGATATCCCGCCGTGCCTGATTACCGAGTCTTTCTCGCAATGCACTATCGTTCAGCAAATAGTCAATCTTATGCGCCAACTCCGCCGAGTCCCTAGGCTCAACCAGGAGACCATTCCATCCATCCTTGACCACATCTTGGTTCCCGGGAACCCGTGTTGCCAACACACATTTGCCATAAGCCATAGCCTCGAGTAGTGCCAGCGGCATACCCTCCCCAAGCGAAGGCAGCACAAATACATCAGCCGCCACATATGCCGCTCCGAGTTCTCCCTTGGCAAAGTTCCCGAGGAAGAACACATCGCGCTCTAATCCCAGTTGCTGCACTTCCTGTTCCAGTGCCTGCTTGGTGCCCCCATACCCTGGTGCTTCGCCACCGATGATGACCACGGCAGGTCTCGTGTCGGTACACCTTGCCGCCTGTATGAGATACGTGAGGCCTTTTATTGGCAGGAGTCGACCTACAAAGAGGATGAGTTTTCTATCTTCAAGGCTATACCTGCTGCGAAAACCTCCGGCATCTGCCCGTAGATCAATATTATCCAAGTCTACCCATCCTGGTATGACAGACATGCGATCGGGTTTGGCCCCTAATCCCTCCAGAATGCGCGCCTGGCTTAGGGTAAGGGCAATGACCCTGTCCACCGACCTTAGTGTCCATTTGCCAACAGTCTTGTTGAAGACCACTTCAACGGCTCTTCTCAGTCCCCGATACCCGAGAATCGCCCCATGTGAGGTTAGAATGATAGGACGCCTCGCAAACACATTCGAGAACACCGTGAAACCGGAAGAGATGTGGAAGTGGCCATGGGCATGAACGATATCAAACCCGCTGCTCTTCAGCAGCTTTAGGAACAGCCCCGGCATAACTGGGTTGTTGAGAGGCGAGAACACGGCCCTAAACCTGTGCACTTCCACGCCATGCACTACTTCATATCCTCCGGTCTTCGGTACGTTCGAAGTATATACGACTACCTCATGACCGGCCTCCACAAGCTTCCGGCTCAGAGCCTCAACATGGTATTCGATTCCGCCAACATGAGGAGGATAAAACGGCGAAACTTGGAGGATCCTCATTTCCTTGACCTAGCCTCGCCAGTTGTCATGGGTAGGCGGCCATTAAGACGAGTATCAGTCCCCCTCTGAGCCAGGAAAACCAACTTGCAGACGCTGGTGTCAAAACACATTTCCGGAAGGTTGTGTGGGCATGCTCGCGAAGCGGACATGCTATGGCAGCTTCTCGGCGGTCTTGCCTTCCTCCTCGGCAGCCAAGAATACGTCTCTCCTGGCAAAATCCTCCCACCCGCGACGCATGAGCTCCTTCATCGATTGCAGCATCAGTGCAGCAAACAGCGCCAGAACACCCGTCAGACAGAGAAGAATCGCACCCAGGAAATTGCCAATCGCAAGTTGGCTGTTTCTCCCATATATATCCAATACGCGCACTCCCAGAGCCACACCCCCCACCACAAGCAGCAGCCCGGGGACTCCGAATAAGACCAGTGGCTGCCTTAGGCTGATCAACACCAACACCCTCGTTAGCACGTTCATTCCGTGGCCTAGTGCGCTCCGCTTCGCCTTTTCTGCATAGGAGACCTGAATCGGCACCTCAGCTACCCTGAGACCGGCCTTGTTTATGGCAAACTGGATCTCAGAGCTCACCGACATGCCGTTTTCAACCACATTCAATTCCCTGAGAGCCCTGGATGAGTAGGCCCTGAAGCCACTTTGGGAGTCACTTAGCTTCTGTCCTGACCCTACATTAGTAACAACAGTCAAGAAACGCTGCCCCAGCCGCCGATAGAAAGGCGGCCTCTGGCCTTCGCCCAGGAATCGTGAGCCGGTTACCACATCAGCTTCATCACTGAGTATGGGCCTTACCAGCCGCGATATGTCCCCCGGGTCATGCTGACCATCACCATCTATTACTACCAGGATATCTGCGTTCTGTTCTCTACCTTTCTGAAGCGCGGTTCGAACCGCTGCCCCATAGCCTTTGTTGCGTTCATGCCGATATACTACCGCTCCGGCCTCGCTGGCAACCTCAGCGCTAGCATCGGCCGAGCCATCATCGATAACCAATACCTTGTCCACATACTTCTTGGTCTTCAAGACCACGCTGCCGATGAACCGCTCTTCGTTGAAGCACGGAATAGCAGCGATAATTCGAGGTTTGTGTTTTTCGTTTTCGGTTGTTTTCGAATTTGCCACGGTCACCACCCCTTGTCCCCCCATCAACTCAGACCAATCAGCATGATGCCTGGACAGTCCTCACAGGCCAATCTTAGCACGACATCAGTCCTGAATGTAGCGACTCTATCACACATCCGCTGTTTCTGCAAGCGCGCCCCGTCCAGAGTAAATGCCTCGTCATCCTTCCCGGGAAGGATGACGAGGCATCTCAAAAATGACGCCAGGATTCCACTCACGGATTAAGAGTACCGGTCCATGTTCACGTGATTCGGAAAGTAATCAAGGTTCAATCAACATTACATAACGTAAGCCTTAAGCTAACAGTTTGCGTTTTGCGGGGTAATCCTGTATAGTACACGTCACGTTCAAAAAAGGAAGGGGGATCAGTGAAAATCAAAATCGTGTTCTCGGTATTCGTCCTGGGAGCAATAGTAGCTCTCTCCATGTTCTATCTCAACGGGTCGGCTGGAGCCGCGACCACAGGCACTGTCAGCCCAAGCGTTACTGTCAGCTCTACGCTTTCCCTTGCCCTTGAAGATGGCTCCAACGTAGAGTGGGCAAGCAAGCCTGCCGGGACTACACAGACAGGTATCGTTCAAGCTAGAGTAAGCTCCAATACAAATTGGACGCTCTATGTAAAAAGGACTTCGGATACCGGCATAACCTGTGGCCTTGCCGGGGAAGACGGAACTCATCATATTGCCAGCTCCAGTTTTACATATACCTCTACCTCGGGCAGTCCCGTTCCTCCAGCCGGCAGTGGAGTGGGTGCGACACAATTCAATATCACAGACACGGACGTCTGGACAGGCGGAGCGGCTACAGGCGATTGCAGGGTAGCTGTAACTTACTCCCTTGTCATACCAGGCGATCAGTATCCACAAGGGTACTCTGCCACTCATACTTACACCGTGGTACCGTCATAGAATTGGCGCTGGCTGAACCTGATCGAGCCTTATCAACCATTGCCTTTTGTTCCCGAATATAGGGGAGGCTCCTATGGCCTCCCGCCATGGGGAGGGGGAAAGCCCCTCCCTTAATTTTGCGTAGTTCTTCAGGTCTTGTAAGCTTCTCATGCCAACCATGCTAAGATACTTGGCCAATGCGGCGGCGATATTCCTCGCCCTTCTACTCTGTCTTCACATCTTCTCACTGCCCTCCTCGGCTGGCGTTAGTATCATGGTCTCGCCTACAATGATAGACCTTACCCTCAATACCGAGGACACCTCCACTCAAGAGATCAGCATACGGAATACGGGCGATGAACCAACCAGAATCCGAGTCTATGCCATGGACTTCTCTATCGACAGGGAGAACAACTACATTTTCTCCGACCCGGGGCATCAGAGCTACTCGTGTGCCAGTTGGCTTGGCATCGAAGAGTCCGACTTCGGTCTTGGCCCGGCCGAAACTAAGCATGTGGAAGTCACCATCTCAGTACCTCAGGAGGTGGAGCCCGGAGGCCACTATGCTGCCCTCTTCTTTGAGACCATCCCGATTGAAACCCAGCCAGGTGTTTCCGTAGCCATCGCTGGTAGAATCCCATCCCTTTTCTACCTCACCATCCCTGGCGTCACTGACGGAGATATTTTCGCCAATGCCGAAATCACCTCCCTCATGCTGCCTCGATGGGTGGATGGAGGCCCTGTCGAGATCGGAGCCGTAGTCCGCAATACAGGCAATGTGCACCTGACCATCGCCGCCAAGGCTTACTTCACTGATTTCCGTGGTAGACAGGCTGGTGAAATCGACTTGGGGCAGACGATAGTCTTGCCTGGCACAGAGAGGGCCATAACGGGAACCTGGCTAAAGACCCCCTTCATCGGTCCAGCGCAGGCTACTGTTGTTATCGGCTATTTTGATCAGCATAACCAACTGGTGAACAGGAGCATGACTGGCAGTTTTCAGATCATCCCATGGAAGGTTATAATAGCTGTGTTCGCATCGCTCGCCCTGATTGTCTTTGGGATATGGGCACTCAGGAGAAAGTTTCGCTTTAGGCTGGAACGCAAAGACAGTGAATGATAGACGATACAAGACCAGCATTATTTTCCCCAGTGCAGCCTTAGGGAAGGGTCACAGCCACAGGAGAAACCAATGAACAAATACGAGACGATCATCATCGGCGGTGGTCCCGCCGGCCTCACTGCCGGTCTCTATAGCTCCCGCATCGGTCTGAAGAGCCTCCTGATAGAGCGAGGTCTTTTCGGTGGCCAGATGGTGAATGCCAGGCTGGTGGAGAACTATCCCGGCTTTCCCCAGGGGATCTCCGGCTTCGATCTGGGTTCGCTGATGCATCAACAGGCCACCAGATACGGATTGGAAATCGCCACCACCGACGTTACTGGCATCTCACCCGGACAGCCGCACGGTGTTTTGACCACCGAGCAAACCTTCGAAGCAGAAGCCATCATCATTGCCACTGGCTCGCAGTATCGCAAGCTGGACGCGCCCGGCGAGGAGAACCTCATCGGCCGCGGGATCTCATACTGCGCTACCTGCGACGGGCCTCTCTTCGCTGGCGAGCAAGTGGCCATCATAGGAGGTGGTGACACCGCCATCACCGACGCCATTGAACTGACCGCTCATGCCAGCAAGGTATCCCTGATACATCGCCGAGACCAGCTTCGGGCAAGTCAGGTACTACAACAGCGAGCCTTCGCCAACCCAAAGATGGAGTTCATCTGGGACACGGTGGTTGAGGAAGTCATGGGCAACCAGATGGTCGAGGCGCTGAAGCTTCGCAATGTGAAGACTGGCAGACTATCCACGCTAGAGGTAGCCGGCGTTTTTGTGGCCGTGGGGCTGACACCCAATAGCCAGCCGTTCGCTGGCCTTCTCAACATCAGTGAAACCGGACATGTCATAGCCGACGAGGTACTGACAACCTCAATCCCGGGTATCTTCGCCGCTGGCGACATCCGCCGCAACTCGCCCCGCCAGATAGCCGCCGCCGTTGGAGATGGTGCCACTGCTGCTCTATCCGCCTTCAGGTATCTCCGCGGCTAATGTCTTGACAGGCGTTCGCGCAACAACATTATGTCATCCGGGGATTTGGTTCATAGTGGCTGTCGGGGCCCTGACCCGACGCCCGGTGTTTCCAATCACCCAAAGATCAGGTCGAGGACCTGACAATCACGGAAGTTGCGAATTAACAGATAATGACCTGACTTGATACTAAACGCCCCGCTTCCGCGGCATGATCACCACCTTGCGCATTTCCTCTTCACCAATGCTCTGCGTAGTCACATCCGGGTTAACAGAGAGAGCAAGGTGGACAATCCGCCGTTCGTCGGGTGGCATGGGCTCCAGGGTCATAGACTGGCCGGTGGAAACCGCCCTTTGGGCCAATCTCAAAGCCAGGTCCCTCAGTGAGTGATACCGTCGCTGTTTGTATCCCTCCACATCAATGCTTAGAGGAACACGAGCCTTCTCATGGTGCGCCACGATAAGCCGAAGGATATACTGCAACGCAGCCAGCGTTTCACCACGTCTTCCAATAAGGATACCGAGATCATCTCCCTTGACCTCCAGGGCAACGGGCTGTACTTCAGATTCGGGCGCTTCTGCTGCATCAGAGCTCACTTCCACCTGAGCAGTCAGCTTCATCCTGCGAAGAAGCTCTTCCAGCGCCTCCTTAGCTACCTTTGCCGAGGTGCTGCCCTGATCAGCCTCAACCAACGGTACTACCCTAACGACAGCCTCTTCGGCTCCCATCCCCAGGAATCCTGATTTGCCCTTGGTTACGACAGTGATCTCCACCTCATCTCTGGTCACTCTCAATTGCTGTAGTGCGCTCTCAACGGCTTCCTCAACCGTCTTTCCTCTTACTTCCAGGCTTTCCATATTTCGAACCCTCCGGGTTAGCGATTTCCTTGGCAGAAGTCCCCTCTTTGCCCTTCGGAGATTCATCTGCTCTTGTGTCTGACTTCTTCCCACCCTTGAGACGATCGAAGATGTCTCCAAGCAGGCCAAAGCCTCCAGAAACCTTGGGGCTTTGCGGGCTGCTATAAGTCTGGGACGGCATTACCGATCCTGCCTTACCTTTATCGGCCTTAGTCGTTTTCAACTCTGCGGTTTGCTTTGCCGGTGCCCGCGTGAACAGGTTCCCCCAGCCGAAAATGAAGTACTGGATGACAATGCTGGCGATACCCGAGGCGACAAAGTATATCCCCAGTCCGGAAGGCAGAGTCAAGGTGATGAAAGCAAACATCAGAGGCATCATTATCTGCATCATAGACGACATTGATTGCTGCTGGGGATCTGTGCTGGGCTGGGTGATCATCTTCTGGGACACCCACATGCTCGCCGCCACCAGAATCGGCAGCACGTAGTAGGGATCAGGATCAGCCAGATTGAGCCAGAGGAACTGCCCCGACACAGGCAACGCCTCGGTCACCACAGACCATGAGTAGAGGTACTGGGACAGTCCCAGGAAATCCTGAGGGGTCACCGCCATGGCCTGGATAATGGCCCGATACAGACCAAAGAAGATCGGCATCTGGATGATCAATGACAGTATCATCGGAGACGAGAGGCAGCCCAGAGGACTGATCCCGGCCTCCTTATAAAGCTTCATCGTCTCCTGCTGCAGCTTCTGCGGGTTTTTGGCGAACTTTTTTTTCAGCTGCTCCAATTTGGGCTTTATGGTGTTCATCGACTCCGTCATCTTCTTGGAGGTTTTGAGCTGTTTCACCGTCAGCGGCATCATTATGACACGGACGATAATAGTGAGGGCTATGATGGCCAGGCCAAAGCTGCTGAAAAGCACGCTGGATAAGAGTATGAGGAAGTTCAATATGGGGTTGAGAAAAAGCAGGTTAAAGATATCCAAGGCTATTCTTCACTCACTGATACTGTCAGTTCGATAGCTCCAAACGACTTCCTTTGTTGCCACCCTGAGGGCATAAAGTATGTGCTCACCATTCTGCGCATGAACGTAGACTATTCCATTGTCCAGATCAGGATAGAGGGGAGCGAAAATCGGCGCCTCAAATGAGTGCAGTATCTCCGCTTCTGCATTCTTGTCTTCAGGATCGACGGCATACACATTGCCATCCTGCGACCCTACTATGATGCGTCCTTCCAGCAGAACCGGCGGGGCATAGACCATACCTTCAGTCTCATATTCGCGGATTTTCTCCAAACTTGCGGCATCCAGAACATAGACCTTGTGGTCAAGGCACCCCACCCAGATCTCACCGTTGTAGGTCAGTGCCTGGGTCCAGAACCAGTTGCCTGCTCCGTCAAAGACATGCGCTGCCTGCTTCTCTGGAGCTGCCTCACCCTCTGGTCTTGCCACAGCTTCAAGCCGCTCATCTTCTGTCGCCGCATTAATGGCATAGAACTTGTGATCGCAGGCCCCGATGTACACAGTGCTATCAACCACCAGAGGGGTGGACATGATGGCACCATCAGCCTCAAAATGCCATATCTCTTTGCCAGTCTCAGCATCCAAGGCATAAAGTTTGTGGTCGGCAGATCCGATGTATACCACGCCATCGCTAATCACAGGGTCAGACCAGATCTTGTCCCCTGTCTTGAACAACCATTTCTCTTTGAGGTCAAGAGAAAGAGCATAAAGTTTGCCATTGGCGCTGCCCACATAGAGCGTGTCTTCATCTACCACTGGACTGCCGGCAATGGCACCGCCCGTTTCAAATGGATCGCTCATGGCACCGTTCTCGATCACGATGTAAAGGACACTGCCATCATATGTCCCCACATAAAGCTTGCCGTCTTTGACCACCGGTGTACCATACATGGACATGGGTTGCGAAACTCGCCCGCAGTTCAGGAATCCGCCTCCTCCCGTATCAGCTCCCACGTCTTTCGGAGACCACTGAAGCGGTTCTTCATCACCGCCGTCAAGGATAGCACTGATATCTACAGCGACAACCTTGCCGTCAATAGTACCAACATACAGGACATTGCCATCAACCACTGGCCCGGACCATCCTCTGCTGGGGGCCGCAGTGCAAGCCAGCATGGTGACAGCACTCAAAAGGAGCAAAGTGATGAGGACTAGCTTGCCTAGTCTTAAACTCTTCTTGATCTTGGAGAGCATATTCTACAGCTTCTTTACAACTAACGCAGGCAATCCGCTATGGCACGGGGTCAAAACCTCCAGGACAAAACGGATTGCAGCGAAGAATTCTCTTCATGCCTAGCCAAATACCTCTAAGAAACCCATGTTTTTCGATCGCTTCATACGTATAGTGAGAACAGGACGGCGTGAAACGGCAGACGGAAGGCAAAACCCTCGACCATGTCCCTTGATAGAATCGAATGAGTCCCAGACCGATTCTCTTCACTGGCCTATCCTATCAGCCTTGCCCGCTGCGCTAGATCATCCATGGCACGCCTGATCTCATGATAGTCTCCCGTGGAAGCTCCGGCGCGTGCCACGAATACCACATCCCAGCCTGGTTTCCAGGAACTCAACCGCACACTCTCCCGAAGTACTCTCTTCACCCTGTTGCGCACCACTGCCTTCCCTATTCTCTTGCTCACCGAGAATCCAAATCTGCTCAATTCCAATCCGTTTGGGACAGCCCTCAACACCAGTAATCTGTTGGCCCAGGACTTGCCCTGACCATAGACGGTGACATATTGGCTATTCTCGGTAAGACGTTGTTCCCTTCTCATCACCAAATGCTGTCTGGAGGGAAGGGATAGAGGCTCTACACTGTCAGTCTATAGCGCCCCTTAAGTCTTCTGGCCTTCAGTACCCCCCGCCCACCCCGAGTGCTCATTCGGGCTCTGAACCCATGTACTCTCTTTCGATGGAGTCTCTTGGGCTGATATGTTCTCTTTGGCATTCCAGTCGTTCTCCAATAGCGCCTTATGATACAGGCTTTCCTACATCAAGTCAAGGAAAACCAGGCCCAGGGAAAACGGGGCCCAGTGCCCTGGTTGCCACAGAAACGAGGCTGTGTTAAACTTCCATTCTGGTCACGGCTATTTGAATACCGTAATTGCGACTTCCCGTGGTGACATCCTGATGAGCGTAGTACTGGAAACCAACCTGCCGATCACTCTGCTCCACCGGGGCAAGGTGCGGGACAACTATGAACTGGGTGACAAGCTCCTTATCGTAGCCAGCGATCGCATCTCTGCCTTCGATGTGGTCTTACCCTGTGCTATTCCTGACAAGGGCGTAGTACTCAATCTCCTTTCTGCCTTCTGGTTCGGGAAGACTGCCCATCTTCTGCCCAACCATCTTATAGAGGTGGTCAAGCATACCGCCCAACTCAACGCCTATCATCCCGACAGACATATCTATCCCCCATTCCTGGCAAATCGTTCCATGATTGTTAGAAGAGCGAAGCGATTTCCTGTCGAGTGCGTTGTCAGGGGATATCTGTCCGGATCAGCTTGGGCGGAATATGCCTCAAACAGCACCATCCACGGCATCCCAGCACGTCCCGGCATGAAAGAATCAGAGCGCCTGGCACAACCGTTATTTACCCCCACTACCAAGGCCGATAGTGGGCATGACCAGCCCCTCTCCGTGAGTGATCTGATGCAATCGGTGGGGGAATCGATGGCTGAAGAACTCAAAGAGAAGACTCTGGCCATCTACAGCTTTGCTGAGGAATATGCAAGCACCAGAGGCATCATAATAGCCGACACCAAGATGGAGTTTGGGCTTGTAGATAACCAGCTTACCCTGATTGATGAGTTGCTCACGCCCGATTCCAGCCGCTTCTGGGACTTGAATAGTTATGAACCTGGCAGACCACAGCCCAGCTTCGATAAGCAGATGGTCCGAGACTGGCTGACAGCTTCGGGATGGAACAGGGAGCCACCTGCGCCCATGCTCCCTGATGACCTGATTAAGAGGACTTCTGAGAGATACCGCGAGGTCTATCGAAGATTGACCGGCGATACTCTGTAGGGGGATGACAAATTGATGTATCTAGCTAAAGTCTACGTTACGCTCAAACCTACTGTTAATGACCCGCAGGGCCTCACTATCAGAGGAGCGCTTCACGATCTTGGTTTTCAGAATGTGACCAGCGTGCGGGCGGGCAAATATATGGAACTGAAGTTGGATGGACCGAATCCGGCTGAGGCCAAGGCTCAGTTGAACGAAATGTGCCGCCAACTCCTGGCCAATCCAGTAATAGAGAACTTCCGGTTTGAACTGGAAGAAATCTCGGCCAACCCGGAATAACCCTGCTGCCCTCACCGATTTCGCACCCACGGACATCACAAGGGTATCTGCCCTATGCTTCATTGCCCCGTATACCAGTCAGCATCCCTGGGTGAGTTCTGTCGAAATCAATCAGCCTCCGTATGGCTCTGGCCGCTCCTCTCATGGATAGAAACAGAGGAAATCCGGCTTCGATGCAGAGCTGCTGAGTTTTCAGGGAGGGCCGCCATGAGTCCTCATTAGCTATGAAGTGAATCACCGTGGCCGCAGGCAAACGCCGCCCTTTACCAGCCATAATCATCGGCCCTGCCCCAGTGGCTATTGCCCATTCACGTATGATTCCAGGGAGTGAGTCAATAGAGTAGTGAAGTATCAGGAAATCCAGCTCGGGCCAATCCTCCAGGGCCGCCATGAAATCACCCATACCCTTGTCCCCTCTAGGGAATCTCATCTCTTGAAGGGCTTCCTCCCACCGCGACAAATCGCCAGCTCTGTCAAGCAGCCGTACCTGCTCAATTCCCATCAAAGGTGCGGCATCAATGGGGTTGCGAAGCATGCTGCCAGCCAGGGGAACAAGTCCCTTGAAACACTCTCTTATATCTGGTGGAATAGGTGGCAACCTGAAGCCGACCCTCTCCATCTCATCTGTAGCCAGAAGACTGGCACCACCCCCATTACCCACAGCACAAGCATTGAATCCCCGCGGTGGTACCATGCGCAGCAATGCCACCAGCATATCAACCATTTCATCCACACTGTGAACCTTGATAGCGCCAACCTGCTTCAGCAGGCCGTCCCAGGCGGCATCTGACCCGGCAAGAGCGCCGGTATGAGAAGAGGCAGCCCTGGCACCGCCGGAAGTATATCCTCCTTTGTATACCACTATCGGTTTCAGAGAGGCTGCTCTGGCAAGCACCTTCCGTAGGCGCTCTCCATCGGCAGTACCCTCAATATATGCGGCAATCACCTTGGTTTCAGGATCATCAGCCAGATAGTCTAGAAGGTCACACTCATTGATATCGCAGGCGTTACCGTAGCTGACGGCTTTGCTGAAGCGAAGACCCCGCACCACAGCGCTGCGAATGATGTAGGTGGCATTGCTGCCGCTTTGAGCGATGAGGCCAACTGGACCACCTTCCAGGGGATAGTTAATGCAGAAGCTTACCTTTGTTGAGGGACAGTAGATGCCCATGCAGTTGGGCCCCAGGATACGGATGTTGTGACGACGGGCGATTTCCAGAAGCCTCCTTTGTAGTTCAACGCCTTCCGGCTCACCCGTCTCAGCAAATCCGGCAGTGTAAAGCTGGAATATCCTCGCTCCAACCTCAGCGCACTCATCAAGAACCTGTGGGGTCTCCCGTGCCGGAATACATGATATGACATGATCCACCGGCCCGGGGACATCTCTCAGTCGCCGATACACAGGCAACCCCACGATCTCACCACCCCTGGGATTGATGGGGTATATCTTCCCCTGGTACCCCATCTTCAACAATGGCTCGATATAGAACTCGTTGATAAACCATCGCATCGGATCAGTAGAGGCACCGACAACGGCAATCGATTGTGGGCGGAATATGTATTCCAGATGTGGAGGGCTCATCTCGTCGATTCTAAGTTCCCGTCAATTACTAGGAAGCCTCCAACATC
Source organism: Chloroflexi bacterium RBG_13_53_26 (assembly GCA_001795035.1). Lineage (GTDB taxonomy): Bacteria > Chloroflexota > Dehalococcoidia > UBA2247 > RBG-13-53-26 > RBG-13-53-26. Next base: position 12,897 of record MGMW01000058.1, read on the forward strand.
TGGCATCGAGGTATCGCTGGTTGCACTGTTCTTCATTATGTCAAGCAGCCAGATTTGCTGCGGAAGTTCTTGAAATCCCAATACAGGCATGTCCAATTCTGTTCCCAAAATCTGCTTGTCGTCTAACCCAGAACAAATTCTAGCGCTTGTCTCTCCGAATGTCCAAACCAATCATCCTTGCTCAGACTGACGCCTTCTTCGAGTGCACCTGGCAGCATAACTCCGCAACCAGAAGATCGAGACCAAGCTCATCTTTCCACTTTCCCGTCTTGATGGCCGTATCCGTTTCCAATAGCTTCTCATAAAGTCTCACCAGACGCGACATCGAGTAGCCAGCACTTTGTTGCACAAGCTTCTCAATCGGATACTTGGGAGATACGCCTAGCTGCTCTCGCCTCTTCGCCAGAGAAACCCCCTGGGCACTCAGCTCGACTGCCTGAACCATTAAGCGAAGCTGCCGTGTCAGCATGACCAGCAGGTATGGAGGAGTCATACCTTCAGTCAATGATTGGTGCATCAGTCTCATGGCTACCGAAACCCTTCGCTCTACGATAGCGTCGATCATGGGGAACACCGAGGCCTCTCTGACATAGCTGGTTACCTGCCGTACATCTTCTGCCTCGATACGTCTTCCATAAGCATAAAGGCATAGCTTGTCGATTTCGTTTGCCAGTATCCCTAAGTCCTCACCACCCAGCTCTGTAAGAAGTCGCATCGCCTGGGGCGACAGATCCCCACCACACTTTGCCACCCGTGAGCTTATCCATTGCTGCAATTTCGAACCTTTCAAGGGCGCGAAGTGCCACACCTCCGAAATCGGGACAAGATTCTTGTACAGCGGATTGTTCCCAGCCACTTCGCCATCGATCAATACAAGCACATTACTGGGCGGCATGTTGAGAGCACCGTCACCCAACTTCTTCCATTCCTCGAAATCAGGAGAACGTCCGCCTGTCTTCTGTTCAAAACGACCCAGCATTCCCTCCACAATCACCAGCCGATTCGCTGCTAGAAAGGGAGGAGTATTGCAGGCATTCAGAAGCTGAGGCAAGGTCAGGTGCCGACCGTCGAAAACAGTCGTATTGAGAGCCAGCGATTCTTCATCGCCCCACCCTCTCTTGAGCTCCGCCAGCTTCTCTCGTAGGGAGAAATCGTCAGCACCAATCAGGATGTATATCAACGCCAGTTCACCCCAGCCATTCTAGCACAGCCATATCTGGCAAGCTACATCTGACTATGGTAAGCTGGCTCTATCCGGAAATGGAGCTTGGCATCGTTGGTTTGCCCAAGAGTGGAAAGACCACTCTCTTCAACAGCCTGACCAAGGGCAGGGCTAAAATCCATGCCTTTGGACCGACTGCTTTGGAACCGAATGTCGGCGTAGCCAAAGTACCTGATTCGCGGCTGGATGGCCTACAAGCCATCTTGAACCCCAGGAGAATTGTACCGGCAGAGGTAAAATACGTAGATGTAACCATAACCAGGGAGAATAGGGACGATCTAGGCAGTGACCTTCGCGGTTACCTGCGCACTGTAGACGCATTCATCCATGTCGTAAGGGATTTCGCAGATGAAACCATCCCTCACATCAAAGGCAGTGTAGACCCGGTGCGCGACATAATCGCCCTGAACACTGAGCTTGCCCTCTCTGATCTGGCCATTCTCGAACGGAGGCTAACCAGAATAAATGACTCGCTCAAGGGAGCAAAACAACAAGAGCGAGATAGTCTTCTCCGCGAACAAACTCTGCTCTCACGAATTAAACCGGTATTGGAAAATGAGATACCGATTCGAGAGCAGTCTATTACTAAAGAAGAAGCCAGGATATTGGATAACTACCAGTTTCTGACGTCCAAGCCCATCCTTGTACTGCTTAACATTGGGGAAGCAAAACTGCCACATGCAGCCTCGCTCGAGGAGGCGCTAAGACCTCGCTATCCACAACTGAAGGTTGCAGCCGTCTGCGCCAAATTGGAGATGGAATTGACCCAGTTGGGTGATGCTGATGCGGCAGAATTCCGTGCCGCTCTTGGGATGGTAGAGGGAGTGATTGATCGCATCATCAGACTATCCTACGAAGTCCTGGGGTTGCTTTCTTTCTTCAGCATTGCCTCGGGAGAGATAAGAGCCTGGACAGTTACCAAAGGCACTCCAGCTCACAAAGCGGCAGGCTCAATTCACTCTGACATGGAAAGAGGCTTCATCAGAGCAGAGGTTATTAGCTATTCTGACCTGGTCACGTCTGGGAGCCTGCGTGAAGCATGCAACAAAGGCCACCTCCGCTTGGAGGGCAAGAACTACACCGTTCAGGACGGAGATGTGATCACTTTCCTTTTCAGTGTATGACCATGAATACAACACTACTTCTGGTAAGGCATGCGCAGACTGCGTCCAATGTGAATGGACGGTACATGGGATGGATCGACGAGGACCTGAGTGAGGAGGGACTGCGGCAGGCACAACGACTCTCCAGGAGATTGAGCCGCTGGCCAATTGCTGCGGTGTTCTGCAGCCCTTTGATAAGGGCGGCAAGGACAGCTGAGATATTAGCCCTGCCACATGGTTTGCCGCTTCAGAAGCTGGAGGAATTGGGCGAGATCAGGATGGGTGCTTGGGAGGGCCTGTTTGCCCCAGAAATCAAAGCCAAATTCCCTCAGCTATGGAGAACCTGGAGGGCCGATCCTTCCGCCATACACATACCAGGCGGCGAGAGCCTGACTCAGGTCAGAGAGAGATCAATACTGGCTTTAGAGAATATTGTGTTGCACAATCAAGGCCGGCAAGTGGTAGCAGTAACTCACGATGTGGTTGCCAGAATATTGGTGGCCCATTGCCTCAATGTAAGCACATCCATCTACCGCCGTTTGGAGGTGGCCAATACCTCTCTGACCGTGATTCAGCGTACGAATGATGGGTATAGACTGCGATTATTAAACGACACTGCTCACCTGGAACATGGCCTACTTGGGGATGAATGAAACTGACTTTAGCTGGGCAATAGACTCGCCATTGTTCAGCCCAGTTTGACAGCATGAGCTCATTACCATAGAATCACGCCCATACTCTCAATACATATGACAGTAAAGATTGTCACCGACAGCACCTCGGACATTCCGCCTCAGCTAGCTGCACAGCTAGGGATCTGCGTTATCCCTCTTCACGTCCATTTCGGCAACGAGGTCTACCGAGATGGCGTTGATCTCAGCAATGAGGAGTTCTATAAGAGACTGATAGTGAGCAAACGCCTGCCTACCACCTCCACTGTGTCACCGAGTGACTTCGCCCAGGTATGTGACGCTTTGGCTGACCAGACCGATGAAATCCTGGCTATATTGATCTCCTCTAAATTGAGTGCCACCTATGATGTTGCCTTGCAGGGCAGAGACCTCATCAAGGCCAAGAACTGCAGGGTGGAGGTCCTGGACTCCCAGCTAATATGCATGGCCCTGGGTCTCATAGTCGTAGCCGCGGCCAAGGAAGCTCAGAAGGGGGCAAACCTGGATCAAGTGATTGCCCGGACAAATGACGTCCGCTCCAGGATACACGTTCGGATGGCTTTCGACACACTTGAATATGTGAGGCGAGGTGGCCGCATAGGTGCCGCTCAAGCCCTCCTGGGCAACCTGCTGCATTTCAAACCTATCCTTACATTGAAAGATGGCCTCGCTACCCCTGTGACCCGAGAGCGCACCCGCCCCAAGGCCATCGAATATCTCCTCAACTTCGCCACCAGTTTCGCCAATGTTGAGGATATGGCTGTGGCGTCCACAACCACGCCTGAAGACATTGAACAAATGCTCAATAGCCTGGGCGCTACATTTCCCAAGGAACGCATCTATGTTTCCACCATTGGCTCGGTCATGGGGACGCACCTTGGTCCTGGTGCTATAGGCGTGGCTGTAGTAGAGGGAAAGTGATTAGACCTCTGTATCAGGCCAGATCTTCTCGGCCGGTTCAACGCGACTGCCATCAGTCACAGTTACATTTTCGCCGATAACCGAGCCCTCACCCACAAAACTGCCTTCACCAATCGAACTGTTGTTGCCCACAATACAGTCCTCCAGGCAGGCCTTCTTCCCCACAAGGACACTGCTCCACAAGATAGACCTTTCAACGATTGCACCATCGAGAATCCTGCAATTATTCCCGATAACCGCAGGCCCCTTCAATTGGACGTGCGGTCCAATGCTGCAGTCATCCCCTATGACCACCGGGCCTTCCACTTTCGCCATGGGATGAATGGATGATCGGGCTCCGCAGCTCATTTCCTCGCGCCGACTTCGGCTGTAAAGGGATGTGCGGCCCTTACCCTGCAATAAATCGTATTGTACCTGACAGTACTTCTGCGGAGTCCCGATGTCTATCCAATAGGCATCCGAGGGATAGCCACAAATCAATGAGCCGTTTCGCAGAAGCGTTGGGAACAGGTGATGCTCAAACATGAAACGCGTCTCCGGCGGTATCTCTGTCAGCACATCTCGCTCCAGAATGTACGTGCCCGCATTGATCAGATTGCTGGTGACTTCTTCGCGCTTTGGCTTCTCAACAAAGCGCCCCACTCTTGGGCAGGAATCCATCTCCACCACACCATAGGCAGTCGGGTCATCAACCGGCGTCAACGCAATCGTGGCCTTAGCCTTCTGCTCGCGATGGAACGATAGCATTGCCTTCAGATCCAGATCGGTGAAAATATCACCATTGAATACAAAGAACGTGTCATCAAGATATCTCTCAGCATTCTTGACTGCACCCGCTGTCCCCAGGGGCGATTCCTCCATAACATAGGTCAGCTTCACCCCAAAACCGCTGCCATCTCCAAAATACTTCTCAATAGTGTCAGGCAGATAGCACAGAGTCAGGATGATGTCATCTATGCCGTGCTGCGCCAGGTAGCTGACCAGATGCTCCAGGAAAGGTCTGTTCAGAATAGGAACCATGGCCTTGACTGTCTTGCATGTCAGCGGACGTAATCGGGTTCCTTCCCCACCCACTAGCAGAACCGCTTGCATCGTTGTATTCTCTATCTCCTCCTCGATTCTCAGTTTGTATTCCAGAATGGCAGGCCTGCCGTCACAGCGGTTTCACATTATAGCATCATCATGGTGCCACCAGTCACAGAGTGCACCCACATACCCTGGTGGTCAATTTTGCGGATTGTCGCTATTATCAGTGATAATATGAGCGACTTTTTCATCCCAGTAGAGAGACCTAAATGAGTTTACGCATACCTAACCTGGCAGTGCTTCTGATATCATTGGGGGTCGGTGCCTTGGCGATCTATCTCGACAACACATTCGTAGCTGTGGTCTGCTTCCCAATTGCTGCGGTGTACGCCATTGTCATTCTGTGTCAGTGGAGGCGTCAACGAAACAAGCAATGAGAGTGAACCAGGGCGGCAGTCTTGAATTAACTTATGCTTCCACAATACAGTCCTTGGCCTCCCCGCCGCAGATTCGCTATAATGCTGCCATCAGGCCATTTGTCTGCGTAATTCGTCGGTCTATGAATATAGAATAGAATGGAGGACAGACCATGATACGAGTGTCAGTGATGTATCCCAATGAGCCAGGCAAGAAGTTCGATTTTGACTACTATACCAACAAGCA
>MGMW01000059.1 GCA_001795035.1 Chloroflexi bacterium RBG_13_53_26
GAGTCTAGAGGTGAAGCCATGGGGAAAAGAGATATCAGGCGGAAAGAGCCCAAAAAGCCAAAGAAGGATGCCAAGAAGTTGACCGTGGCCGAGATCCTGCCTACCCCGGTGACGGTGGAGGTGATAAAGACGAAGGGTAAGAGGGAACTCCCACCTGACGAGGGATGACGGGAACAAGGGCATATCCCCTTGGTTTGGTAATGAAAGATGTTGTTCCCGATCTGGGATCAATCCATGCCACGGTCTATGGCCATGTGCAGGGGGTCTTCTTCCGTGCCTTCGTGCAGCGCCACGCTGGCGATCTGCGATTGACTGGCTCTGTGCGTAACGTTCGTGAGCAAAGCGCAGTGGAGGTGGAGGCAGAAGGGGAGCGAATGGCTCTAAAGAGACTCCTGGAGCACTTGCATCAAGGGCCTCCAGAGTCCAGAGTGGATAGGGTGGAGGTCCGATGGGGCAACTACAAGGGCGGTTTCTCTGGCTTCAGGATAACGCACTGAGACCGAGGAGCAAATCCGAAGTTCGAAACCCTAAACCCTAAATCCTGGACAATAACGAAATCCTGAATCCAAGTCTCAAAGCCCCTCGCATCACGCCGCCCCTGGATTCCTCATCAAGTGCGGAATGACATTAGGGGGCAGGCCAGCGGGATGCGATATCGACCGGTGGCACATGCGGAATGACACTGAGAGGGTATGAGGAACGACATTAGCGGGTGGCAGATGATGTGCTACAGGAGCATGCCCAGGAAAATACCTGCGCCCGTGAGCAAAGGAGTCAGCAAAGTGATCTGTATGTTGAGGCCCATGAAGGGGATGAGGTTTCCCGTGTCGTCATAATGCTTCAGAACACCCCTTGCTGCCTTCAGCCCCAGGGGCAGGGTAAGCAATCCAAGGAGAGCGGTCAGTGGCAGTACTTCAAAGGCCACGGCAAAGACCAGACTCAGGTAGGCGGCGACAAGTAACCCCACATAGATCCTGGCGGCTATCCGCTTGCCGAGTGCGATGGGGATGTGGCGTCGGGAGGCTGTCAGGTCAGCCTCGATGTCCGGGAACTGGTTGAGCAAGAGCAGGTTGGATACTAGAAACCCCGGAACCAGCGATGCCAGCGCGGGAGCCAGAGCATATTCCCCTGTTTGGGTGAAATAGACACCCATGACCATCAAAGGGCCAAATCCCAGGCCTGGGGCAATAGCGCACACCCAGGGATTCTTGGTGAAATGCGTGGTATAGAAGTATACAACTACCACCCCCAATACACCGAGGGGGACAATCTTCCACCCATATTCATAGATGAAATACCCGCCAATGGCGGCGACTGCCAGAAGGGATACCATGCCGAAGAGGTAAACCTGCTGTGCTTTGAGCAGTCCTGACGGCAATATACCACTGCCGCCGCTGAAGGGTGTTCTGTTTGTTTTGAGGTCCAATCCGCTGCGGAAGTCGAAGTAGTCGTTGAGGACGTTGACGCTGATGTGGGCCAGCAAAGCTCCAACGAGGGCAAGTATAAAATGCAGCGTATTGATGGAATCCAGTTGAAGGACAGCTGCGGCCAGACCGACCAGCACGCATACCGGCGTAAGAAGCAGAAAATGAGGACGGGTTTCGAAGAACCACGTTTTGAGGCCGGACATAGGGGCGGCAGCACTGTTTGCCATGGGTTTCCCCTCCCAAGTAGGAAAAATTCTAAATCCTAAACAATATCAAATCTCAAAGAAACAAATGTAAAAACTACTGGCTCTTGGATACTATCGCACCAAATATCTTCATCAGTTCCACTGATTCCTGGAGGAGTACCTCGCTTTCCTTGTGCAAATCACCTTTGTTCATCTCAACCAGCTTCAGCCAGTATCCGCTTTCTTTAGCTTCCTTGCGACATATCTTGATTCGCATCAGGAAGTCCTTCTTACTCAACGATTCACTTGCCTCTATATAATTGGCTCCTACAGAGGTAGCTGCCCTGATCAGCTGCTTCCCAATTTCTCCATTGGCGACTGTCTTCGGTAAACCTCTACAGAATCCGACAACCTGCTTGGCAAATTGCAGTGTTCGCTCTTCCAGATCGTACTGTTTGGGCTTTTGACCTTCGATCATTGGGATTTGTTTAGAGCTTCGGGTTTAGAGTTCAGGATTTCTACTACAATCCAGCGGCGTCCAGTATGGCGGGCACCCTCTTCTCCATGCCAATGGCCATGATATGGACACCCTGACACATGCTCTTCATGTCTTTTATCAGTCGTGCGGCTATCTCAATGCCTTTAGCCTGCTTCTTCTCTGCCTTGTCCATCTCTTCGATGAGGCTGTCTGGGACGTGTATGCCTGCCACATTCTTGTTCATAAAGTGAGCCATGGCGGCCGACCGCAGGAGGACAATACCAAGTAAGACTGGAACATTCAGATATTTGACCGCGTTCATGAACTCTTCGAACTTCCTTGGCTCATAAACAGCCTGCGTCTGGAAGAACTGTGCCCCAGCCTTGACCTTCTTTTCCATCTTAATAATCTGCGGTTCCAGTGGATCTGCGCCTGGGGTAACGCAGGCCCCCGCGAAGTACTGGGGATTGCCTTTAACCTCCTTGCCGCCTAGGTCCTGGCCCGTCCCAAGCAGCTTGAGGGCCTGGAGTAGTGAAACAGAGTCAAGATCGAAGACAGGCTTTGCCTGAGGATGGTCGCCCAGACAGATGTGGTCTCCCGTGAGACAAAGTACGTTCTCAATGCCGAACACATGGGCATTGAGAAGGTCTGATTGGAGGGCGATGCGGTTGCGATCACGGCAGGTCATCTGGAAGACGGGCTCAAGCCCCCACTGTTTGACCAGATGGCAGCTTGCAAGAGAGCCAAGCCTCATCACCGATGCCTGCTGATCGGTGCAATTCACAGCGTCAATCCTGCCCTTGAGTATCTCAGCGGTCTCATGCATTTCGCTGATATCGACGCCTTTCGGCGGGCCGATCTCAGTCGTGACGACGAATTTGTTGCTGGCGAGTTTCTCTTGGAGATTCATCTGGCGCTACCTCCCTGTACTCGATCTTGATACTGAGAACTCCCCGGGCACTCACGGGGCTTGAGACGTTGGCAATCCAGGATGCTTCGCGAATCGGTGGAATTATACAACATAGCAGGATGCAAACACAAAAAGGAACGGACACGGCCAGCTTTGGACAAACAGTGTTGGCCTGTGGTAATCTGCAGCAGTTCCATATGGTCTCTCTGAACAGGACAACCAGTTGTTTGATTTTCTGGGCGCGGTATGGGATGCTAAGTTGAGTACCTGCTGAAGGCTAATGTTGGGAGTGGGAGGCCGTCTTTCGTTTTCGGCGAAGGACATTCGATAAAGTACTTTGTGAAGGTGAGAACATGACTGTAGCAGAGCTACCACAGTTGGTCGTACCCGAGTCCTCTTTCAAGAGAGAGGTAGAGCGGCTGAGCGGGGAGAACGTGTCCACCTGCTTTCAGTGCGAGAAATGCACCAACGGCTGTCCGCTTCATTCCTGGATGGACATCCTGCCCCACAGGATGATGCGGTGCGTTCAGCTCGGGGTGAAGGAAGAGGCGCTCAGAAGCGATACGATCTGGGTTTGTGCCTCATGCGAGACCTGCACGGCAAGATGCCCCAACGGTATAGACATCGCCCATGTGATGGATACGCTGAGACAGATTTCGCAACGTGACCATGTCCCGGCATCTCAGCGGAGTGTCCCCATTTTCCACAACGCCTTTCTCGGCTCCATCAAGAGGCACGGCCGGGTCTATGAGGGAGCGATGGCGATTACCTACTCCTTCAAGAACGAGTCATGGGCGGGCGTTTTCAAGCTAGCCGGTATGGGCATGGCGATGTTCAGGAAGGGTAAGGTCAATATCATACCGAAACGCGTCCGATCCCTTGGGCAAATAAAGGACATCTTCCGAAGGACCGAGTTGAAAGGATAGATATGGATGTTTCGATTTATCCGGGATGTTCACTCGATGGTACAGCCAAGGAGTATGGTGAGTCACTCGAAGCCATAACCAGCATGTTGGGAGTGAATCTGCACGAGCTGAAGGACTGGAACTGTTGCGGAGCCTCCTCGGCTCATTCCATGAACAATGATCTGGCTGTTGCCCTAGCCGCTAGAAACTTGGGCATCGCGGACCAGATGGGGATGGATCTGGTGGTCCCCTGCGCAGCCTGCTATCAGAGGCTCAAGGTGGCGGAGAAGAGACTGGTAGCAGGCGAGAAACTGGAGGGAGTGGACAACTATGATGGAAAGATCCACATCAAGCCCTTGGTCGATTTCCTCTGGGATGATGTGGGCGAGAAGCAGATACTCTCGCTTCTGAAGAAGCGCCTCGAAGGACTGAACCCGGTCTGCTACTATGGCTGTCTCACTGCCAGACCTCCGAAAATAACGGACGCCAAAAGTCCTGAGAACCCCATGTCAATGGACGAGATTATGACCTGCCTGGGGGCCAACGTTAGACAATGGTCCTACAAAACAGACTGCTGCGGAGGTAGCCTGATACTAACCCGGCCTGACATTGCCAGGACGCTGATCAGAAAGCTGCTGGACATGGCCGAGGAAGCAGGAGCAGACTGCGTAGTAGCTGCTTGCCCAATGTGTCAGTCCAATTTGGACGGCAGGCAGAGAGAGATATCTCAGGAGTCCGGCAAGGAATACAATGTCCCGATATTCTACTTCACCGAGCTCATGGGACTGGCATGCGGCAACCCATCGGTGAAGAAGTGGCTAGGCAGGCACGTTACGGACCCTCGACCGTTGCTGACTCGGAAGTCGCTAGTCTAGAGGCAAGGTGTGAACATGAGTGATAAGCGAAAGAGCACAAACACCCACAAGGTGGGGGCCGTCATGGTTGTCGGCGGCGGAATATCCGGCATGCAGGCATCGCTGGACTTGGCCAACTCTGGCTTCAAGGTGTACCTGGTCGAAGAGACGACGTCCATAGGCGGCAGGATGGCCCAGTTGGACAAGACCTTCCCCACTAACGACTGCTCCATGTGCATGATCTCTCCCAAGCTGATCGAGGTCGGCAGGCACCCCAACATTGAAATAATCACCAACGCTGAGCTACTGGCGCTAGAGGGCCAGGAGGGCGACTTCAAAGCGCGTATCCACAAGAAACCCAGATTTATCGACCCGACCAAGTGCAGCTCCTGTGGGGACTGCGTCGACGTATGCCCCGTGAGTGTTGCCAGCGAGTTCGAAGAGGGACTGGCGACGCGGAAGGCGATATTTAAGAGGTATCCGCAGGCGATCCCCAGCGCCATGTCCATAGACAAAAGGGGGACATCGCCCTGCAAAGCGGCCTGCCCGGCGCACATCAGCGTGCAGGGCTACACCGCCCTTATCGCCCAGGGGAAGTACAAGGAAGCCTTGGATATCATTCGTGAGGAGAACCCCTTCCCTGCAGCATGCGGTAGGGTGTGCACCCACCCATGTGAGACGGAATGTACGCGTTCTCAGGTGGATGAAGCGATCTCGATATGCCAGATGAAGAGGTTCGCCGCAGACGAGGTCAAGGCCAGCGGCAAGGATACTCCCCCCGATTGCCTCCTCAAGAACGGCCACAGGGTGGCTATTGTGGGGTCGGGCCCGGCTGGGCTGAGTGCTGCTTACTACTTGGCGCTGTGGGGCTATGAGCCCACCGTCTTTGAGGCCCTTCCAGTCGCTGGCGGCATGATGGCTGTGGGCATACCCTCGTACCGTCTTGGCAAGGATATCCTGAATGCAGAGATCGATTTCATCAAGTCGGTCGGCGTCGAAGTAAAGACCAACTCGCCCATCAGGGGCGCTTCAGCCACCAAGGACCTAAGGGCGCAGGGATACGAGGCTGTCTTCTTGTCCGTCGGCGCTCATCGGAACAACCCGATGGGAATTGAGGGGGAAGACCTGGCAGGAGTTGTCCCGGCCGTGGATTTCCTGCGGGAAGTGAATCTGGGCAACTCAGTGCAGGTCGGCAAGAAGGTGGTGGTCGTCGGGGGTGGCAATGTAGCCATAGACGCGGCCCGGACGGCTCTACGTCTCGGGGCCAAGGATGTGGTCATACTCTACCGACGCTCGCGGCAGGAAATGCCAGCGACAGAAGAAGAGGTGGAGGAGGCCGAAGAAGAAGGGGTCCGAATCCAGTTCTTGGCAGCTCCTACCCGCGTCCTTGGCAAGAACGGCAAGGTCTCAGGGATCGAGTGCTTGAAGATGGAACTGAGCGACCCTGACGAGAGTGGGCGCCGCAGGCCGGTGCCTATCAAGGGATCGGAGTTCGTCACGGAGGCTGATACCGTGCTTCCGGCGATCGGCCAGTCACCCGACCTGTCGTTCCTTTCTCCTGACAGTGGTGTGGAGAGCACCTCACGTGGGACCATCCAGGTCAACAAGCTCACGCTTGAGACGACTATGCCGGGAGTGTTCGCTGGCGGCGACGCAGTGCATGGTCCGGCTACTGTCATCGAGGCCATAGCTGCAGGGAAGGAAGCCGCCGTATCGATTGACAGGTATCTTAAGGGAGAGGACATGCTGACCAATCGCGAGAAGTCGTTCACGGCGGTTGAGGTGGATACTGCTGGTGTCAAGAAGGCGGCGCGTCAGAAGATATCAAAGGCTCCATCTGAAGAGAGAAAGCGGGACTTCCGGGAAGTGGCATATGTTCTCACCGAGGCACAGGCTAAGGCTGAAGCAGAGCGGTGTCTTGCCTGCGGCATCTGCAGCGAGTGCTATCAGTGTGTTGCTGCGTGCCAAGCCAAGGCCATCGATCACTCGATGATGGAGGAGACCATGGAGATCCCGGTGGGCTCCGTGATCTTGGCTCCGGGATTCGAGGAGTTCGATGCTGCTCTGAAGGATGAGTACGGATACGGCAGGATGCCGAATGTGGTCAGCAGCATGCAGTTCGAGCGGATTCTCTCGGCTTCCGGCCCTTTCCAGGGCCAGGTGTTGCGCCCGTCCGACGGCAGGCATGCCGTGAAGATTGCATGGATACAGTGCGTGGGATCAAGAGACGCAAGCTGCGGTCGGGACTACTGTTCCTCCGTCTGCTGCATGTATGCCACTAAAGAGGCGATCATTGCCAGGGAGCATGCCAGGGATATCCAGCCGACCATCTTCTTCAATGACATGCGGGCCTACGGCAAGGGCTTCGAGAGGTACTACGAGTCCGCCAAGGACAAGTTCGGCGTCCAGTATGTGCGGGGTATCGTCTCATCGGTGAAAGAACTCCAGAAGAGCAAGAACCTGGTGCTGGAGTACAACACCGATGATGGCAAGAAGGTCGAGGAGTTCGACATGGTGGTGCTGTCCGTTGGACTTGTCCCGTCTCCCAGCTCCAGGGAGCTTGCCATGCGGCTGTCGGTGGAACTGGACCGCTTCGGCTTCTGTCACACCCAGGAGATGAAACCCAATGTCACATCCCGTCCGGGTATCTACGTGGCAGGCGCCTTCGATGCACCCATGGATATCCCCGAATCGGTTATGAATGCCAGCAGCGCTGCCCACCTGGCGGCATGGCCCATCGCTGAAGCCCGAGGGACCATGGTGACCGAGAAACCCTACCCGCCAGAGATCGATTTCAGCGGCGAGCCGCCTCGCATAGGCGTCTTCGTTTGCCGCTGCGGCACTAACATCGCCCGGGTGGTGAACGTTCCCAGCGTCGCCGAGTATGCGAAGGGGCTGCCCAATGTTGTGCATGCTGAGGAGAACCTCTATACGTGCTCAACCGATACACAGATCAAGATCGTTGAAGCGATCAAGGAAAAGAAACTCAACCGGGTCGTGGTTGCCTCCTGCAGCCCTCGCACTCACGAGCCGCTCTTCCAGGACACCATACGTGAGGCCGGGCTGAACAAGTTCCTGTTCGAGATGGCCAATATCAGAGACCAGTGCTCCTGGGTCCACGGCTCGCACCCTGTCGAGGCGACCCAGAAAGCCAGAGACCTTGTGAGAATGGCCGTGGCCAGGGCGGCAACCCTGCGACCCCTCCGTCAGTCCCAGGCTCCTGTGAAACTTAAGGGGCTGGTGATCGGCGGAGGCGCGGCCGGGATGGCGGCTGCTCTGGGTCTTGCCTCCGAGGGATTTGAGGCGGTGCTGGTCGAACGCGAGAAGGATCTGGGCGGGAATCTGAAACACATTCACTATACGCTGGAGGGCTCTGACACGCAGAGACTGCTTGCGGATCTGGTGGAGCAGGTAGAGCATGAGCCACGCATAACGATATACAAAGGCGCCACCGTGAAGGATTTCGGTGGATACGTCGGCAACTATGAGACAACCCTTGCCCTGGCTGACGGCACTATGGCGACTGTCGAACACGGTGTGGTCATCCTGGCAACGGGCGCTGTGGAATATGAGCCTGTGGAGTACGGCGCTGGCCAGTCGGATAAGGTGCTCACACAGGTACGGTTTCAGGAGAAGCTTGCCAGTGGAGGCATCGACGCAAAGAGCCTGAAGTCGGTGGTGATGGTGCAGTGCGTCGGATCACGGGAGCCAGACCACATGTACTGCAGCCGGATCTGCTGCAGCCAGGCCATCGCGAACGCAATCAGGGTGAAGGACGAGAATCCGGATGCGGAAGTCTACATTCTATATCGTGACATCCGGACGTACGGATTGAAGGAGCTAAAATACCGTGAGGCACGTGAAAAAGGGGTTACGTTCGTCCGCTATGATGTTGACAGGAAGCCAGAGGTTGACCTGGGTGGCAACCGGCCAACCGTGAAGGTGTTCGACTCCGTGCTGGGAAGCGACCTGCTGCTGGAGACGGACCTGGTTGTTCTGAGCGCGGCCGTACGGCCGCGCTCAGACGCTGCCGAGTTCGCCAGCAAGCTAAAGCTCCCCTTGACCCAGGACGGTTTCTTTATGGAAGCACACATGAAGCTTCGTCCACTGGACTTCATAAATGAGGGCATGTATCTGTGCGGCATGTCGCATGCCCCCAAGACCATAGCCGAGTCCATTGCTCAGGCTCAAGGTGCAGTGTCACGCGCCGCCACCATACTCTCGCGGCCATATCTCATGGTGGGAGGCGTAGTGTCGGTGGTAGACCAGGAGAGATGTGTGGCCTGCTTGACCTGTGTGAGATCGTGTCCCTTCCACGTGCCCAGCATCAACGGCGATGGTGTTGCCGAGATTGAGGCCGCAGCTTGTCGGGGCTGTGGAATTTGCGCGGCCGCATGTCCACGCAAGGCAATTCATTTGCAGCACTACGCTGACGATCAGGTGGAAGCCAAGATCTGCGCTTTGTACTCGACTTAGGCAAGAAAGGAGACAAGTATGGGTGAGGACTTCGAGCCCAAAGTAGTGGGGTTCTGCTGCCACTACTGCGCCTACTCGGCGGCCGATCTGGCAGGCTCTATGCGCATGGAGTATTCTCCGAATGTGCGAATTATCAAACTAGAGTGCACTGGGAAGCTGGACACACTGCATCTCCTCAGTGCCATTGAAGATGGGGCCGATGCGGCATTCGTGGCCGGCTGAGAGGAAGGCGACTGTCATTTCCTGGAAGGAAATTTGAGAGCGAAGAAGCGGGTCAAGCAGGCCAAGAAACTGCTGGAGGAGGTAGGCCTGGAGGCGGACCGCGTGGAGATGTTTAATCTTGGGGCTTCGGACGCCCCCCGTTTTGCCAGCGCCTGCAATGAGATGACCGAGAGGGCCCGGCGGCTGGGGCCTAATCCTTTGAGAAAAGGTAGGAAAGCATAATGATAGTGGGAGAGAGAAAACCCTTTGTGGAGATCTGCGATCGTCTTCAGGGCTTCAAGAAGGTCCTGGTTCTTGGCTGTGGTACATGCGTTAGTGTCTGCATGGCTGGCGGCGAGAAGGAAGTGGAGTTGCTGGCAAGCCAGTTACGAATGGCAAACGGCCTGAAGGACGGCGATGTAGAGATCATAGAGGCGACCATTCAACGTCAGTGTGACAAGGAGTACATTGAGCCGATTCTGGAAAAGGCCCGTGAGTGCGATGCTGTCCTATCCGCAGGGTGCGGAGCGGGTGTACAACTCGTGGCCGAGATGCTGCAGACACTCCCGGTGATCCCTGCGCTGAACACGCGCTTCATAGGGGTTGCCCTGGGGGAGGGCGTCTGGTCCGAGCGCTGCCGCGCCTGCGGCAACTGTCTGCTTGCTGACTACGGTGGCATATGCCCCATGACGCTATGCCCCAAGAGCTTGGTGAATGGGCCGTGCGGCGGCAGCAAAGAAGGCAAATGCGAAACCAGTCCTGAGAGGGACTGCGCCTGGATGCTGATCTATGAACGCCTGCGCAAGCAGGGGAAGCTGGACAGAATGCGTGGGCTGGCACCCCTTAAGGACTACAGCGCGCAGAGCCATCCCGCCCGCCAGGTCAATGAAGCATACGTCAAAGCCGAGATGGAAGCGTCGCACAGCAAATAGGTGGTTAGGCGGGGGAGGTATTCATCCTCCGTCCTGCTCCATGGCCTCATCTAGGCATAGGAATCATGGACCTCCTCCCACAGCTGACTCACCGTATGCTCAACCACAGCATAGCTGAAACCCCGCCGTCTCAGAAACGAAGTCAATCTGTTTCGGAAGCTGGCATAGTCAGCACCAGCCAGCCTTCTGGCCCACTTCTGTGCTGCCCGACGGGCACTGATTTCTTCATCCACCTCCTCCACCACCTGGGCCACTATATGCGGGGCAATGCCCTTCGTCCTTAGCTCTCTTCGAAGTAGAGCCCTGCTTCGAGGATTGAACAATTCCCGGTTTTCTTTCCAGAATTGCGCAAAGGCCAGATCATCCAGTACGCCATTCTTTCTCAACTCCTGGAGCACTCTGTCTATCGATGGACTACCGAATCCTCTCTGTTTTAGACGCGTCCTCACCTCAAGCTCACTTCGGGGTCTGTAGCTGAGGTAGCGACTGGCAGCGTCAAGACAGGACTGATATTCGGAGTCCAACCCTGCGTTCATTCAGATGTGCTGGCTTCTTCCTCAATGGGGATGGTGCTGCCTGGCAGCGTCGCCTTGGAGCGGATCTGATTCTCTATCTCCGTGGCAGTCTCCAGATGCTGTTTCAAATAGATCTTGGCATTCTCACGCCCTTGACCTAAACGGGTATCACCAAAGGAGAAAAAGGCGCCGGTCTTCTTTAGGATGCCCATACTCGCACCCAGGTCAATCAGATCGCCTTCTTTGCTTATGCCACCTCGAAACATGATGTCAAATTCAGCCGTCCTGAAGGGCGGTGCGACCTTGTTTTTCACTACTTTGGCCCTGACTCGATTGCCGACTACCTCGGTACCCACCTTGATCGAGTCTATCCGCCTGAGGTCAATCCTCACCGAGCTGTAGAACTTCAATGCCCTGCCACCGGGGGTCACCTCCGGGTTGCCAAAGAAGACCCCCACCTTCTCCCGAAGCTGATTGATGAATATGGTGGCGGTGTGTGACTTGCTAATGGCCGCGGTCAGCTTCCGCAGAGCCTGGGACATCAGCCTGGCCTGCAAGCCGACCTGTGCATCACCCATGTCTCCCTCAATCTCCGCTCGCGGAACCAGCGCGGCCACAGTGTCGATCACAACCACATCAACCGCACCGCTCCTCACCAGCGATTCGGTAATCTCCAGGGCCTGTTCAGCCGTATCAGGTTGCGAAATCAACAGATCATCCACCTTCACTCCGCAACGAGCTGCATACGTAGGATCAAACGTGTGCTCGACATCTATGTAGGCAGCCGCACCACCTCCAATCTGGGCTTGAGCCACGATATGGTAAGCCAGGGTCGATTTCCCTGAGGATTCGGGGCCGAAGATCTCGGTTACCCTCCCACGAGGGATGCCCCCTACTCCCAAAGCCAGGTCGAGGGAAAGTGAACCGGTGGGAATTACCTCCACAGACAGTTTGGCCGAGGCCTCTCCAAGCCTCATGACTGAGCCTTTACCAAATTGTTTCTCAATCTGCTCAATGGCCAATTCCAACGCTTTCTCTTTCTCTGTTTCCATATGTTGATTCCTCGCTCTCTCTAATTGATGGCATGATAGCACAGCCTACATTTGCAGTACAAGGCTAGACAAGGTACCCGGTTGAAACCCTACTCCCGTCACCAGGCAAGTCATTTGATAACCTTTGAACAGACTATGTTAGAATCTTAGGTGTGATGACCGAGAATTCTCTGAGTAGCCAGCACGCTGATTCAGAGGCAATCCAACACCTCAAACAAGCCACTCTCAGCGGAGAGAACTGGTACGTCGCACTGCTTGAAGCCATCAGCCTTTGGGGAAGCGCTGAGGAAACCTACAATGGACGCCACTATAGCTATCTCATCTGCGGCGAAGCCTTCGATTGGCTATCACTGGCAGAGCGGCTTTTTCTGGAAGTCGATGGTCTGGTACCAGAAGAGGAGAAAATGGGCCTGCTCTTTTTTGCCAAACCTCCGATAGAGCTATCTCAGCGGGAGTTCCGCCGTCTGATAGGCGAGGTCAAATATCGAGCTTACCTAAACTACTTTTACGGGGTAGTGGCAGAAGAGGCGCTGCTTTCCGCAATTCAAGAAGAGGTGTCCAAGGAACAGGGATGCTTTGGACTAAATGACCATGAGCAAGTCGAAGGAGAGGCTTACAGGCGGATCTATGGCGCTGAGATGCAAGCTCTGCTGGATCAGTTCAGGAATGAAAAAGACTACCCCCACGATAGTTCGATTACACTCAAGGAGTATAAGGAATTCGTCTACTGGCTGTTCAAATATCGCATTCAGCGGTGCGAAAAGGCAAGAGTCGCCAGCGATACCAAGAAAGCTTTGAATTGGCTAAAGGACCAGTGGGCCGCAGTTGCCATGAAGACGGAATCCGCTCAAGCCTTGAGTAGATCCCTACTCTCAGCATGAATCAGCCATCGCTACTCTTCTACCCTTTCCAGTGGCGCCAAGCTTAGAAGCAGCCTCTTCATGCCCACGTCTTGAAAGGACACCTCTACCTGGCAGTCGTCCCTTATAGAGTTACAACTCACTACCACACCTTTCCCAAACTTCGGATGCTGAACACGATCTCCAACCTCGATCATTAGAGAACGAGCGTCAACAGGCGGAGCTACCTCCACCCCCTCAAAAACGTCCACATGCTTAACAAGGTGTCTGGGGATGTCTCTGAGGAAGCGGGATGGAGGATTAGCGCTAGTCCCTCCCATCAGGCTACGTCGCAGGGTGCGAACCAGATATAGTCGTTTCTTAGCACGGGTCATGCCTACATAGCACAGGCGGCGTTCCTCCTCCATCTGTGCCGGGTCATCAAAGCACTTGAAATGGGGCAGGATACCTTCTTCCATTCCTACCATGAATACCGCAGGAAACTCCAGGCCCTTAGCTTGATGAAGCGTGATTAATGTTACTAGATCCTTCTTCTCGTCCAATTCATCGGTTTCGGAGAACAAACTCACCCCTTCAAGAAAAGAAGCCAGGCTTTCGCGGGGCTTCAGGTTCTGGTGATCCTGGGCAATTCCCCGCAACTCCAAAATATTGCCCCAGCGTTCCTCACCATCGGCAAACTCCATTGTATACTCTCGATATCGAGATAACTTGATCACTGAATCCAGAAGATCCCGCACATCGAGTTCCTCGCTTCTCTCGATCAGATCCCGAATGAGATTGAAGAAATTGCTCAACATCTGCACAGCACGGTCATTCAGAGGGCACAAAGACCTGTCCTCAGTCATTCTCTCCAGGCCCGTATATAACGGGATGCCAAGGGTCTTAGTCCATTGGAGGAACTCAGTCAATGTTCGCTGCCCGATACCCCTCGGAGGCAGATTGATTATCCTCATCAGGCTGATATCATCATGATGATTGTAGATAAGCCTGAGATAGGCAATGAGGTCCTTGATCTCGCGTCGCTCATAGAACCGCACAGCGCCAACCACCTGGTACGGTATCCCGTAACGGATGAATATCTCTTCGAGCACCCGCGATTGGGCGTTGGTGCGGTACATGACTGCGCAGTCAATTGGCCTGACATCGCCCCGGTCAACGAGATCCCCTATCTCTCTCACCACGAACTGCGCTTCCTCAAACTCACTGTAAACTTCAACTACCATCACAGGCGGTCCTGCTTCGTTGTCAGTCCACAGCTTGCTCTCCTTACGTTCACGGTTAACCGATACGACATCATGGGCCGCTTCCAAAATAGTCTGCGTAGAACGATAGCTCTGTTCCAGGCACACAGTCTGTGCTTCAGGATAATCCTTTTCAAAATTGAGTATGTTCCTTATATCAGCCTGTCTCCAAGAATATATTGATTGATCAGGGTCACCCACAACACATATGTTGCGATATTTCCCCGCCAGTTGTCTCGCCAGAGCGTATTGAGTAAGGTTGGTATCCTGAAACTCGTCAATAAGAACATGAGCGTAGCGTGACTGATATCGTGTCAATACCTTGGGGTGACCCTGGAAAAGCTGATAAGTCCTCATCAAAAGGTCATCAAAGTCCAGGGCCTGGCTTTGCACAAGGAGCATCTGATACTGCTGATATACCCTCCGCACCACCTCGTCGAAGTAGCTCCGCGTACGCTGGCCATAATCCTCCGGCGTAAGTAGCTGAACCTTGGCTGCACTTATCGCAGTTTGCAAAATCCTCGGACTATAGGTCTTTGGATCGATGCCAAGCTCCTGGAGGCTGCGTTTTATCAGGTTGAGCTGGTCCCCATCATCGTAGATCACGTAACTGGGATTCACCCCTATCGCTCGACCTTCCCGCCGCAGAACAGCAGCACAGACAGCATGAAAGGTACCCAGCGATAGCTGCTCTACTGTGCTGCCTAGGAGATGATAGAGCCTCTCTTTCATCTCTCGGGCCGCTTTGTTGGTGAAGGTGACCGCCAGGATGGAGTGGGGGCTGGCACCGCAGACTTTGATGAGGTAGGCAATCCGGTGAGTGATGACCATGGTCTTGCCACTCCCTGGCCCGGCCAGGATAAGTAGCGGCCCTTCGACAGTCTCTACAGCTTTTCTCTGATCGGGATTGAGTCCTTCCAAGACATTCATGGCAAGTCTAGAAGCCAGTCACTGTGTTTGTGAATCAAGAGGCAATCGTTGATGCAACGAAAGACGATGGTACACTCAGCGGGCGCAATGCGAGAAGCTTGCTGCAGCCGATCTAGCTAACCTCAACCATTCTATCTACAGCCTTCTTGGCCTTGATCCGGATATCCTCGGGGACCCTGATGCGAGGAGACAGGTCTTCAAGAGACCAAAGAACATTCTCAAGGCTAATCAGTTTCATATTCGGGCAGACAGCCTGTTCAGAGAGGGGAACAAATACCTTGTCGGGGTTCTCCTTCCTGAGCCTATGTATTATCCCGATCTCCGTACCGACAATGATCTCCGTTGCCTGAGTGTTTCTGGCATGCCTGATCATTCCACCCGTGCTAAGGACAAAGTCGGCAAGCACAGCCACGTCCGGCCGGCATTCCGGGTGAACCATTACTTCAGCCAGGGGATAGATTTTTCTCAGTCTGTGTATATCTGCTGCCTGAATACGCACGTGGGTGGGGCAATAGCCCGGCCACAGAATCATTTTCTTTCCTGTCTGTGTGGATATGTAATGGCCAAGGTACTGATCAGGTACAAAGATGATCTCCTCGGCCTTCAACTTCTGCACAAGTTGTACGCCGTTTGCTGAGGTACAGCAGATATCCGATTCCGCCTTGACGTCAGCAGTAGTGTTGACATAGCAGACCACCACTGCTCCCGGATGCTCCTTTTTCATCTGCCTGAGCTGTTCAGCCGTAATCATATTTGCCATAGGGCAGCCGGCTTCCAGAGATGGCAATAGCACGACCTTGTCCGGAGAGAGAATCGAAGCCGTCTCTGCCATAAAATGCACTCCGCAGAAGACGATTACTT
The DNA here is from genome assembly GCA_001795035.1 of Chloroflexi bacterium RBG_13_53_26. GTDB lineage: Bacteria > Chloroflexota > Dehalococcoidia > UBA2247 > RBG-13-53-26 > RBG-13-53-26. Next base: position 15,828 of record MGMW01000059.1, read on the forward strand.
CAGCATCCGTCCCGGCTGCTCTCTGGCTCAATTCCAGGGAATCACCTACAAAGTCAGCTATATCCTGAACCTCGCCCAGTTGATAGTTATGGGCAAGTATTATGGCATTTCTTTCCCGCCGCAGCTTCCGGATTTTCTCCGCTAGCTGGGCACGGCCATCCTTCATTAGTCCACTACCCTTCGAGCGCCAGAGTAGACGTTCATTCTCTTTCCTCTAACAAGCCCAACCAGGGTGATATCCAGGTTATTGGCCAGCTTCACTCCCGCACTGGTGGGCGCAGCTATAGACATGACGACGGGGATATTCCGTCCAGCCACCTTAAGCAACATCTCTGAGGAAATCCTGCCACTCACGATAATCATTCGGTCATCTGTCGGTATATCCCTCAAAACGCATTCCCCGAAGATCTTGTCCAGAGCATTGTGTCTGCCGATGTCCTCGCTGAAGATCAGCATGTTATGCGCATCGCACAGAGCGGCACTATGAACACCGTGCGTAGCCTTATGGACTTCGGAGCGGTGCTGAAACCCGTTTACAAGCTCGAACACCTGGCTCGACGATATCTCGACTTTCGATTCCACTTTTGTGCCTGATTGAACATCGGCGAAACTGTAGAAAGAAGCGCCTCTACCGCATCCTGAAGTTATAAACCGTTTGTGCAGGACTTCGATATCCACCTCCCTTTCGCCCTTGGTTTCCACCCAGACTACACCTTTTCGATCGTCAGCAACTACCTTCCTGATCTCATCCTTGCTCTTCAGCAATCCTTCAGAAAAAAGGAAGCCTATGGCCAGATATTTCAGATTCACGGGTGAGCAGAGTACAGTCACCAGTTCTCGATTGTCCAGAACGATCGTGAGGGGAGATTCCGCAGCAACAAGGTCTTCAACATTGCTTCTCATCCCCTCGGTGATGCGCACAACAGAGACCTTTTCCACCCCACCTGCAAATTCCTGACTATCCATTGCTGCTATTGTTGCTCTGTCCCTTCAGCTCTATCGTATCTCCATGCCTTACAAGCCCTCCATGAACCACTCTGGCAAATACCCCCTCTTTGGGCATGATGCAACGGCCCACCTCGCGGAAAATGGCACACCCGGTATGGCAGTCCTTCCCAATCTGGGTCACCTCGATGATAACCTCCTCTCCCAAGGACAACTGGCTGCCAATGGCTAAGGAAGTGAGGACTATGCCTCTAGTGGTGAAATTCTCGGCAAAATCTCCGGGGCCAACTTGAAGGCCAATCTTCACCATCTTATCAATGCTTTCCTTCGCCAGGAGGCTCACCTGCCGATGAGTACAGCAGTCAGCATGAGCATCATCGACAACACCGTAACCTTCCTTCACCGTCACCGACTCAACCACATCCTTCCTGGTGCCCTTATCCTTGCTCCTGCAAACCGCCAGTATCTCAGCCATTAACTATCTACCTTCAAATACCCGTCCTTATCGTGAACAGAGGCTTTCTTGAAACCAACTGCACGGAAATAGCGCTCCCCCTTTTGATCCGGCTGACCAGCGGCCTTCTTCAAGCACCACCGAGATGATCAGAGCATTCGGCAAC
>MGMW01000060.1 GCA_001795035.1 Chloroflexi bacterium RBG_13_53_26
TACGGATTTCACTATCTTTCACCGTTCCCCGGGACGGAGCTTTCTGAGCGAGCTAAGGAGTTGGGAATTCGTATTCTGACCAAGAACTGGAACCGTTACAATGCCAACGAACCAATCACAGAGGCTTCGGAAGGTGGTCTTGCTGCGGTGAGAGAGGTAGTGACTCGCTACGATGAGGGCATTGCCATGGCCTGGGAGACCATCCGCAGAAACGCCGCTACAGGCGACGCAGACAGTATTGCCCGTCTGCAGAAGAAGCAGACCGGTAGTTTCGTTTGGAGGCTCCTGCAGGAAGACGCCATTGAGAAACTAGGCAAAGTAAGAGGAACGGCGACGCCGCAACACGCCGAAACCAAGCTGATCGAAGTAGTAGCCCAGAAATTAAATACCCCGCTTGAGGTGGCCAGTCAGGAGATCAGCAGGCTATCGCAGAACAGATGGCTGCAGCCTGAGCCCTCATCCGACGGCTTCATTTGGCACTGGGCCTGACCTCTCCCAGCAGCGGTCTGTTTCGTGGATTTCGTTTCAACTCAACCACGCTGGTCTTTCCCCAAAGAAGCGACGGCTCGTGCGACGAGTGTGTAGAGGCAATTCGCAAACCGCCCCCACCGGCGCCTTGTAGAACTTCAGGGTGTCTGGCCTAACCCACCCCCGTACCATCCACTGCGGCCACGCCTGTCCCTTTGCTTCGTTACCTCGTTGTCACTCCCACCGCCTCCGTGGTCATCGCCGTCTGGGCGTAAACTCGAGCACTTCATGCGGATAGCAGGTCAGATGGCCATGCCCACCATACACACGATCCACGCAGACATTGACAGCACCCGCCAATCTATGATAATCTCCGAGACGACTTCATGTATACACTCCCTCATCAACCTTTTCTGCAGGTATTGCATGATCAGGAACAGAGAAAAAGGGATTAAAGGGGGATCGCTGTCTCTCTGTTGGATAAGGCCACGATAAAAGAGTACAGGAAGCACGGCACAAGACCAGACTGGACTGTGGTGGGTGAGGAAATGCTATTCGTTACCACATAGCTGCCACGAGAGGAATCCAACTAGCCCCAAGACTTTGACTGGTTCCTGCGACTCTCTTTGACCCGTAGGACTTCTGACACTTGGGAGAGCCTGCGATTGGCATTTCCGGGAGTTATAGTCTCCCTAGTGGCCAGCATCTGTGCAGAATGGTGCATCAAGGGCTTATGAAGAAGCTGTATGAAGACGCACTGAGTAGCTACGAGAAAGGCATCAGCATGAGGTCTGATGACCCCTATGAAGCGTTGTGCCGCAAGGGTACTGTACTAGCGCAGTCCGAGAGGTACGAGGAGGCATTAGTGGCTTTTGCCCAGGCCATTGCGCTACGCTCCGATAACTCCAAAGCATATCATGGCAAGGCCATTGTCCTTGGAATGCTCGCCAGATGTGAGGAGGCGTTGACCTGTTATGAGGAAGCCACCAGACTGAAATCTGATGACGTCCTGGGATGGCAGGGCCAGGGAATTACTCAGGTGAAGCTCGGGAGACCTGAGGAGGCGTTGAAAGCATTTGCAGCCGCTATCAAGCTCGGTTGCGGTCTCGACGAGGCGAAAGCATGGCATGGGGCAGGTCTGGCCCTCGAGCAGTTGTCCAAATACGAGGTGGCATTAAAGGCTTACGACGAGGCTATCAGACTGGCACCTAGTTACGGCGCACCACGTTACCAAAAGGGTGTTGTACTTGAAGTGTTGGGGAGGCTCGACGACGCCTTGGTGGCCTATGAGGAAGCGGTCACAGTGATGCCTGACAACCCCGAGGCATGGTATGACATGGCCTTTGTTCTGTCGAAGATCGACAGGCATGAAGAGGCGTTGAGGGCCTATGAGGAGGCTACCAGACTGAAGTCTGATGACGCTCTAGCATGGCAGGGCCAGGGAATCACTCTAGTGAAGCTCGGAAGACCTGAGGAGGCGTTGAGGACCTATAGGGAAGCCTTCAGGCGGATGCGCACCTATGTCATGTATCCACGGCAGAAGTTCTTCCTACGGTCGAAGCTCATGAGAAGACATGAGGACGAGTTGATGGCCTGTCGGCAAGCTGTCAGACTGATGCCTGACGACCCCGAAGCATGGTTTTACGTGGCTGCTATCCTCCATGAGCTGGAGCGGTGGGAGGAGGCATTGATTAGCTATGAAGAAGCCATCAGGCTGATGCCTGACGACCTCCAAACCTGGTTCAACAAGGCTGTCCTTCTAGAGCGTCTTGACAGATATGATGAGGCACTGGCATCTGTTGAGGAAGCCATAAGGCTGAAATCTGATCATCTCCTGGCTTTGGCTCATAAGGTTTGGCTCTTGGTGAAGATCGGGAGACCTGAGGAGGCGCTGAAGCTCTCTGAAGAGATTATCAGGCAGAAGCCTGATGCCCTCACAGGATGGCACGGCAGATGCATTGCTCTGGAGAAGCTCGGGAGATATGAGGAGGTGCTGATGGCTTGTGAAGAGATTATCAGACTGAATCCTGATAATGTCCTCGCGTGGTGGCATAAACGCATTGCTCTGGAGAAGCTCGGGAGATATGAGGAGGCGCTGAGGACTTACAACGAGTATGCTACCAAGCTGAAGGCTGATGACCCCTCTTCACACCAGTGAACCATACCTGAGCCCAAGAGTCTCCATCACAGCAGCCTACTGCGTCACCGCGTGTCCTTTCGCTTTGCTCTCAGCGCCCATAGGAGGGTTTCCCCGTCTATGGCCGCTCTGCAGTGCTCGCTCGTGTGACTCGCGACTCACTGCAAAGAAAACTATCTGCATATTGGTGATTTAACCCTAATTAGCTGATCTTGGCCACTGAACTGCCGCCAGGGCGGGCAAGTTGAACGGGGGAGGGGTTCTGCCCTATAATATGGGCAGTCCGATGTCCTTCACACATAGTAGTATCCCTGATGGCACGGTCACTTCTCCTGCTGGTTTCTTGGCCGGTGCTGCCTATGCCGGCATAAAGACCAGGGGTGAAGACCTGCTGGATTTGGGACTTCTCTATTCTGAATCCCTGTGCGTTGCTGCAGGCGTCTTTACTGCCAACAAGATCAGAGCAGCACCGGTGCTGCTCTGCCAGGAGAGAATATCCAATAAACGGGCCCGGGCCATATTCGTGAATTCAGGCTGTGCTAATGCCTGTACTGGAGAGCAAGGGCTGGCTGATGCTCTGGAGATGGCAGGCTTGGCTGCTGGGAAAGTGGGGGTGTCGCCAGAGGAGGTTCTGGTGGCCAGCACAGGAGTAATCGGCATTCCTCTACCCATGGAGCGCATCAGGGGAGGAGTGGAGCGGATCAGCCTCTCTCCTGATGGCGGCCACAAGCTGACACGGGCGATGATGACCACCGACACCTTTCCCAAGGAAGTGGCCTTGAGTGTCAGGCTTGGCGATAGGAAGGCTACCATTGGCGGTGTTGCCAAGGGGGCAGGCATGATCTACCCAAACATGGCTACCCTGCTGTGTTTTCTTGCTACGGATGCGGCTCTGGAGGCCGGCTTCGCTGAAGCAAGCTTGCGAAGGGCGGTAGATGATTCTTTCAATATGATCGCCATCGATGGGGATACAAGCACGAATGATACCGTTCTATTGCTTGCCAATGGGTTGACCGGCAACAAGCCGCTGGAAGCAGGCACGCCTGAAGGTGAGGTCTTTCAGGATGCTCTCAGGCAGGTCTGCATCCATCTGGCCAGGTGTATTGCCCGGGACGGTGAGGGCGCTACCAGGCTAATTGAGGTCCAAGTTGATGGAGCGGTTACCGAGGCTGATGCTCGGCTGGCAGCCCGGACCGTGGTCAATTCCTCATTGGTCAAGGCAGCGGTGCACGGGGCAGATCCTAACTGGGGAAGGATAGTTGCCGCCGTTGGGCGGAGTGGGGCAGAGGTTGATCAGTCAAGAATCGACCTTTACCTGGGCAAGCTCTGTCTCCTGAAATCAGGCTCTCCGGTGGTATTCGATAATGAGGAGGCAAGGCGAGTGCTGAGCAATGATGAGGTGTGTTTTGTCGTGAGGCTCAACCTTGGCGGTGGTCGGGCTGTTGCCTGGGGTTGCGACCTGTCAGAGCAATATGTAGTTATCAATTGTGCCTATGCTACCTGAGGCAGTCTGGCTATGCTTCCCAGAGATCGTTGGCGCATACGCGGGCTCTCATCCCTGACATATCCCACAAGATAGGTGCCATGAAGCGGCTATTAGGCGGGTTGCCGCAGCACCCACGATTGATATTGGGCTGCACTTCTGTTATCCTTTTCCACTGTGAACGAGAGGCTTGGGAGCTGGAAGGGTATTGTCAAAGACTATTGTCGTAAAGCTCGGGGGTAGCACTCTAGGTAGTCACGATACAACCCTGGATGACCTGGTAGCGCTCCAGAGAAGGGGCATGCTGCCTGTTGTTGTTCATGGGGGTGCCAACGTGGTCACTGATTGGCTCCATCGACTCAATATTCCTACGAGGTTTGTAAAGGGATTGAGAGTGACTGATGCGGAGACCCTCAGGGTGGTGATTGCCATACTGGCCGGTCTGGTGAACAAAGAACTGGTAGCGGCCATCGAAGGCTCAGGAGGGTGGGCAGTGGGCTTGAGCGGGATCGACGGTGGTCTCCTTGAAGCCAGCGTGAAGGATGCCGATATGGGCTATGTTGGTGAGGTGTTGAAAGTGAACCCTGTTGTTCTTCAGGTTGTACTGAGGGCGGGCTTTATTCCTGTGATCGCTCCGTTGAGCCTGCAATCGTCTCCTGATCGAGGCGACAATGGATTCGTCTTGAATGTCAATGGAGACACTGCTGCCGGCATGATCGCTGCTGCTCTCGATGCTGAGAAACTGATCTTTCTTACAGATGTGGCTGGTATCTATAGTGCCTCGGGCGAGTTGATCGATCGACTCTCTCCAGAGCAAGCCCAGGATTTGCTTGATTCGGGGGTGGCTTCTGGTGGAATGATACCTAAGATAGAGTCTTGCCTCATGGCTCTTCCCAGTGTTCGCACAACCCGGATCATTGATGGAAGATTATCCCATGCCTTGATCAGGGAAGTAGAAGGCAACATGGTGGGAACCACTATTGACTAGATACCCAGGGAGTTAGGCATGACCAATTGGCACGAACTGGAGCGAAGATATTTCATGCAAACTATCAAGCGTTTGCCGCTGACCATAGTCCGCGGGCAGGGGGCAAGAGTCTGGGATGACAATGACAGGGAATACCTTGACTTTGTTGGCGGCTGGGCCGTGAATAGCTTGGGCCATTGCCATCCTGTGTTGGTTCAGGCGCTGACTGAGCAGGCCAGAACGCTGATTCAGTCTTCGAACCAGTTCTACACTGTTCCTCAGATACGCTTGGCAGAACTGCTGGTGCAGAATAGCTGCTTTGACAAGGTTTTCTTCTGCAATAGCGGTGCTGAGGCGAATGAGGGGGCAGTGAAACTGGCTCGCCGGTTTGGTAAGCTCCATCTAGACGGAGCTTACGAAGTCATAACAACTCTCAATTCCTTCCATGGTCGGACTCTGGCTATGGTGGCGGCAACGGGTCAGAAGAAATTCCAGGAGCCATATACTCCTCTGCCTGGCGGCTTCGTAAACGTGGCATATGATCGGATTGAAGCTATTCAGGAGGCTACCACCAGCCAGACCTGTGCTGTGATGCTGGAACCCATACAGGCTGAGGGTGGCGTAAACATTCCCTCGGACGACTATCTGCGAGAGGTACGAGACTGGTGTGACCAGAAAGGTATACTCCTCATATTGGATGAGATCCAGACAGGCATGGGGAGGATAGGAACGCTTTTTAGCTACCAGCAATGGGGTGTTGAACCGGACATCGCTACGCTGGCGAAGGGATTGGCCAGCGGGGTGCCCATCGGTGTAGTTATGGCCAAGAGCAAAGCGGACGTTTTCCAGGTTGGGGAACATGGTTCCACATTTGGAGGCAATCCCCTGGCTTGCGCTGCTGCCTGTGCGACTTTGAAGTTTATTATTGACAATGATATTCCTGGCAGTGTCGATCGGGTGGGGCGCTATCTCAGTGCCCGGCTTGAGGCGCTGAGATCAAGGTTCGACTTTGTTGTTGATGTGCGGGGGAGAGGGCTTCTGAAAGCCCTGGAGTTCGACAGGGATATCGCCGATAGCGTTCTAATGGCCTGCCTGGATAGAGGCCTGCTGGTCAATAAGGTAAAGCCCAATACTCTGCGCTTCATTCCTCCACTGATCATCGGGGAGAAGGAGGTTGACCAGGCCATGGGGATACTGGAAGAAGTGCTTGCTGAGGTTGGCTAGGCATCAAGGGAACCTGATTCATAGTCTAGAGGTGTGAAAGAAATGGCAGAGAAGGTGGTTCTGGCCTACAGTGGTGGTCTTGATACCTCTGTAGCCATCAGATGGATCAAGGAAAAGTACAACATGGACGTCATTGCTGTTACTGCCGATGTTGGTGGTGACAAAGATCTCGGGGCTGTGCGGGAGAAAGCGCTGAAGGTAGGGGCGGTGAAGGCCCTAGTGATTGATGCCAGAGAGGACTTCGTCGATCATTTTGCCTTCCCCGCGCTTCAGGCGGATGCCATTTACCAGGGTGTCTATCCCCTGGCTACTGCCTTGTCACGTCCGTTGATAGCCAGACTGCTGGTGGATGTGGCTGAAAAGGAGGGGGCTTCGGCAGTGGCCCATGGTTGCACCGGCAAGGGCAACGATCAGGTGAGAATTGATGTCAGCGTGGCCGCGCTGGCCCCCCATCTCAGGGTTATCGCCCCGGCGCGAGAGTGGGGCATGACCCGTGAGCAGACCATTGCCTATGCTAAGAGACATGGTATTCCCGTGCCTGTCACTTCGGCCAGTCCCTATTCAGTTGACCAGAATCTCTGGGGCAGGAGCATTGAGTGCGGCGTGTTGGAGGACCCATGGGTAGAGCCGCCCGAGGATGTTTTTGCCTGGACGGCGTCAGCCCAGAATGCCCCTGACCAGCCCCGCTATGTCGAGATCAGCTTTGAAAAGGGCATACCGACCAGTATCGATGGGCGGGACATGGATGGCATTAGCCTGGTTCAGGAGCTAAACGAGATGGCAGGAAGACACGGAGTTGGTAGAATCGATCACATAGAGGACAGATTGGTGGGCATAAAATCGAGGGAGATATATGAAGCTCCAGCGGCCATCGTCCTATTCGCTGCTCACAAAGCCCTCGAAGCTATGACTTTGGCCAGAGATCAATTGAGATTCAAGCAGAAGGTGGCTGATGAATGCGCGGACCTCGTTTACAATGGATTGTGGTTCAGCTCCTTTCATCAGGACCTTGTAGCCTATGTGCAGAGTTCACAGCGCCATGTCACTGGCACGGTGAGGTTGAAGTTGCTTAAGGGTGTCTGCAGAGTGGTAGGGCGGAAGTCCCCCTATTCTCTCTATCGCCATGCCCTGGCTACCTACGATGAGGGCGATCAGTTTGACCAGAGTGCTTCAGTCGGTTTCATACACATCTGGGGATTGCCCGTGAAGGTGCAGGCACAAATCCAACCCGAAAACAAGTCGACGCTGTGATTCGTAACGGGAAATATGTGATACTGGTGTATCCTCGGTGATCGAGTACTTGGGAGCATGAATTTGGAGTTCTTACGCTGCCGCTTCAAGAAAGATACGGACAAAGTTGTAGCCAACTACACTGCATCTATAGCGTTTGATCATCGTCTTTATCGGGAGGACGTTGCCGGAAGCATAGCTCATGCCAGGATGTTGGCCAAACAGGGCATTATCTCGGAGAAAGAGGCGGAGCTCATCATTATGGGACTGGTCTCGATTCGAGAGGAAATTGAGCAGGGGGAATTTCAGTTCAAGTTGGAACTGGAAGATATTCATATGAATATTGAGGCACGCCTTCTGGAGAAGATCGGCGAAGTGGCTGGGAAACTGCACACCGCTCGCTCCCGGAATGATCAAGTTGCCTTGGATTTGCGTTTGTTCTGTAAGGAAGCCATTGCTGAAACGATTGATGGGTTGCGAGGCCTTCAAGGGGCTATTCTGGAGGTGGCGGAGGCCAATAAGGATGTAGTCATGCCAGGCTATACGCATCTGCAGCGGGCGCAGCCTGTCCTTTTTGCCCATCATCTGCTGGCCTATTTCGAGATGCTGGAGCGGGATGTCCACAGATTCAAGGATTGCCTTGATCGTACCTGTGTGCTGCCTCTGGGTAGTGGAGCGCTGGCGGGAGTCCCATATCCTACCGATCGTGCTTTCCTGGCTCAGGAAATTGGCTTTGATCAGATAAGCCAGAATAGCATCGATGCTGTTTCTGACAGAGACTTTGTGATTGAATACCAGGCAGCGGCCAGTATCACCATGATGCATCTGTCACGTATGGGCGAGGAACTGGTGATCTGGTCCTCAGAAGAGTTCAGGTTTATTGATATCGATGATGCCTATGCAACGGGTTCAAGTATTATGCCCCAGAAAAAAAATCCCGATGTGGCAGAACTGGGGAGAGGCAAGACAGGCAGGGTATATGGCAACCTTCTCGGTATACTCACTACCATGAAAGCCTTGCCCCTGTCGTACAACAGGGACCTTCAAGAAGATAAGGAGGGTCTGTTTGATACTGTGGATACCTTGCTTCCCACCCTTGAGGTATTCACCGGGATGTTGAAGACAGTCAGAGTGAATACTGAGCGTACCTATCAGGCTGCAGCGGGAGGATATTCACTGGCAACTGATCTTGCTGACTATCTGGTGAAGAGAGGAGTGCCCTTCCGGCAGGCACATGCCATTGTGGGGAAGCTGGTTAGCTATGCCATTGATGGTAACAAGGATTTGGGTCAACTTGATATCAGGGAATACCAGCAATTCTCTGACTTGTTTGCGAAAGATGTACTTGACATAACTGTGGAAGCTTCCGTAGCTGCCAGGAATGTCATAGGAGGTACTGCCCCTGGGCAGGTGCAGGCTCAACTGGATCGAGCAAGAAGTGTTATCGAAGGTATATGAGGAAAAAACCTTGTTGGGGTATGATTGCCCGCTATTCGGAGAGGGTCAGAGGCTTTGCTTTTGCTGGGTACGCAAGCATTTCATGCAGATGTTGAGCCGTTTGGTTTCCCCATTGATAAACAGGGTGGCAGGATGTATGTTAGGTAGCCAACGCCGGTTGGTGTGGCGTTTAGAGTGGCTGACGTTATGACCAGTTTTTGGTATTTTCCCGCAGATCTCGCATTTCGCCATGGCTTTTCAACTATCCTTGATTGTATTTGATTCTTTGATAAAGAAGTGCTCTTTGCTGTAAGATTACCAGAACAATATACCAGGGAGTATCGATAGAATGCAAGTGCCACAGAGGAAGAACGCTACAAAGTTGCCTTCTTATAGCGGACGCGATTTGAGAGAAATGTTCGCTGCAGCCACGGTTTGGCTTGAGAAGAGCGTATCGGATATCAATGCCTTGAATGTGTTTCCTGTGCCTGATGGTGATTGTGGCACTAACATGCTCCTGACTATGCGCTCCACTATGGAGGAGGCCTATCGCGCCCCGGACAGCAACGCTTCGGCAGTGGCTCAAGCCATGGCTCGTGGTGCATTGATGGGAGCGCGGGGAAACAGCGGCGTGATCCTCTCGCAGATCTTCCGTGGTCTGTCCCAGGGGCTGGAAGGGAAAGAATCATTTGGTGGCAGTGATTTCGCCACGGCATTAGGTAGAGGATCGACCATAGCCTACAAAGCTTTGACACGGCCGGTGGAGGGTACAATACTCACTGTAGCCAGGGAGGCCTCTGTTGCTGCGGGGATCGCTTCTGCTGATTGCGAAGACCTTTTACCAATTATGGAAGCCACCGTAAAGGCAGCCCGGGAATCTGTAGCCAATACTCCAGCACTGCTTCCCATCTTGAGGCAGGCGGGTGTGGTTGATGCAGGTGGGCAAGGTCTGTATGTGCTATTCGATGGTGCACTGCAATACCTCAAAGGCGAGACAGCGGAGATGAAAAATCGTCGGCCCCAGGTAGTTCCCAGCAATATTCCACTCGTTTCCAAGTTGCCCCAGCTTATTGCCGAAAAGGAAGAGCCCTACGGATACTGCACTGAGTTTGTTCTAGAGGGACACAAGAAGTTGAACCTGGATAAGATCCGAAAGAGGTTGATCAATGAGGGGCAATGTCTAATTGTAGTAGGTGACGAGAGCCTGGTTCATATCCATATTCATACCTTTGATCCCGGCAAAGCCATCCACTATGCTTCGTCTTTGGGTACTTTGCATGAAATGAAGATTCAGAATATGGATGATCAACACAAAGACTACACTGAGATGGTAAGGACCCAGTCGCCGCCGGCTGAGATTGCTACTGTGGCAGTGGTCTCAGGGGATGGTCTGGCGCAGGTATTCCGGAGCTTGGGAATAAGTGCTATTGTGCCAGGGGGGCAGACGATGAACCCCAGCACGAGAGAACTACTGGAAGTCGTAGAATCGTTGCCGCAAGACAAGGTAGTGATTCTGCCTAACAACAAGAATATTATTCCTGCTGCCAAGCAGGTAACGGGGTTGACCGGCAAGAAAGTGAAGATCGTGCCCACTGAGACCGTTCCTCAAGGAGTCGCAGCCCTTCTAGCCTTCAACTATGATGCTGACCTGAAAACGAATGTGTCTCTGATGAAAGAGGCAGGATCGGCGGTCAAAACGGTAGAAGTGACCCGTGCAGTGCGCTCTGCCAAGATTGGCAATCTGAAGATAGGAAGAAGGCAGTCCATTGGGTTTGTTGATGGTGAGTTGGCTGTAGTTGGGGACAAGCCTCCTCAAGTTCTGTGGGATGTTCTTGCAGGCCTTGATAGTGTTGTGGAGAAGAGTGAAATACTCACCATCTACTATGGCAAGAGTACCAAGCGTCATGAAGCAGAGGGAGTTGTTGAAAGAGTTCGTCAGGGGTATCCGCATTTGGAGATAGAGTTGGTTTACGGAGGGCAGCCGCACTATCACTATATTGCCTCTGTGGAATAGCATCACCCACTACTACCGCCGACTGAGCAAGTCTTCCTCGGCCAGTTGGATTCTGTCGTACGAGCCCGCATTGATCTGCAAGATGTCGTTCCTGCTTGGCTAGAAACCTGGAAATGTGAGGTGGAGATCAATGGTAAAGATTGTCACTGATAGCACCTCAGATCTCCCGCGTGAAATAGCGAGCGCTCTGGGGATCACTGTTGTGCCGGCGTATGTGCACTTCGGCGACAAGTCGTACCGGGATGGAGTGGATATTGGTCCAGATGAACTGTATCGGAGAATGCTGGATGGGCCTGTCCATCCCACCACATCTGCGCCGGCACCGGGCGATTTTGCTGAAATCTATAGCAAGCTGGCCCGGGAGACCGATGAGATAGTCTCCATTGTGGTCACCTCTAAACAGAGCGCTGTCTATGACTCGGCTCTGATGGGAAAGGAATCATTGAAACAGAAATGTCGCATTGAGGTAATCGACTCTCAGTCGGTGACTATGGGGCTGGGGCTTATGGCTATTGCGGCTGCCAAGAAGGCCCAGGCTGGGGCAAGTATTGAGGAAGTGCTTGAAGCAGTACGTCAGGCTATTCCAAGGACGCATGGTCTTGCTCTGCTGGATACTCTGAAGTATGCGCTGAAAGGTGGTCGCTTAAGTAAGGCTGGCACACTGATAGGATCGCTGGTGAGAGTAAGACCCATTCTCACCATAAAAGCTGGTGTTATTGGGCCGTCTGGGGTAGCGCGAACCCATGCAAAAGGCATAGAGCGGCTGTGTGAATTTGTCGTAAAACACCGCCCGATTGAAGACATAGCTGTAGTACACAGTGCTTCGTCGCAAGAAGCGGAGAGCTTGGCGGAGCAGATAAGATCCATTGTGCCCCAGAGCCACCCCATTATCGCCAGGCTTGGTTCAGCCTTGGGAGTGCATGCTGGGCCAGGTGCTTTGGTCGTGGCTCTAAGAGAAGGAAAGGGTGAGGCGGAGAAGACAACTGAGAGTGAGAGGAGGGGCAAAAGGTTTTCGTTGCCCTCCTTGCGACTTCCCCACAAGCGGGACGATTCGAGTTTGGCGAAAGCAGCCAATTGCCTTTAGGGGGTACTAGTTGCCCACTCCAGGTGTCGAGGCGTTAGCAAAGATCCTTGAGCTGGAACAGGCTAATGGCTATGGTGATGTGGCAGTGATTGGGGGGCTGGATGCTTACCTTCGCAGGCATTTGAACATAGCTGAAGACAGAGGAATATCTTTGTTTCTAACCCAGGTTTGCCCTCCTGATTTCCGTTATGCTGATCTAACCAGGAATGAACGCAGGGCATGGGTGAGAAGAGTACATCAGTATCTGGATGAAGTCTCGATTGGCAAACAGTCTCCTGCCGGGGTTCCCGTCGTTGCAGGGGCAGAGGCAATAGTCAAACGGCCTCCTGCCGAGGTTTCCAGTCCGATAGGGGCAGAGACTATCTCGGATGGTGCACTGGACTCTCCCATTACCGTGCTCAATGGCGTTGGTTCCGCCACAGCAAAAAGATTTGCCAAGTTGGATGTCAGTACCATCAGAGACCTGCTCTATTTCTTCCCACGACGCCATCTTGACTATGGCAACAAGAGAATGGTTTCAGGGCTGGAAGCAGGGTCAGAGCAAACCCTCATAGCGACTGTTTGGGAGGCTCGACAGGTAACCTTGGGGAACAGACCTGGCACAGAGGCAATTGTTGGGGATGAAACAGGTAATGTGCGAGTGGTATGGTTCAATCAACCATATCTAGCCAAGAGCTTGCGAACCAATTCTCAGATAGTGCTCTCCGGGAGAGTCGGCTTCTTCAAAGGGCAGAAGGTATTCGAATCACCCGAGTGGGAGATTCTGGGGGCTGAGGATTTGGCTCACACCGGGTGTCTGGTTCCGGTCTATCCACTGACTGAAGGATTGTACCATCGTTCGGTGCGCAAGTTAGTAAGGCAGGTGGTGCTCCAATGGGCGCCTCAGGTGGTGGATTTCCTGCCCCGGGAGGTGAGGGATCACTGCTCGCTGATGGGACTCTCCGAAGCCATATGGCAGGCCCACTGTCCCGATAATGAACAGACAAAGGAAGAAGCGAGGCGGAGGCTTGCCTTTGATGAGCTTTTCGTTATCCAGGTGGGAGTCTTTGCCAGAAGACAGGAATGGCAAGAGAACCGAGCTGTTGCCTTGAGGACTGATAGCGACCTGCTGGACAGGTTCAAGAGCAGTTTGCCGTTTACTTTTACCCCATCCCAGCAAAGGGTTCTGGAGGAGATACTCTCAGATCTGGGGAAATCGAGACCTATGTGCCGCTTGCTTCAAGGTGAGGTCGGTAGCGGGAAGACTGTCATAGCGACGACAGCGTTGCTGGTAGCGGCATCAAACGGGTATCAGGGAGCTCTCATGGTTCCTACCGAGGTTCTTGCAGAGCAACACTTCAACAGTATTTCCAGGCTGATATCAAGAATTGGGCTGCCAGAGGGTGGAGATGGGATTCTGATCATGTTTCCTTCCCTTCCCCCGTATCCCTTCACCATGGCTCTACTAACCGGCAGCCTTAGCCAGGGTGAAAAGCGCAGGCTACAGCAACTCATCAGGCAAGGTGAGGTACACTTAGTTATTGGTACTCACGCATTGATACAAAAAGGAGTGGAATTCAAACAGTTGGGGTTGGCTGTAGTGGATGAACAGCATCGCTTCGGAGTGCTGCAACGCTCTGCCCTTCGACAAAAAGGGGCCACCCCGCATGTTCTGGTTATGACTGCCACGCCGATACCTCGAACACTGGCTTTGACGATCTATGGTGACCTCGATCTTTCAGTGATCGACCAACTCCCTCCGGGCAGAGTTGAGATTGAAACTAGGTGGCTTGGGCCCAGGCACAGAGAAGCAGCATATGCCTTTATCCGTCAGAAGATAACCGAGGGCAGGCAGGCTTTTGTTGTTTGTCCATTGGTAGAAGAATCCGAGGCCATTGAAGCGACGGCTGCTGTGGCTGAATATCAGCGTCTTTCGCAAGAGGTTTTCCCTGACCTTCGTCTCGGTTTGTTGC
>MGMW01000061.1 GCA_001795035.1 Chloroflexi bacterium RBG_13_53_26
CCAGAGACAACATAGCCAAAACAGAAACAACTATGCCAACAACTGAACCCAAGGACATATAGCGGGTTAGTGCAGCTATTCCAAGCACAACCGCTCCAGCGGCCAATCCAACAGGCCAGTACATGGCGAACAGACCTCCGACGAAGACGGCAACCCCCCGCCCACCCTGGAACCCTATATAGATGGACCAATTGTGCCCAACAACTGCGGCCGTAGCAGCGGCAATTTGAGCAACGTGAGTATGCAGTATGAGCCAAGCAAACAGCACGGCCAGAGAGCCCTTAGCCAGATCAAGTAACATAGAGATAAGGCCAGCCTTACCACCCACGGTACGAATCACATTGGTAGCACCGATCTTGCCACTACCATACATCCTGATGTCTATCCCTTTGGTCAGTCTCGAAATCAATATACCAAAGGGAACACCACCGAGAAGATAGCCAAGAAGAACAACAGCCACAAACTTGAGTCCGACCATGATTGCTTGAATATCCTCCAGTACTTCTCGAAGGATTAGAAAACGCGCTTGGTTGATTACTAGTTCAAATGCTGAAAGTCGATCAAATCAAGAACATTGAGCGATCTCCTCACCTCTGCTTCTAAAGAGAAGCCTCAGAGGAGTGCCATGGAAGCCGGCAAGCTGGCGGATCTTGTTCTCCAAGTAGCGCCCATAAGAAAAATGAACCAGCTTGGCATCATTAGCCAGGAACACGAACGTGGGGGGATTGACTCCAGTCTGTCTGGCTTCGTATATCTTCAATCGCCGACCACCCCGGCTAGGAGAGATACGCTGAGACTCCGCTTCCTTGACAATGTTATCCAGTAGAGAGTCAGGGAGGGATTTGAGTCTCTCGTGGTATATTCTTTCTGCGGCGGGTAGAACCTTCCCCACGCTAAATCCGGTCTTGGCAGAGAGGCATAGAACCTCCACATAGGGCATGAATCTGGCTCTCTGTCTCACCACCTCTTTCCACGAGTCCACATCCTTTACCTCAACCAGATCCCATTTGTTGATCCCCAATATGGCTCCCTTGAAAGCCTTGTGAATGAGTCCCAGTATATGAATATCCTGAGACGTAATACCCTCAACTGCATCAACAAGCAACACAACAACATCAGCGCGGTCAATAGCACGCAAGGTGCGGGTTGAACTGTGCTTTTCTACACCCTGCTCGATGCGCCCGCGACGTCTGATTCCGGCCGTATCGATAAGAACCACTTTCTCGCCATCATAGCGAAGCACTGTGTCTACCGCGTCACGAGTTGTTCCAGGAATCTCATCAACAATGACCCGCTCTTCCCCCAAGAGTGTATTGACCAGAAGTGACTTGCCTACATTGGGTCTTCCAACAATAGCGATTTTCATCGCTATTTCTGGTTCCTTGACGGTAGCCGGCAGAGAAGGCAAAGCGGCCATAACTCTATCCAGAAGCTCGTTGATTCCCCGGCCGTGATAAGCACTGACAGGTATCGGGTCGCCCGCATCCAACTCATAGAACTGGAGTACCTCATTCTGCTGCTTGGGACCCTCCACCTTGTTTGCCACCAGCAGAATCGGTTTCTGCGATCGGCGCAGAATATCCGCTATCTCTTCGTCAACTGGGATCGGGCCCGTTTGAGCATCCACCAGAAAGAGTACCACATGGGCTTCGGTGATTGCTGCCTCTATCTGCTCCCTGATCTTCTGCTTCATGGCAGACCCTGGCTCGAGTTCCAGGCCACCGCAATCAACCAAAGTGAAGTCATGCCCTTCAAAGGAGAGATCAGCATAGATGCGGTCAACGGTTGTCCCCGGCAAGTCTTCGACAATAGCCCGTCTCTCACCGATGAGACGATTAAACAGTGTGGATTTGCCCACATTGGGCCTGCCTACGATGGCCACGGTAGCTCTGGACATCACATCTCTCAGGCAACTTGCCCACCCAGCACCTTTAGTAGGATTGCTTTTTGAATATGCAGTCGATTCTCTGCCTGGTCGTAGACCACAGACTGAGGGTGATCAAGTAGCCCTTCAACAACCTCCTCCCCATGATGAGCTGGCAGGGGATGCATAAAGATAGCACCTTCCTTGGCCAATGACAAGAGTTCAGTGTCCACCTGATACGAGGCAAATGCCTGGTGGCGATCTCCCGCTTCAGCTTCCTGGCCCATGCTGATCCACACATCCGTATAGACAATATCAGCATCTCTAACAGCAAGGCGATGGTCTGACGTAGCAGATATGCGAGCCCCGCTCTTTGCGGCAAATCCTTCCGCCCGATGCAAGGTTGCCTCCTCAAGGGCATAGCCTGGCGGCGAGGCAATGCAGAAGTCCATTCCAACCAGAGAGGCAGCCATGAGCAAGCTCCTGGCTACATTGTTGCCGTCGCCGACAAAGGCCAAGCGTAAGCCTTTCAAAACACCTCGCTTCTCATGGATGGTAAGTAAATCGCCAAGAGCCTGGCACGGGTGCTCATAGTCCGAAAGACCGTTTATCACCGGTACTCGAGAATATTCAGCCAGCTTTTCCAGCGTCGGATGAGAGAACGTTCGAGCCACGATACCATCTACAAAGCGGCTCAACGTTCGAGCCACATCGGAGATCTTCTCCCTCTTTCCCAAGCCTATCTCATCCGGCGAAAGATAGACGGCATGCCCTCCCAACTGCCACATGGCCACGTCAAAACTGACACGCGTACGAAGAGACGGCTTCTCAAAAACAAGTGCCAGCACTTTGCCGTTGAGAAATGCAGAGCTTCCCCTTTGTTTTGATCTGATGGCGTCACTGATGAGGTGCCGAATATCATCGGCAGTCAGATCAGCTACTGAGAGCAGGCCTGTTGAAATTGCCAAGATTTACCTTCTGTTCTTATTGCTGGTGCGATAACCATTTCAACCTGGTGCATCTGGGCGATGGTGGCAGCGCCACAAACACCCATGGCTGTTTGCAGGGCACCAATCAGGTTCTGGGTTCCGTCACTGACAGTGGTAGGCCCGAAAAGGATTTGCTTCAAAGGGGCGCGGGTCTCCACCTTAATTCGTCTACCCCGTGGTAGTGCCGGGTGTGGGCTGGACATACCCCAATGGTACCCTCCGCCTGGTGCCTCCTCTGCCTGAGCGAGAACAGCGCCCAGCATAACTGCATCAGCACCAGCCACAAGGGCCTTACAGAGGTCACTCCCGGCATGGATGCCACCATCAGTGATTACGGGAACATACCTACCACTCTCATGGAAATAATCGTCCCGGGCTGCAGCACAATCCATGGTAGCTGTCACCTGAGGTACACCTATCCCCAGAACTTGCCTTGTAGTACAGGTCGCCCCTGGGCCAACACCAGCAAGAAGACCGGAAATGCCTGTCTTCATCAATTCCAGAGCAGCACCGTAGCTGACACAATTCCCTACGACAACCGGAATAGGCACTGACTGACACAACTCCGAGAATACTAGTCCTTTTGCGCTCTTGGACATATGTCGGGCAGTGGTAACAGTTGATTGAACAACCAACACATCGGCACCTGCTTCAACAATAAGAGAGGCAAGCCTCTTGGTATTAGCCGGCGTAACCGAGACGGCACAGATTCCACCCCTCTGCTTGATCGCCTGAATACGTTCACCTACAAATCGCTCCTTTATCGGCTCGGAGTAAACTTGCTGCATAAGGGAGGCAACTCGATCAACAGGGGCCTGGATGATCCCACGAAGAACCTCATTCGGCTTTTCGTAGCGAGCCTGCACCCCCTCAAGGTTGAGCACTGCCAGACCACCCAGCTTACTGAAGAGGACTGCAAATTCCGGGTCCACCACAGCATCCATAGCTGCAGCTAGAATAGGGATAGAGAACCTCAGATTACCCAAAACCAAATCAGTCGATGTCTGTTCAGGATTGACAGTGACATCCCCCGGAACTATGGCCACTTCTTCAAAACCGTAGCAGCGCCTCATCTCCTTGTATACACGAACAGACATCTCATCATCCTCGAGCGATTTCCACAAACTATAGCAAAAGGCACTATGCAAAGTCAATTCACGCAAACGTAAGGCATTCCGAGAGATTTGCCCAGGGAAACCTAGTATACTAGTCCATGTACCGTGATATAGGAAGAACAGCTAGTCTTGTGCCAGCACTCTACGTTGTAGCTACGCCCATCGGCAACCTGGAAGACATTACCCTTCGGGCCATCCGCGTCCTTAACGAAGTAGGGCTTATTGCGGCTGAAGACACTCGAAGGACGAGAGTCCTGCTCAATGCCTACGGCATCAAAACGGCGCTGACGAGCTATCATCAGCACAACAGGAAGACCAAGCTGGGCTACCTCCTTGACTGCCTGCAAAGCAGGGATCTGGCTCTTGTTTCAGAAGCGGGTATGCCCGGGGTAAGTGACCCGGGATATGAGCTCATTGTAGCTGCTGCCCAGCAAGGCATCAGAGTCATACCCATCCCCGGCCCCTCGGCAGTGGTCACTGCCCTGGCAGTCTCCGCATTGCCCACCAACCGGTTCACCTACCTCGGCTTTCTCCCAAAGAAGAAGGCAGAAAGGATTCGGTTCCTGGGATCAATCGCCCATGAACAAGGAACTATAGTAGCTTTTGAGTCTCCCCACCGTCTACTGAGTTCACTGAGTGATATGGCTCAAGTTTTGGGCAACAGAAGGATAGCCATAGCCCGGGAGCTAACCAAGATCCACGAAGAAATCTTCCGAGGAACAGTAGAGGAGGCTATGGAGCACTTTCGGCAACCAAGGGGAGAGTTCACCCTGGTGATCGAGGGGAGGAAAGAGGAAGCAGAGGAATCCTTACTGACTCCAAAGATAGAAAAGGAGCTTCGCTCCTTGATCGACGAAGGAATTGCCGCAAAGGAGATAGTGGCACGGCTATCACCCACCAC
The DNA here is from genome assembly GCA_001795035.1 of Chloroflexi bacterium RBG_13_53_26. GTDB lineage: Bacteria > Chloroflexota > Dehalococcoidia > UBA2247 > RBG-13-53-26 > RBG-13-53-26. Next base: position 4,870 of record MGMW01000061.1, read on the forward strand.
AGGCTTATCAAGAAAAGAGCTCTACCGTGCCTGTCTGAAACTTAAGAGCAACAGAGGATTGTGATAGAATATCAAGAAGGTCAAATCTGAATGGAGAGGATTCTTATCTGTGTGGCATGGCCCTACGCCAACGGCCCCTTGCACTTAGGACATATCGCCGGCGCTTACCTGCCAGCAGACATTTTTGCCCGTTATCACCGCGCAAAAGGGAACGAAGTGCTCATGGTCTCTGGAAGTGATCAGCACGGAACCCCGATAACCATCACCGCTGAGCAAGAAGGCAAGACTCCCCAGGAAATTGCGACCAAGTACCATCAGGGGTTCCTCGATTCCTGGAACAGGCTGGGCATTGGCTTTGACCTCTTCACCAGCACTGGCACTGCCAACCATGCACACGTTGTTCATGATTTCTTCCTCAGACTCCTGGACAAGGGCTACATCTATCGGGATAAGATGCCACTACCATATTGCCCCAGTTGCCAGCGCTACCTGCCCGATCGTTATGTAGAGGGCAGGTGCCCCTTCTGCAGCTCCGACGAGGCCAGGGGTGATCAATGCGATAAGTGCGGCAAGCCTCTCGGCCCCCTCGAGCTAGGAAACCCGCGCTGTCGCCTTTGCGGCGGCACACCGAGAACTGAAGATTCAGAACATTTCTTCTTGCGTTTGAGCGCTTTCAGAGACGAACTTCTTGGCTGGGTGAGACAGCAGGGCCACTGGAGACCGAATGTACTGAATTTCACCCTGCGATACCTGGAGGAAGGGCTGAAGGACAGGGCTATAACCCGGGATATTGAATGGGGAATATCCATACCTCAGCCGGGTTTCGAAAAGAAACGAATCTATGTCTGGTTTGAGGCTGTGATCGGCTATTTGTCCGCGACCAAGGAGTGGGCCAAAATCCAGAAGAAGGAGAATGGATGGTCAGCTTTCTGGCAACAGGAAACCAGGAGTTACTACTTTATCGGCAAGGACAACATCCCATTTCATACCATGATCTGGCCTGCCATGTTGATGGGATATGGAGAGTTCAACCTTCCCACTGACGTTCCAGCAAATGAGTTTCTGACCATTGAGGGGAGAAAGCTCTCCACCAGTCGCAATTGGGCAGTCTGGCTACCCGATTATCTGGATCGCTATGCACCTGACCCTCTGCGCTACCTGCTGTCCGCGAACATGCCGGAAACCGCCGATGCTGACTTCTCGTGGCGGGAGTTTGTGCGACGCAACAATGATGAACTGGTGGCCACCTATGGAAACCTGGTGCACCGTGTTCTCACGTTCACACATCGCCACTTCGACGGCTGTGTACCTGCATCCGGTGAACTCGATGCAGCCAGTAAGGCGCTTCTTGAAAAAGCAGCGGCAACAGTTAACGCTGTGGACAATTCCCTCCACCAATGCCGCTTCAGAGAAGGGATCCGGGCAGCCATGTCACTGGCCCAGGAGACCAACCGCTATCTCGATGATAAGTCTCCCTGGAAAGTGATCGAGAAGGATAGAGCGTCTTGCGCTACCGCTCTCTTCACCTCCATCTCAACTATCTCCTGTTTGAAGACTGTTCTTTCGCCCTTTTTGCCTTTCAGTTCCCAGAAACTGCACCATCTCCTTGGGTTCAAAGGCAAGGTTACAGAGGAGAAATGGGGCTTCCATGCTGTACCATCAGGCCAGAGGCTGGCCACACCCGAGACCCTGTTCACCAAGCTGGACGAAAAGATAGTAGCGGAGGAAAGCAGTCGCCTTGGCAATGGACACAACTAGAAGTCTGTCTTAGGATCATGGAGAAAGGAGAGCATTGAATATCGCTTCAATTTGCCAGCCTGTTCAACCAGAGGTACTGGAAGTGGAGAAGAGACTGGAGGAAGTGGTGAAGACTGCTCCACGCCAGATGATGGAGCCGCTGGAACATGCTGTCAAGAATGGAGGCAAGCGTATTCGCCCTGCCCTGACCCTACTGGCAGGGAAATTCTACCAGTACAACCTGGAACTGCTGATCCCCATGGCAGCAGGGGTAGAGCTGTTGCACACTGCCACCTTGATCCATGATGACACAATCGACGATGCTTACCTTCGTCGCGGCAAAGATAGTATCAAACATCGCTGGGGCAATTCCAACGCAGTGCTCCTGGGTGACTACTTGTTTGCCACCTCCGCAGGCTTTGTTGCCGAGACAAGAAACATCCGTGTGATTAAACTTTTCGCCCAGACGCTAATGACTATTTGCACCGGAGAGATTGAGGAGTCAATCTATCCTTTCAACAAGAGCAGAGAGCTGTATTTCCAAACTATCGGCAACAAGACAGCTTCCCTCTTCGCCGCTGCCAGTGAATCGGGGGCAGTGCTCAGCGAAGCTCCTGAAGACGCAGTGCAATCTCTCAAGGACTACGGCTACAATCTGGGGATGAGCTTCCAGATTGTCGACGACATCCTCGACTTTGTGGGGCAGAAGGAGACCCTGGGGAAACCCGTAGCCAATGATCTATCCCAGGGTGTCTTCACGCTACCTGTGATACTCCTCTTTGAAAGCCTCGATAGCGATGAGGCAAAAAGAATCAAAGAGATTGTTGAGAAAGACAAGTCAGCAGGCACAAAGCTCCTTGTAGAGGCAGTCCACAGCTCCTCTGTGCTTGAAGAATGCTTCCGAATTGCAGAGAGCTTCTCGTCCCGGGCAAGCTCTGCCCTGAAGCAGCTCCCTCGAAATACGATCTATCAGTCCCTTGCTGATCTAGCGGGCTACGTAACCGAGCGCAAGAGCTAGCACCATCAACTGGTGCCCGCCTATTCGCCTTCCACAGCCTCGGTTGTCCAAGCAGGCGATATCTCCTTAAAGCGGTCAATCGCATATTGGCAAGCCTCAAGAGCTTCCTTTCGATGGGGAGCACCTACAGCAACAACCAACAGGATTTCACCTACATCCAACCTGCCAATTCTGTGGATTATGGCTGTATCCTCCAAATGCCACCTGGCCCTGATCTCGGCGGCTATCCGCGTCAATTCCTTCCGCGCCAGTTTTTCAGAGGACGCCTGCAACTCCAGGAAGCGAACCTTTCTGCCATGTTGGGATGAATCCCGAACCGTGCCCACATAGCTGATAACTACGCCATATTCATCCTTGCGAACAGCGTTTATAGCCACTTCTGGGAGAATGGGGTTCGGAGTCACTTCGATCAGCAAACCAGACCTGCTCTAAGAGGCGAGTCTATGCAGTGGCGGAGAGGACCGGTTCATTGAATAGCTTCTCCAATGCCTCGCCTTCAATAGTCTCATCGACAATCAGCCTCTGCGCAATTTGGACCAGTTTTTCTTTGTTCTCGGTCAGAGTCTTCTTGGTCACATCGTGAGCCTTCTGAATGATAGCTCGAACTTCCCTGTCTATTTCAAGAGCCACTCTCTCACTATAGTTCTTCGTCTCTGAAATCTCCCTGCCCAGGAAGATCATCTCTTCTCTCTTGCCAAACGTTCGGATTTCCAGACCATCGCTCATGCCATATTCAGTCACCATAGCCCGGGCGATCTTGGTAACTCGCTCAATATCGTCGTGAGGGCCAGTCGTCCTCTCATTGAATATAGTCTCCTCGGCCACATGGCCAGCGAGCAACACAGATAGAAGGTCCATGAGCTGTGAACGAGTCGAAATATAACGGTCCTCGGCAGGCAGGAGCCTGGTGTAGCCGCCCATCATACCACGGGCAACGATAGAGACCTTGTGCACCGGGTCAGCATTGGGGAGCTTCCTTGCCACCAGAGCATGTCCCGCCTCATGATAGGCAGTAATCTCCTTCTCTTTTGGGCTGATCAGCCGGCTCTTCTTCTCAGGCCCTGCGACGACGCGATCAATGGCCTCCTCAAGGTCCATCGTCTCAATCGTCTTCCTGTTCCGCCTTGCGGCCAGAATAGCTCCCTCATTGACCACATTGGCCAAGTCAGCACCACTGAATCCCGGCGTCAGTTTAGCTATCTTCTCCAGATCTACAGAATCCTCCAGTGGTTTGCCCTTAGCATGAACCTGCAGTATGGCTTTCCTACCCTTGATGTCAGGGCGGTCAAGGGTCACCTGACGGTCAAAGCGACCGGGCCGCAGGAGAGCAGGATCCAGTATGTCAGGGCGATTGGTGGCAGCCAAGACAATAACATTGGTAGAGGTATCGAAGCCGTCCATTTCTACCAGGATCTGGTTGAGGGTCTGTTCCCTCTCATCATGTCCTCCACCCATTCCTGCCCCGCGGTGACGACCAACGGCATCAATTTCGTCAACAAAGATCAGACAGGGGGTACTGCGCTTTG
>MGMW01000062.1:0-3759 GCA_001795035.1 Chloroflexi bacterium RBG_13_53_26
GCAAGAGGGATAGAATTGTCCAGAAGAAGACGAGAGCCAAAGCCTAAGATAGCCACCAGTATCATTGAGTTGGTGGGCAATACACCGCTTGTTGGGTTGAACAGGGTAGCAAAGGGGCTCAATGCAAGGGTGGTGGCCAAGCTTGAATCTTTCAATCCTCTATCCAGCCTCAAAGACAGGATTGGCATCGCCATGATTGAGGCCGCTGAAAAACAAGGGTTGATCAAGAATGATACAGTGATTGTCGAGCCTACCAGTGGGAATACGGGGATCGCTCTGGCCTTTATCTGTGCGGCCAAAGGTTACAAGCTCATTCTTACTATGCCCGAGACCATGTCTATGGAAAGGCGTCAGCTTCTGGCTGCATTTGGTGCGGAGCTGATTTTGACGCCGGGGTCTGAGGGCATGACGGGAGCGGTGAGAAAGGCTGAAGAATTGGCGGCTGAGAGGCCAAATTTGTTCATGCCACAGCAGTTTAGAAATCCTGCCAATCCTCAGGTCCATAGAGAAACCACAGCCGAGGAGATTTGGGAGGATACTGATGGCCGGGTGGATATAGTTGTGGCCGGTGTGGGAACGGGAGGGACGATCACCGGTATAGCTGAGGTAATCAAGTCCAGAAAAGCAGGATTCCAGGCTATTGCCGTTGAGCCGGCAGATTCACCGGTCCTTTCGGGTGGCAGGCCCGGTCCACACAAGATTCAGGGCATAGGAGCTGGTTTTGTTCCTGACGTACTGAGAATTGATCTCATTGATGAGGTTGTTCGGGTTAGTGTTGAAGATGCCAGGATCATGACCCGGAGGTTGGCCAGGGAGGAGGGAATCCTTGTTGGCATATCCTCTGGAGCGGCTGCCTGGGCTGCTTTGCAGGTTGCCAGGAGGGCGGAAAGCAAAGGCAAGCTCATCGTTGTCATATTGCCGGATACTGGTGAGCGCTATCTAACCTCGGGCCTTTTTCAGAAAGAGGGAGATATTGGGAATGGATGAAGTGACCATATCCAGAGCCATAACCGAGAGCTTTCTCAGGGACTTCATGGAGGCAATGGATGCAGATGTTGCCATAGCTGGAGGAGGACCGTCGGGGCTGGTTACGGCCTACTACTTGGCGAAACGTGGTGTCAAAACGGTGCTGTTTGAGAGGTCATTGCGTGTTGGTGGCGGAATGCCTGGCGGAGGAATGATGTTCAATCGCATCGTTTTCCAGCAGGAAGGTAAGGAGATATTGGACGATTTTGGTGTGCGTACAAAGACATATCAGAAGGGCTACTATGTTGCAGATGCATTGGAGACCATTTCTACACTGTGTTCTGCGGCGATAAAGGCAGGAGCGAGAATATTCAACCTAATGAGTGTAGAGGATGTGATGGTACATGAGGATGGTAAGATAAGCGGCGTCGTATTGAATTGGAGTGCTGTTTCTCTGGCCAAGCTCCATGTAGACCCTTTGACAGCAAGGTCGAAAGTGGTTGTTGATGCTACCGGCCATGATAGTGAGATATGCCACATGGTAGTGAAGAAGATAGGCAAGAACTTGCGCACCTCCAGCGGGGGAGTGGTGGGCGAAGGGCCAATGTGGGCTGAAAAAGGTGAGCGTGAGATAGTGGACAATACGGTAGAAGTGTACCCGGGATTGATAGTAGCTGGCATGGCAGCCAATGCTGTCCTTGGTTCACCGCGGATGGGAGCCATTTTTGGAGGAATGCTGTTGTCCGGTAGAAAGGCAGCAGGTTTGGCTCAGGGCATGCTAACCGGGGGGTAGACAAAATTCTCAGATTGTTGAAAGAGGATATCAACACGGTTTTTGCTAGAGACCCTGCGGCCAGGAGGCTATTGGAGGTACTGACCTGCTATCCTGGCCTGCACGCCCTGTGGTTTCATCGTCTGGCAGGGTGGCTATGGCGGCACAGGCTACGCCTTCTGGCACGGTTGCTGTCACACGGTTGCCGTTTTGTCACAGGTGTAGAGATTCATCCTGGAGCCAAGGTGGGAAGAAGGTTCTTCATTGACCACGGAATGGGTGTGGTTATCGGTGAGACAGCGGAAATCGGGGATGATGTGCTTATATATCAGGGAGTGGTCCTGGGCGGAACCAGCTTGGAGAAGAAGAAACGTCATCCAGACATCGGCAACAACGTAGTTATCGGGGCTGCTGCCATATTGCTTGGCCCCATTACTGTGGGGGAAGGTGCCAGGGTTGGCGCAAATTCGGTGGTGGTGAAATCTGTGCCACCAGGAGCGACTGTGGTGGGAGTACCGGGGCGGATAGTGGAGGACAGAAGGGAGCCAGTGATAGATTTGGAACATGGCAAGTTGCCTGACCCAGTCAATGAGTCTATCAGGCTGATTGCGGAGCGGCACGAGAACCTGGCTGACAGGGTGAAGCAATTGGAGGATCTACTGAATGCCAGCGTTGGCGCGAGAGAGCAAAACAGAGAACATGGCGAATCAGATGGGAGGTACGCAAATGGCAAAAACGGTAGCAGAGATCAATGAGAAGATACGCAAAGGTCAGGCCGTTGTTGCGACTGCTGAGGAGATAATAGGCATCGTCGCCAAGAAAGGGCTGGAAAAAGCTTCTCGGGAAATTGACGTGGTGACTACTGCTACGTTTGGCCCGATGTGCTCCTCGGGTGCCTACATCAATGTTGGACATTCCAAACCGAGAATTAAATTTGGTGGCGGGGTTACGTATCTCAATGATGTTCCTGTCTATGCTGGATTTGCTGCCGTAGATATTTTCATTGGTGCTACCAGCCTTCCTGACAATGATCCGAGAAATAGAACCTACCCCGGTGAATTCAGCTATGGGGGTGGGCACGTAATCGAGGAACTTGTCGCAGGAAAGGATATCAGACTGGTGGCTACTGCCTATGGGACGGACTGCTATCCAAGGAAGAGGATTGAAACTCTCATCAATCTAAAGGATATCAATGAGGCAGTGCTATTCAACATCAGAAATGCATATCAGAACTATAATGTGGCAGTGAATCTTTCCGACAGAACGATCCATACCTATATGGGCGTGCTCAAAGCGGACCTAGGAAATGCTAACTACTGCTCGGCAGGGCAGCTTTCCCCTTTGCTCAACGATCCATACTATAAGACCATTGGTATAGGAACCAGAATATTCCTGGGTGGTGGTGTGGGCTATGTAGCCTGGCAGGGTACCCAGCATAATCCCGATGTTCTGAGGGGAGACAATGGTGTGCCAAAGCGTGGTGCTGGCACCCTGGCGGTAATCGGCGATCTAAAACAGATGAAACCGGAATGGCTGCGAGGGGTCAGTTTCCTGGGTTATGGATGCACTCTAATGGTGGGAATCGGTGTGCCCATCCCCATACTTTCTGAAGAGATACTGCGTCATACCACGGTGAGAGATGAGGAAATATTTGCCGCAGTGGTGGATTATTCTGGGGCTTACCCACAGAGGGAGCCTGATATTCTGGGCGAGGTCAGTTATGGTCAACTCAAGAGTGGCAGAATAGTAGTTCAAGAGAGGAATGTCCCTACAGCTTCGCTGTCCAGTTACCCAAAGGCTGTGGAAATCGCTCAGACGCTGAAGGAATGGATACGCAGTGGGCAGTTTCTGCTGACTGAGCCTGTAGCATCGTTGCCTGGGGTAGAGTCGGGCATAACCTTCAAACCGTTAGAGGAACGTCTTTCATAGAAGGGGGCTCAACATGGCGATTTCGAGAAGAGTTGTCCTGCATTTTCCGCGTTCTTCGGTCGATCAACCGATAATATATCGGCTGGTAAAGG
>MGMW01000062.1:3768-6038 GCA_001795035.1 Chloroflexi bacterium RBG_13_53_26
TCACGTTCAACATCCTCAAGGCTTCGGTAACTCCGAATGAGGAAGGACTGCTGGTCTTGGAACTGAGTGGTGAGCGGGAGAATTATGAGAAGGGCGTCCGATATTTGGGAGAAGTGGGTGTGGGGATTCAACCCCTGAGCCGGGACATCACTCTCAATGAAGATAGGTGCACTCACTGTGGTGCATGTATTACCATTTGTCCCACCGGTGCATTTACGCTCGAGTTGCCCAGTAGACGGGTGAAATTCCTCGACAAGAAATGCATTGTTTGCGGGCTTTGCATCACGGCCTGTCCTCCGCGGGCAATGGAGATGCGTCTTTAGTCTATGCATGAGTACCAGCCCAGATTTTATCGACATTGGGTTAAGGACAAGGATCTGGTTTCCTTCAGTGTCGTATTGGAAGAATCGGATCTATATGTACGAGCGAGACGCAATCTCCGAAGAAAGACGCTGAAAGTGCTGATGAGGCATCGTGCCTCCTTGGAGGGATACATTGAGCGGTGCCCCGAATTCCTGACTTCCCTTGAGCCCGTCGCCGTTGGAGAAGATGCGCCGCCGATTGTCAGAGCCATGGCTGAGGCCGCAGACAAGGTTGATGTTGGTCCTATGGCTGCTGTGGCTGGTGCTATAGCTGAATATGTCGGAAAGGAATTACTCCCCTTCTCTCGGGAGGTGATTGTGGAGAATGGTGGAGACATATTCCTCAAGATTATGAAGTCAAGATCAATAGGAGTCTATGCCGGAGAGTCTTCCCCCTTCACCGGCAAAATAGGCTTAGAAATTTCTCCCGAAGAGACACCGCTGGGAATTTGCACGTCTTCAGGGACGGTTGGACATTCCCTCAGTTTCGGTAGCGCAGATGCGTGCATCGTGCTCTCGCGTTCCACTCCCCTGGCTGATGCAGCTGCCACCGCCATAGGCAATCTTATTGGGTATGCAGATGACATTCCTCGGGGGATTGATTTCGCCAGATCTGTCGAAGGAGTAAGAGGAGTGTTGATCCTCAAGGATGACCGAATAGGCATTTGGGGGGATGTAAAGATAGTCACTGTTGGAGGCTGAATGAAACGGATATATCTTGACCACGCAGCTACTACTCCGACGCATCCTGAGGTAGTAGAGGCCATGTTGCCGTATTTCGGTGAGTCCTTCGGTAACCCCTCCAGCATACATTTCCTGGGACAGGAGACAAGAGTAATTGTAGATGAGGCCAGGGAGAAGATAGCCTCTCTCATTGGTGCTCAGAGCGATGAGATAGTATTTACTAGCGGGGGAACGGAAGCCGACAACTTTGCCCTGAAGGGAGTGGCTTCTGCCTGTGGGCACAAAGGTAATCATATTATTACCACTTCCATTGAGCATCATGCCGTGCTCGAATCCTGCAGATTCCTTGAGGAACAGGGCTTTGCAGTCAGCTATCTCCCTGTGGATAGGTATGGGCTGGTCGATCCTGAAGACGTCCGAAGGGCAATTACTGATAACACCCTCCTTCTTTCAATAATGCACGCCAATAACGAAGTCGGTACTATCCAGGCCATAGCTGCCATAGGGAAAATCGCCAGAGAACGAGGTGTATGCTTCCATACCGATGCGGTGCAGACAGTAGGGCATGTCCCGGTCGATGTAGATGAGCTTAACGTTGATTTGCTGGCTATGTCAGCTCACAAGCTCTACGGCCCCAAAGGGATCGGGGCGCTCTATGTTCGCAGGGGCACCAGGATTGCCCCCTTCATGCATGGCGGAGGACAGGAGAGAGGATTGCGAGCCAGTACTGAGAATGTCCCGGGGATCGTTGGGTTTGCCAAAGCAGCGGAGCTTGCTCAAAAGGAGATGGGGGCAGAAGCAAAGCATCTAACTGCCTTGAGGGACAGGCTTATCCACGAGTTGTCTGAACGGATTACTCAGATTCACCTGAATGGTCATCCCTCGCAAAGACTGCCCAACAATGTTAATGTAGGCATTGAATTCGTCGAGGGTGAGGCCATGGCTATCAGTTTAGATTTGGAGGGTATTGCTGTTTCTACTGGTTCAGCTTGCAGTTCGCATGATATGGAACCGTCTCACGTACTGACAGCGTTGGGAGTGCCCGCTGTTCTCGCTCGAGGCTCACTTCGTTTCAGCTTGGGCAGAGGAACCACTGAAGAAGACGTGGAGCGAGTCCTGGAGGTATTGCCCCGGATTGTGGCCAGGCTAAGATCCGTATCCCCTCTTATGGGGGATAGAGCACGAACTGCCTGATCGCTTTCTGTTCTCGAGCTTCCGTCATTT
>MGMW01000063.1 GCA_001795035.1 Chloroflexi bacterium RBG_13_53_26
TATTCACAATTTCATCGCACCGCACCGCATCGCACTTGACAAAGGTAAGCAGGTTGATTACAATTAATAGGTTGTAGATCATCCTATGCAGTGCGATTCCTCGATTATTCCCATCTTAGTGTACTAGTGTAGATGTATCCTCTTGTTACTTTTTGCAGGCATAGGGCATATCATACCCAGTAAAGGAGAGTGGACATAAAAGAGTTGATTCCGTCTATGCCAATTTCGCAAGCACAGATACCCCCCAGAAAGTCTTTCGCCAAAACCTCCCAGGTCTTAGAAATACCCAGCCTAATTCAAGTCCAGTTCGATTCTTTCCTTAGATTTCAAGAGGAAGGGTTGGGTGAGCTTTTCCATGACCTCACCATTCAAGATGCACGACTGGAATTGCGCTTTCTCAACTGCGAGCTTGGGGCACCCAAGAACTCAATGTTAGAGTGCCGAGAACGCGACCTGACCTATTCAGCTCCACTTTACGCCAAGGTGCAACTGATAGTCAAAGAGACAGGAGAAATCAAGGAACAGAATATCTTCATCACAGATATTCCGTTGATGACTCCCAATGGCACCTTCATTATCAACGGAGCGGAACGGGTGGTTGTGAGCCAGTTGATCCGTTCACCAGGTTTGTACCTAACCACCAATCTAGACATAGCAAGTGGGCGCGAACTATGCTACGGCAAACTCATACCAGAGCATGGGTCATGGCTCGATTTCGAGACTACTACCAAGAATGTGATGTGGGTAAAGGTAAATGGCAAGAGGCGATTTCCTGTAACCACAATCCTACGTGCGGTTGGCTATGCGGCTACTGAGGATCTAATCACTCTATTCAGTGATGTTGATATATCTCCCGAACACTCCTTTATTGCAGCAAGTGCCAAGCAAGATTCATTCATCAGAAGCGAAAACGAGGCCATACTTGAAATATACAAACGCATGCGACCCGGGGATCTGCCAAACATCGACAATGCCAAAACCCTGTTGAACAACCTCTTCTTCAATCCTCGACACTACAATCTGGGCAGGGTTGGCCGCTACAAACTTGACAAACGACTGGGGCGAGAGATCTCAGAAACGAGACACGACAATCTCGCCCTCACACAGGAAGACCTTATAGAAATAGTACGCCACATCGTAATGGTCAATAATGGTATGGAAGCACCCGATGATATCGATCATCTAAGCAACCGAAGATTGCGTACCGTTGGAGAGCTAATCCAAAATCAGTGCCATGTTGCCCTCTTCAACCTGGAGCGGATGATAAAGGAGCGCATGAGCATTGTTGATCCTGAGACCGTCACCCCTAATGCCCTGATCAACACCAGACCCATAACTGTGGCAATCAGGGACTTCTTTAGCGGGTCTCAACTATGTCAGTTCATGGACCAAACCAATCCTCTGGCGGAGTTGACGCATAAACGTCGTCTTTCAACGTTGGGCCCCGGCGGCTTATCAAGAGAACGCGCGGGCTTCGAGGTCCGTGACATTCATAATTCTCACTACGGGCGCATTTGCCCTATCGAAACACCAGAGGGTCCGAATATCGGGCTCATCAGTTCTCTGGCTACCTATGCCTCCATCGATGAATACGGCTTCATAACAACCCCATATCGAGAAGTCCTCCGAGAAGTGCGAAATACACCTGAGGAATTGATGAATAGGACACTTGGAGAATCCATAGTTGACGAAGACGGGCATCAGATTGCCGTGGAAGGGGCACGCATTACTCGTGACATTGCCAGGCAAATCGCCAAGGTACCCGTTGAAACCATAAAAGTGATGCCTTTTGTTTCCCGACGGATTGTTTACCTTCCAGCCGACAAGGAAGAGAAATATATTATCGCCCAAGCCAACTCATCACTGACACCTGAAGGCCAATTCAGGGAAAGTAGGGTTGAGGCGAGAAAACAGGATCGATTCTACAGGGAGACCTCTGAAAAGATTGACCTCATGGATGTGTCACCGAAGCAGATAGTAGGTGTATCTGCCTCTCTAATACCATTCCTACAACATGATGATGCTAACCGAGCCTTAATGGGCTCCAATATGGAACGTCAGGCGGTACCCTTGCTTTGTTCCGAATCCCCAATAGTTGGAACAGGGATGGAACGGCAGGTGGCTCGAGACAGCGGCCAGTTGATTCTCGCTGATGATGATGGTGAAGTCATATCCGTAACTGGTAATCGTATTGTAGTCAGGACCAATAGTAGCGAGGAACAGGCCTATCCACTGATGAAATTCGTCCGAACCAACCAGGGAACCTGTGTCAATCAACGTCCCATTGTAACCAAAGGCGAACGTGTACACCAAGGACAAGTATTGGCCGACAGTTCAGCCACCAACGATGGAATACTATCGCTTGGACAGAATCTGCTTTGCGGTTTTATGAGTTGGGAGGGCTATAACTACGAAGATGCCATCATCGTCTCTGAAAAGATCGTTAGAGATGACAAATTCACTTCAATTCATATTGAAAGATATGAAGTTGAAGCCAGAGAGACGAAGTTGGGGGCTGAAGAAATAACCAGAGACATCCCTAACGTAGGTGAGGAGAGCCTCCGTAAGCTTGATGATGATGGCATCATACAAGTCGGCGCTACTGTTGAGTCAGGGGACATTCTGGTTGGGAAAATCACCCCCAAGGGTGAAACAGAACTGACCGCCGAGGAGAAACTACTCAGAGTTATCTTTGGCGAGAAAGCTCGAGAAGTGAAAGATACCTCCCTGCGTGTACCCCACGGTGAAAAAGGTTTGGTAATTGCAGTGAAGACCTTCACTAACCGCGATGAACTACCAGAAGGGGTCAGTAAACTAGTGCGTGTATGGATCGCCCAAAAACGAAAGGGCTCCGAGGGGGACAAACTTGCCGGAAGACATGGCAATAAGGGAGTGATCGCCCGTATATTGCCCGTGGAAGATATGCCCTTCCTGCCCGATGGCACCCCTCTTGACATAGTCCTTAATCCTATTGGGGTACCATCAAGAATGAATTTGGGTCAGATTTTCGAGGCACACCTAGGCTGGGCAGCCAACGAGCTTGGCTTCAAAAGTGATTGTCCAGTGTTTGAAGGGCCTGATACAGCAGTGATTGAAGATGCCCTGGCAAAAGCATGGATCGTCAGACAAGCCAATTCAAGCAGCAGTAGTCTGGTTACGGATCCCGATGAAAAGCTGCGGCATGCGAAGGAATGGCTTCAGAATAAGGGTGAGGATGCAGAAAAAGTATTTGCTCCAGACCATGACGGCAATGCAAAATGGGCATGCCTGCGCCTATGGCTGAATGAACTGGGGGTCTCTACCAAAGGCCTTACCAACGAACAGATACAACATCAATCAGAAGAGACAAGCAGAACAAGAGATGTTTCTCCCCCGATCTATGGGAAAACTGCCCTCTACGATGGCCGTACAGGTAGAACATTTGACCAGCCAGTGACAGTGGGATATGTCTACGTGATGAAACTGATCCATCTAGTAGAGGACAAGGTTCATGCTCGCTCGACAGGTCCCTACACGTTGATCACGCAGCAACCACTGGGTGGTAAGGCTCAATTTGGCGGCCAACGCTTTGGCGAGATGGAGGTCTGGGCACTTGAAGCTTACGGAGCTGCCTATACCCTCCAAGAGCTCCTCACCATTAAGTCAGATGATATCGCCGGCAGAGCCAAGGCCTATGAAGCTATTACCAAGGGTGATGATGTACATCCACCGGGTTTACCAGAGTCTTTCAATGTCCTGGTCCGCGAATTGCAGAGTTTAGGGTTAGCAGTCGAGTTGTTCAGTGGGGAAAAGAGCTAACCCAAGGAGGAAGTCCCTTGCTTAGTGCTGACAGCCTAACTGGAATACGAATCTCCCTTGCCTCACCAGAGCACATCAAGAGCTGGTCCTGGGGCGAGGTAGTGAAGCCAGAGACCATAAACTATCGCAGCCTCAAACCAGAGAGAGATGGACTCTTCTGCGAAAGAATCTTCGGCCCCACCAAGGATTTTGAATGCTATTGTGGGAAATACAAAAAGGTACGCTACAAGGGCATACGCTGCGATAGGTGTGGTGTGGAGGTAACCCTATCCAAAGTGCGCAGAGAGCGTATGGGGCACATTGAGCTGGCTGCACCTGTCGCTCACAGCTGGTTTGTGAAAGGAATACCAAGCCGGCTGGGGCTACTCCTCGACCTCTCACCACGTAGTCTGGAACGTGTAATTTACTTTGCCCAGCACCTCATAACAGCAGTAGATGAAGCTGCGAAGCAAGAGTTGGTCCAAGAGCTACAGGAGGAGAGACAAGGAGTATCTCAGCGAGAAGAACTGACTGTCGAAGAGCGAACTCGATTGGACAAGGAGATCGAGGAGAAGATTGGAGAGATAGAGGAACTGCGTCCTCTGAAACTGCTCACAGACAACAAATATCGCGAACTCAGGAAGAAATATGGAACCATCTTTGAGGCAGATACAGGGGCTCAAGCTATTTTGACAATCCTCAGAAAGCTCGACCTGGATGAAGTGCATTCCGTCCTGCATGACGAAATAAGCTCGGCTTCAGGGCAAAGACGAAAGAAAGCAATTAAGAGATTGCAGGTTGTTGAGGCATTTCGTCGCAGTGGCAACAAACCAGAATGGATGATTCTGACTGTTCTCCCTGTTCTGCCCCCTGACTTGCGACCGATAGTGCAGCTTGATGGCAGGAGATTCGCCACCAGTGATCTAAATGACCTTTATCGAAGGGTAATCAACCGGAATAATCGCCTCAAAAGGCTATTGGATGTGGGCGCACCGGAAATCATTATTCACAATGAAAAAAGAATGCTTCAAGAAGCAGTTGATTCCCTCATCGACAACGGGAGACAACGAAGAGCCATCACAGGTGCCGGCAATCGCCCATTACAGTCACGATCAGATGTGCTTCGAGGTAAACAGGGACGCTTCCGCCAGAATCTTTTGGGTAAGAGGGTTGACTACAGTGGACGTTCGGTAATCATAGTCGGCCCGGAATTGAGACTCCACCAATGTGGTCTACCCAAGCGTATGGCCCTCGAACTCTTCAAGCCTTTTGTTATGTTTCGTTTGGTACAACAGGGTCTTGCTACCAATATCAAGAGCGCAAAAAGAATGGTAGAAAGAGCGAGGCCAGAGATCTGGAGCATTCTAGAAGATGTGGTTAAGGAAAGGCCCGTTCTACTCAACCGAGCCCCTACACTGCATAGGCTTAGTATCCAAGCATTTGAACCTGTACTAATCGAAGGAAGTGCTATTCAGCTTCATCCCCTGGTGTGCACTGCCTTCAATGCGGACTTCGATGGCGATCAGATGGCAGTACATGTCCCCTTGTCGAGGGCTGCAGTTATGGAGGCAAGGAAGTCAATGCTCAGCATCCATAATATGATCCTGCCCAGTAACGGAGAACCAGCAATAGCGCCAACCCTCGATATGGTTCTTGGCTGTTATTACTTGACATCTCCAAGGCTGGGTGCTAAAGGCGAGAGGAAATGCTTCCGTAACTTTGAAGAGGCTGAATTGGCCTACGATCTGGACATCATTGATCTAGGCGCTGAGATCGAAGTGTTAACAGATGGCAAAGGACAACGGATCACTACCACCATTGGGCGTATCATTTTCAACAGTGTTGTACCCAAGGAAATTGGCTTCATCAACGAAACGATGGATAAGTCACGTCTGAAAAGACTCTTCGCAGACTCTATTAAGCAGTCAGGCCCAGAAAACGCTGCTCTTCTGGCCGACAGCATCAAGCAATTAGGATTCAAATACGCTACTAGGTCCGGTACCACTATCAGTATCAACGACATAAGGGTGCCACAGAAGAAGTCCAGGATTCTGCAGCAGGCAGAGAAGGTTGTTACCCAAATAGAAGATCAGTACAACAGCGGCTTGATTACTGATGAGGAACGTCACAGTAGAATAGTAGATCAGTGGACGGAGACAACAGACGAGGTCGCCGAACTTGTTTCAGATTCTCTCGATCGACACGGCGGAGTCTACATGATGGCCACCTCTGGAGCGAAGGGTAATATGTCTCAGATCAGGCAAATGGCAGGCATGCGCGGTCTAATGACAGATCCCTCCGGCGAGATCATAGAGTTCCCTATTAGATCAAGCTTCTATGAAGGACTCTCTGTACTGGAATACTTTATTTCTACGCACGGCGCCCGCAAGGGGTTGGCAGATACTGCTCTGAGAACTTCAGACGCTGGCTACCTCACCAGACGTCTCGTGGATATTGTTCAGGATGTGATTGTGTGCGAGGAAGATTGTGGCACAACCTCGGGTGTCTGGTATACAGAACCACAGGATGGTTTCCTTCCCTCATTGACTGAACGTATAGTGGGACGTCTGGCTGCAGCCAGAGTTACTGACCCTGCTGACGGCAGAATCATCGTCGATCGAAATGAGACGATCGATGAAGAGAAGGCAAAGCAAATCGTCCTGGCAGGAATAACTCAGGTTTATGTGAGAACGCCGCTCAATTGCCAATCAAGGCATGGCCAATGTAGATCCTGCTACGGAACTGACCTTTCCAAAGGTCGGCTGGTGGAAGAGGGCACAACAGTAGGCATTATTGCTGCTCAGAGCATCGGAGAACCTGGTACACAGCTAACACTGCGTACCTTCCACACCGGGGGAGTATTAGGGCTGGATATTACCTCTGGCTTACCCCGCGTCGAAGAACTCTTTGAATCACGCGTGCCAAAGGGACAGGCTCTCCTCTCCGAAATTGATGGTATAGCAGAGATAGTCCCCACTGAGGATGGCTACAAAATCCACATTACCAGTTCCGAGCTGTATCGCAATGAATATCGCCTGCCATCAAGTGCAGAGCTGCAGGTCAGTGATGGCGAATGGGTAGACGTGGGAACAGTCTTGGCTAAGCAGACCTCACCAGACAAGCCCAAGAAAAAGGACGCAGCGTCACTATCACCATCTCCACTTCTGATAGCTCCCATCAGTGGCAAAGTAAGCATTGAGGGTGATAATCTCATCATAAGCTATGAAGAAAAGGAAGAGGCGGAATACACTGCCCCATTCACAGCAAACATCCGAGTGGCGAATGGCTCTCACGTAAAGGCTGGTGACCAATTCACTGATGGCCACGCGAACCCACAAGACATTCTGCGCATCAAAGGTCGCGAAGCTGTACAGCGATACCTCGTAGATGAAATACAGAAGGTTTACCGCTCTCAAGGGGTTACAATCAATGACAAGCATATTGAGGTCATTGTGCGCCGAATGCTACAGAAGGTGCGGGTCGACTCCCCCGGTGATACTGACCTACTCCCGGGAGACTTGGTGGATCGCTTTGCCTTTGAGGATATCAACGCTAGAGTTGTGGCTGAAGCTGGCGAACCGGCTACAGCTCAACCTGCTCTACTGGGGATAACGAAGGCTTCCCTGAACGCCGAGAGTTGGCTGGCTGCAGCTTCCTTCCAAGAAACCACTCGAGTACTGACAGAAGCCGCCATAAACGGGAAGATAGATAAACTGGTAGGACTGAAGGAAAATGTGATCATAGGAAGATTGATTCCTGCTCGCTGCCTCGGGCCTGAAGAGCTGCAGATAGTTCAGCCCATCTCACTGATGGATAGTATATCAGCGACAATAGGGGAAGCTGTACCTGAAAAACTGGAGGATCAGGCCGAGTCCCAGTTCCTTCTCTCGCCCCAAGAGGAACCCATAGAACAAGAAAGTCTTTCGTAGTCCACTATCGTATTCCCCGCAAGATTGCGCTTATCTTGCGGGGAATTTTACAGCGGCTGCTTGGCCGATCTAGCAGCTAGACGGGAAGAATCCAAAGACCAGTCACAACTTGCTATCCCTGCTATCTAGGAGAACAGTGACCGGACCATCATTATGTATACGCACAAGCATATGCTGCTGAAAGCATCCCGTCTCTACCCTCAAGCCCATGGCTTTCGCTAGTTCCACAAACCTGTTGAACAGAACTTCAGCATCAACTGGCAAGGCTGCCTGAATGAAGCTCGGACGGCGTCCCTTGCGAGTATCAGCCAGCAGCGTAAACTGACTGACAGCCAGGATCTGCCCATTAACATCAAGAAGTGAAAGGTTGAATTTGCCTGCCTCGTCAGAAAAGATACGAAGGTTTATCGTCTTGTCGACCAGATAGCGCACGTCAGCTTCCGTATCGCCCTGAGCCACCCCCACCAAACATACCAACCCCTCGCCGATCTGGGCCACCTCATCCCCTCCAACACTAACCGAAGCTTGAATTACTCGCTGAAGCAACAATTTCATTAGCTATTTCTTGCTGATCATCAACCCATCAGTCACAAAATCGACCAGTATGACATCGCCCTCTGTTAGTTCCCCATCCAATGTCCTCGTG
>MGMW01000064.1 GCA_001795035.1 Chloroflexi bacterium RBG_13_53_26
TATCAACCGGTTAGGTTGTTTTGATACTTCTGACACTATAGCCAGAAGGCGAGCATAATATAGACGGTTTTCCGGGAATTGTCAAGAGCGGGAAGGACATTTTTCAAAAATAGCATGCGGATACCATTTTTCGCGGAATGCCCAGGGAGACTAGCGACTTTGGGCTACCCCCCAGGCCGCCCTCCAATTAACCCATGACCCTATCTATGGCCTTCAGATAATCCCGCATATCCGGGATGTCTTTATTCAAGATCTGATAAACCTTTCGGTCATCGACTTTCCAGTACAAGTGGACAAGCAGATTCCGGAATTTAGCCATCCGTTTGAGCCGGTCGACAAATTCCCCTGAGAGCAATTTCAATTCGCCAAGAATCGCAAAGCAATCGGCGTGATCCCGAGGCGCTCTTCCGCCGGCCCGGGCGACGATCGAATTGCAGATATCGATCGCTCCCTCGATAGCGATGATTAGGTTATACTTTGCGCTGTCCACTTTTTCCGGGCTGGACAGGAATTCCTCCTCAGAAATTTCCGAATAGCGGCCCAGCTTATGGAGGGCCGCGTTGATCTCTCCCATGATCTGTCGGATTCGGTCAACGTTGTATTCAGGCACGGGTCAGCTCTTCAAGATAGATTCGGGAGAGGGGCAAGAAGTCGAAATACTCGCTCCACGTTCTCTGGAGAAAATCCTCTCTGATGGAATCGTCTCTGCTGAAGAGAAGCAGGCCCCGTGAAACATGATAACGGAAGCTCAGAGGGGCCTCGTTCAGCACTTTGACATCGACAGGTAGACTCAGCGCTTGCTCGAGCCTGAGAGATAGCGATATCTCATAGTCTGCGACGTCGACCTCTTGGCCCGGGGAACGACTGATATAAACGGCCACATCGACATCATGAAACTCGTCTTGGTGAACAAATGACCCATGGAGGTAGGCAAAGATGACATTTTTTTCCCCAGCGAAAGAGCCCTTCAACTTTTGGATGACTGCCTGAGTGTCGACATCTGCTTTTTTCATGCCGATCTTGATTTTATCCTCATATCCCTCAATCGTCAACTTACAGAACGGGAGATTCACCGCATTATTCTTCGCTTAATAGATCACTCGCGTCGACAACCCGGACCACAAGATCCCCGAACCTATGCTCGTAGGCGGTTTGGATCCCCGGGCAGACGATGAAATTGCGGCCCCGCGGATAGGCCGCCCAGGATACCAGATGGAACCATAATCGAAATCTGGACGGCTATTTGTCAATTACTATTACAATGAAGCCAGTCTCTCCCTGGCATCCTCGACTTCGGGCAGGCCGGGATCCGCTTCCTTCCAGAGCTCGAGGAAGCGCCCATAGTTTTCGCGGGCGCGCACTTTATCCCCCTGCTGCTCGGCGATTTTTCCCAGCATGAAGAAACTCTTAGCATAGATATCACCGTAATTCAGCCTGCCCGTGGTCAGCTGAGTGATCTTTTCGTACTCCTCGCGGGCTTTATCCAAATTGCCCGACTTGAACAAAGCCAAGGCCAGAGGTTCGATAAAAAGCGCATGTTCTTCGGCAACGGCGGCGTACTGGAAACCCAGGAGCGAGATCGCCTCATCAAAATTGCTTATGGCCGCGGGGAAATTACCCTTTTTGAGCTCGATCATCCCCGTCAGATGATCAAAATACCGCATGAGTTTCGGGTTAAGCCAGTCATCGACGAGTTTCTTGATCTCGACCGCTGAAGCCTGAGCCTCAGGAATGGAGTCTTTCTCCAAAAGGGCCAACCCTTTCAGATGGAGGGCGACGATTTGACGGGTGATCCCACCGTCTTTTTCGTCGATGCCCCTGGCTTCTTCAGCCTCAGTAAGCGCGGCCGCATATTCCCCGGTCTTGAGATGGAGATATCCTAGATTCCAACGAAGAACTGATTCATAAAATGTATCATCAAGCTCCAGGCAAAGTCCAATCCCTCTTTTCGCCTCTTCTTTTGCCTGATTGAACCGCCCCTGAGATAAGCATAAGTTGATCAGACCTATATGGCCCTGCAATTGCGCCGGTTTTTCGGGAGAAGCGCAGAGCTCGCGATGATCCTTCTCCGCTTCGACAAAATCCCCTTGGATCAGGTGAACACTGCCTTTGACCTGGAGATTTGCCCACTGGCCGGGAAATATCCGGAAGACCTTGTCCAGCTCCTTCAGGGCCAGATCATACTTCCCCTGGCAAAGATAATTATTGGCCAGGCGCCGGAGGATGACGGCATTGTCACCAATAGTGGCGAGATAGCCCTCGAGGACGGCCTGGGCTTTCTCGTATAATCCTTTGGCCCCGTAGGCAATGGCGGCATGTCGATATGCGAAATAGGCTTCCAACTTGTTCCGAATGTTCGCTTCACACAATTCCAACGTTTTATCCCACTCTTCCAAGTCAAGGTAGAGCTGCGCGAAATTTCGGGCCGCGTTTAAATCATTCGGGTCAAGCTGCAAGCGCCGGCTAAAGGCCTCGATGGCTTTATCGTATGTTCTCTCACCTTGCCGATAGTACATCGATTCGACAAACAAGCGGCCTTTTTCCGGCAGTCGGTCGCTCAGGTCCAGAGCTTTTTTATAAATTTCTTTTGACTGAGAGACGTAACCGAGGTTATTGTATGTCGCCGCCAACAGAACATAAGCCGAGGCGTATTTCGGGTCGATCTTGACCGCCTGCTCCAAGGCTTCCACGGCTTTACGGAATTCGCCCTGGTAGTTCAGCCGATAGCCTTCACTGCACAATTTATAGGCCTCGGGCGACGAGGTCGTCATCTCCCCGACGCTCCTGTCCACGTCTCCGGCGATCTGGCTTCCCGAAAAATTCAAGCCTGTTTTAATTTTTCTGGTCAACTCGTCGATCATGCCGAAGAAGCTTCCCTCCCCGGTGCCATCGGCGGAATAGGTGCCGGCGATCTCGGCCAGGTTCCTTGTCTCCTGTAGAGTTGCCTGAATGCGGAAAGCATCCCCGGACTTGGTGATGATCCCCCGCAAAAGGTGGGAGGCGCCGCCCCGGCCGGCGATCTCCTTCAGGTCTTCTGTGGAGAAATCGTCCTTCTCCAGGGCGTCCATCTTGCTGAGAAGGCTGTAGATCTGATCGTCGGGCAGCACCCGGATGTATTGGGACTGCGAAAGGTCGGAGCTCAGCATCCGGGACAGGCCGTCGCGCCAGACATCCAAGTTTTTGTCTCCCGTGCTGTTCTTGAAATACAGGATGGCCAGGGTCGGCTTTCCGGCCGGAGGGGGAGCAGCACGGTGCTTGGGCAGGAAAAGCCGGAGGCCGATCGCGATGACGGCAATGGCGAATAATATGGAGAGGGGAACAAAGAGCTTCTTCCTGCTGACGGTCAGAGTGAGCGGCTCCGAAGTGAGGGTTTTTCTCTTGGGGACCGGACGCTCCGCGGTCGGGATGCCTTTTTCAATCTTCTCGAGGTCGGCCTTCAACTCATCGGCGCTCTGATACCGTCTCTCCCTGTCCTTCTCCAGGCATTTGAGGATCAGGCGGCTGAGGTCTTGCGGGATCTGGGCGTTCAAGGACTTTGGATCCTTCGGGATTTCGCTCTTCTGTTTCACCCCGATGGTGAAGGGCGTATCCCCTTCGAAAGGCACCTGCCCGGTCAGCATCTCAAAGAGGATGATGCCCAGAGAATAGATATCCGACCGCCGGTCGACCTCTTTTCCCTCTACCTGCTCGGGCGACATGTATTCAGGAGTGCCGATCATCACTCCTGCGCCAGTGATTCCCTTGACCGAGATCGACCGGGCGATGCCGAAATCCATGATCTTGGCGTTTCCCTCTTTGTCGATCATGATATTGCCCGGCTTAAGGTCCCGATGGACAACTCCCACCCGGTGGGCTTCGGCCAGGCCGTCGCAGACCTGCTTGGCGATGAGGATGGCCGTGCCCACGACCAGCTGCCGCGCTCTCCGGATAAAGCTCTTGAGGTCCTCTCCGGACACGTACTCCATGGTGATGAAATAGCTGCCGGCTTCCCGGCCCAGGTCATACATCCGACAGATATTCTTATGGGAGACATCCCGGGCGATCTTGAGCTCGTTCCGGAAGCGGTCGATCGTGTTCTTATCGGCCGACACCTCGGGCTTGATGAGCTTCAGGGCCATTTTGGCCTGGACTTCCCGGTCGAAGACCTTGTAAACCTTGCCCATACCGCCCTTCCCGAGCTCTTCGATGATCTGGTAGCGGTTGGCAAAGGTCGAGCCGGTGGTTAATTCTTGAACGGGTGCTTCGAGCGTCTCGGTCCGGGACGGGATCTTTTCAGATGGAATGAGCTGCGTCCCGCAATCCAGGCAAAATCGCGCCGTCTCCGGATTATCAGCCCGGCACTTCGGACATCTAATTACCACTTTCATTCCTTTAACTGATCTAAAATAGAGAATATCAGCTTGTTTAACATGAATCAAACCGAGAGGATATTCGAGTCGACCTGCTTATTTTTCCAGCCCTCAGGATTGCAGACGATTAGTTCCAGGCCACCCGTCGACTTTAAAAAGCTCGGTCCTGAGATGGGACATAGAATAAAATTTCTTCCCCGGGGATAATAGGACCGGAAGACTTTCAAGGCCGCCGCATCGAATTGCCGCTGATCCCATTTACACTCGATGGCGTCGATTTGGTCCCGAGTGCGGGCGATCACATAATCGATTTCCCGGCCCGCCTTGTCGCGCCAGTATTGGATTTTCCATTCGGGACCGTGCGCCTGAAGATACTCAAGCACAAGATGTTCCCAGAGAAGCCCGTAATCCTCGGTTCTCAAGGGATCCCAGCCCCGGGCAAAGCTCACGAAGCCCGTATCGAAGGCGAACACCTTGGGCATCTTCACGATTTCTTTCTGTCCACCTCCAAAGAAGGGCCGCACGAGAGTCACGGCGTGTGTCGCCTCCAATGCCCGCAGGTGATTTTCAACGGTCGGACGGCTGATCCCCAAAGCGCCGGCCGTCCGGGTGATTTCCAAAAGACCGCCGCTTTGCTTGAGAACATATTCAAAAAGGGCATTAAACTTATCGGGATCGCGAAAGGCGAACAGCCGTTGAATATCCCGGGCGAAAAAAGAATCCATCCATTCCCGATAAAAGCCCGGAGATTTTGTTCCGGCCAGCAAGGCTTGGGGCAGTCCGCCGTGAAAAAGGCGTTTGTGGAGTGAGGCGTTCTCGAAGGCCTGGAGTTCGTCCCAGAGCACAGGCGTCAAATGGACAAGGCGTTTCCGTCCTGCCAGTGTGTCCCGAAACTTGCGGCTGGCCGACAGCGTCGAGGAGCCTGTGGCTACGATCCTGAGATGAGGAAAAAGATCGGCCCCGATTTTCAGGAGCCTGGCCGGATCCCTGAGTTGGTGGACCTCATCGAAGATCAGGATCGGGCGATCACAGTTCCTGTAGAACAATTCCGGGTCACGGACCATGTCTTCGACAGCCGGGAGATCACAGTTTATGTAGCGGGCGCGGTTTTCTCCGAGACTCAGGACGAGTGTCGTTTTACCGACGCGTCGGACTCCGGCCAACCAGACGACAGAGGCCTCCTTCCAAGATTTCTCAAGGCAGGAAAGCCAAAACGCTCTATTTATCATGTAACCAATATTGTTATATAGGCGGACTATTTGTCAAGTATAATGATTAAGAGGATTTTAGTGCATCGCATCTCTTTTTTGCATCTTCGACTTCGGGCGTGCCCGGGTCGGCGTCCTTCCAGAGGTCGAG
>MGMW01000065.1 GCA_001795035.1 Chloroflexi bacterium RBG_13_53_26
AGACCCTCATCAAGCTGCTGGGAGTCTATGCCAAGCTGTACCAGACTGTGGATGGCTTCTGGTATACGTCCGTGAAGGAAAGGATCAGCAATGAGGAGGCCCTGGCTTGCGATTTCTGGGTTTGGCAGAGGCAGACTCCCTACGAGATGGCCCGCTTGTGCAAGATACTGAAGATCGAGAGGGGTGGCGTTATCGGCGTCATGAAAGCCTTCCAGTCTGGGCCGTGGTGTTTCACCCACAAGCTCGACATAGAATTCAGGAACAAGGATGATGCTGTTCTTACCATTGCCTACTGTCCCACTCTGGAGGCAATTGAAAGAGAGGGCAATGGGAGAGAGCAGCGCATCTGCGGGCACGTGGACTTTGAGGCCAAGAAGCGATTGGCCGCCTTCTTTCATCCGAGGATGGAGGTGGTACCGCTGAGGTTGCCTCCCCGGGAGAATAAGAAAGACGGGGTTTGCTGTCAGTGGGAGTTTAGAATTCCTTGAGGCGTCTCGTTAAGACCCAGGTCCGTTAGGAGATTGTGTCATCCCTGCGAAACTTGTCCTCGTGCAAACGGGGAACAGGGGCTTACCCGTATGCCCATCCGCCTCCACCCTGATTCCCCCCTTCACAAGTGAAGTGCCAGGATGACATATACGTAAAACGTCGGGGCACGGCATGCCCGTGCCCTGCCCCTTCTCTCCAATGCTCCGCTTAGACCCCCAGAAAGTCCTCGTCGTAGGCCATCGAGGTGGGCAGAGCCTTCAGTGTGTGACGGCCGCGACCCTCTTCGGACTCCTCCATCAGCTCAATGTACTTGATCTGTTCGTAGGGCAGATACCTCACATTGGTCTTGCCGTTCTGGCCATAGGCCTCCACTATAACATAGGTCTTCCGCGGCCGCAGCCGGGCCAGCTTGAACGAGGTACCATCGATACAATGGACCTCCACCACTGGCGAAGGTATCTTCCTCAGCTTGGCAAAATTCACCAGGCCGGCACGCCAGGCGCGGGAGCCGAAGAAATCGTGATTAAACATCGGGTGCCTCCTTTGATCTTCCTTTCCCGGTTACCTTCTTTACCTTGATCTGCTTCAGGGCCTTCTCGGCTGCTTTGCGGACTTTTGGATCCTTGTCTTTCATAGCCTGGACCAGGGCTTCTGCCGCCAGTGGATCCCCTATCTTGCCCAGTGCCACCGCTGCGTGATGTCGAACCGGGCTGCTTTGATCTTTGGCCAAAACTGTGCACAGCGGCTCTGTAGCTGTAGTGTCGCCCACGTCGCCAAGGGTGGCTGCTGCGATTTTCCGTACGCTCTCGCCCTTGGTGTGAAGCATGATATGGATCAAAGGTTCTACCGCTGGCTCCCCTACTATGATAAGGGCCTGCGCTGCCTCGTGTTTGACCTGGATATCTCTCCGGTGTGCCAGCGCGTGAATGAGGGGAGCCACTGCCGCCTCTCCCTTCCTGCGAAGGGACTCTTCAGTTTCCTCTCTCACCTCTGGTCTTTCATCTTTCAAGGCGTCGAGTATGGCATCCACTGCCGCCCCCGGGTCTCCTATTTTGCCGATGGCCGTGGCAGCCTCTTCCTGCACCACTGGATCGACGTCCTCAAGGACTTTGTAGAGAGGTTTGATGGCCATGACATCGCCGATGATTCCAAGTATCCAGGCTGCCTGTTTTCTAACGTGCCAGTCTTCATGACCGAGGGCTGCAATGAGAGGTCTGATGGCTCTTTTGTCTGCCATTTTGGCCAGGGCCGAAGCTGCCTGTTTTCTAACGTGCCAGTCTTCGTCTGCCAGAGCTGCGATGAGGGGTCCGATGGCCCTGTCATCGCCTAATTCGCCCAGTGCCCAGGATGCCTCGGCGCGGACATCAGCGTCAGTGTCCTCTATGGCCATAAGAAGACCTCTTACCGCCGGCTTTCCTACTTTGGTCAGAGCCAGGGCTGCGTTGTACTTCACCAGCCCGTCTTGCCGGTGCCTCAGTGCCTGAATGAGCGGACCTACTGCTGGCACACCGACGCGGCCAAGAGCGTCGGTCACATCTTCGCGCCCCAGTGTTGCCATGAGTTGTTCTACAAGTTCTTCTGGGGCCTGTTCTTCTTTGCTCCCTTGTAGATTCTCAGGTTGCACATTTCCTGTTGCCATACGTTCCCCCCTTTGGCAGCCGAATGTGTGGGGCTGGTAGTGGTGGCCGCCCGAACCCTTGCCACATTATATCATAGCGTTCAAAATTTCCGCCTATTGCCTCCCCACCCAATACATAGAACCGGCAGACCCGGGACGTCGGTATGAGGGATATGAACAGGTTGGAGCGACTAAGTTGTTAGAGAGGGCAGAGCAGGACTTAGAACTTAAATACTGATGAGTTGAGTGGGGGGGACGCTGAACCACTACCTGTATATGGTCACTTGGGTAGTGGGGAGTCAATAGTGAAACCGACCTTTCGAGGTCGGATTTTTGTTTTTAGAGGGGGGTGCGTGATGGAATATCAGGTCTGCAATGCCTGTAGGGGCAATGGCCACTTCCGCAGGATTCCCTGCCCTAGGTGTGACGGAATGGGTAGGGTGCGGATTCCGCTGAGGGCCATTGCCATCAAGAAAGAGAAACGTACTACGGTGTCGAAGCGGTAAGAAGCGAATGGCTGACAGTCAATCTCGAAAATCTCGAAAGGGGGGGAGCAAAGTGACTCCGCAGCTACTCAGTTGCCCGGACGGAGCTGGCGGCGTCACCTCAGGTCCTGTGAAGAACATGGCAGAAGAAGAAAAACCCAGGGAAGAACCGAAACAAGACAGTAAGAAGACCACCAAGAACGGTGGCTACACCATTCCCGCGCAGATGTCCTAATGCTTGGTTGTGCCAGTTGGCGCTATTTATGCCAGTATCGGCCCGTCGGTCATCCGGAGCCGTGGATTGGTGCGCGCAGTTCTGCAACTAAGCACTAGTGGTTAGTTGCGCAAGAGTTAATGCAGACATTTGAACCTACGCCAGGGCTATCTGGTCGTCTGGATAATTATGCAACCAGGCACTGGTATCGCGTCAGGTCATTATCAGCCGATTCGCCGGCTTCCGTGAGTGTCAGGTCCCCTACATATACTCCACCAACGCCATTCCGCGCCTCTACCAATCATTCCGCTGCCCTGCTAATGTCATTCCGCACCCCACCACCCATGTCATTCCGCACTTGATGCGGAATCCACGTGTCTGATTTCCTGCCCCTCGTTTCCCTGTCCGCCTCAGGCGGATCATTCCCGTTCTTCCCATGTTATTCCTGCCCTTCCTCATGTCATCCCCGCGCAAGCGGGGATCCAGCGTCCAAATCATGTCATCCCCGCGAAAGCGGGGATCCAGGTGGGGTCGGAGGGGATCGCGCAGACATATGAATAATCCACAGATTGGGGCAGGGGTGATACCATTAGCCATCATGGAAACACCACACTGAGAGCAGGCAAGAGAAATCTCTCCTCTGTATCCAAGTGCAGGTTGAGGTGATACAATGGCGCTCAGCGAACCTTAGCCCGTGGGTTCAGTCATGCCGTGCCCCTACCATTTATTATATGGAGTAAACCACGTATTCAGGGGGAGCTACTTCGGTGCTCTGTGGTTGTGACCTCTTTGGAAAGCTGACAATGGAGGAGACCATATGGAGAAGCACGTAACAGAGGAGGAAATGAAGAGATGCGACGGGCAGGATGGCCGCCCGGCCTACGTGGCCTTTCGAGGCAGGGTGTACGACGTATCCCAAAGCCAACTCTGGTCTGGGGGCATGCACCGGCTTCGTCATCAGGCAGGCAGAGACCTCACCACTGAGTTCGGCGCTGCTCCCCATGACGAGACCGTCTTCCAGCGTATTCCGCCGGTTGGCACACTCATAGCCGCGAAACAGAAGGAAATGCACCCGCTGTTGAGGTCCTACCTTGACCTGCACGCCCACCCCATTGCAGTGCACTTCCCTATTGCCCTCACCCTGGCCAGTGCCGGCTTTCTCGTCTTCTATCTGCTGACGGGCATCAGCAGCTTGGTGGACGCTGCCTACTACACCTTATTAACTGCCGCCATCATGTCACCCATAGCTGTTCTGGCAGGGATGAGCAGTTGGTGGTACAACTATCAACATAAGCTGACGGGGATATACAAAGGGAAAGCCAGTCTCTCTATCACCCTGTTTATCCTGCAGGTCGTCACTCTCATACTCTGGGCGACCGATCGCCATGCCTTACCTGACCGCGAAGCCTTGGGCTGGCTTTACTTTGCCCTTGTCATCATTATGTCTGGGTTGGTGTTTGGCCTGGGCAAGCTGGGCGGTGCCATAGTGTTCCCACCCGGAAGGAAACCAGGCAAGTAGTCCTGGGTCTATCCCACCCATCCCACCTCAAAAGCAAATGGCAAAGCGACTGTAGCCTTTGACTATGCAACGCCTGAGCTGTCTGTCTATAATAACGGAAACTGGGGTGTCACCACATTGGTGTGCCCCTGGGACTGGTGAAAGGAGGACTTGTAAACATGGGTAAACTTGCTGGGAAGGTGGCTCTGATCACAGGGGCTGGGTCGGGAATTGGGCGTGCTGCCGCGCTCCTTTTTGCCAAAGAGGGTGCCAGCATTGTGGTAAGTGATATTGTGCCTCAAGGGGGACACCAGACCGTAGATCTGATCAAGGAGGCTGGAGGGCCAGCCGTTTTTGTTGAAGCGGATGTATCCAGGTGGCCCGACGTGCAGAAGATGGTCGAGGTGACTCTTAGCACCTACGGACAGCTTGATATCCTGTTCAACAACGCCGGCATCATGGGCAAGTACATCATGACTGCGGATACGCCGGAGCAGGTGTGGGACAAGATCATCGCCACCAATTTGAAAAGCGTCTTTCTGGGTTCGAAGTGCGCCATCCCCATAATGCTCCGCCAGGGTGGTGGCGTCATCGTCAACACCGCTTCCACCGCGGGCATGATCGGTTTGCCTGGTTTGCCGGCCTATTGTGCCTCCAAGGCGGCGGTCATACAGCTAACTAAGACAATGGCGCTTGAGTATGCCGACAAGAACATCAGAATCAACTGCATTTGCCCCGGTGGTATAATGACGCCGATGTCTGCCGGCTTCGATGCAGACAATCCACCTCCGTTCAGACAGTCGCAGGCCATGAGAAGATTCGGGCAGCCCGAGGAAGTGGCCAAAGTGGCGCTGTACCTGGCTTCTGACGACTCATCTTTCGTAACCGGCACGGCCGCAGTGGTTGACGGTGGCTGGACATCTGGCATACCCAAGGCTAGGCCAAAGAAGCAGGAATAGCCACATGGCCTGCCCTGAAACTGGTCCCGGCTGAAATGCCGGGTTCCTTCCTTTTGCCCCTAACCCTGCTGCTCCTTCTAACCCTGCACGTATGTAAGCCGCCTTTCCCCATCGGTAAGTCCGATTGTAGACAAGTGGTATAATCGTCGGAGACTGATCATAGAGAATGAGAGTCGCCCTGGAGAGTGTGACTGTTGAAGGGAGGACAAATGAGCACAGGATCAGGAGACTGGATTGAGGAAGTCGTCAGGAAGGCGGTAAGGAAGGAGCTTGGGGAAGAGCCGCAGCATATTACCATGACAACCACGAGGTTGACTTCGAAGAAGGTCTTTCCTGTAACAGCCTCGGTGAAGATGCCGGACGGTCGCGAGGTTGAAGTCTCCATGACGGTTGAGGCTGACATGTACTTCGACTTCAAGGTAATCAAGGGGAGCCGCAAAGGGATGTGTTAGGGACAGGCACACAAGCCGGATGTGTTGTCGAGAGTCACGGAAAGCCCTGTGCTGATTCTGTCAGGCCCCCTTCGAACCGACCTGGTAGTTCATCACCTCTTCAACATACAGGCTCAGAAACTCCTGAGCCTTTTCTCTGGAGAACAT
>MGMW01000066.1 GCA_001795035.1 Chloroflexi bacterium RBG_13_53_26
TGTTCCCCGCAGCCGGCAATGAAGACCCCTTCAGCCCCCGCCTCGAAGGCACGCAACATGTGATCGGCTTCAACCTTGGCCGTGCAAAGTACTGGTACAATCCAAATACCGCCTTTGGCTCCCCTCCAGAGTCCTGCCAAGGTTCCAGTGCCGAAGAGTCCATACTGGCAGCAGAATCCGATGATGAGAGGTTTGGCGTTTGATTGTGTTGCAGTCTGCAGGATGTGGTCCAGTTCCGCATCTATATGTCGTCGATCATGCGGCTTGCGTAGGACTATGACCCTGGCCGGACACTCGACAACGCAGACCCCGCAGGCCTGACACTGATCGGCCGGTATTTGAATGGAGCCGCCGGCATCAAGGTGGGGCACGTGGTAGGGGCAGACCCTGAGACAGGTGAGACAGGTAGCGCACCTATCCTGTGAGAGGATCTCGGCCCCCATGCCACAGCGAAGGCACCTTCTGGCCTCGTTGATGGCAGCTTCCCAATCGTAGACCAGATCGATTGGGGTGAAGTCCCTCGTTCTGGCCTCCGGTGCTGCGGTCAGCCATTCAAATCGCCCCACCTTCCTTATGGCTTCTATTGTCTCAGGGCGCAGATCGCCTGACAGGCTATCTGTGATCTCCTTCTCGGGCAGTGGGTATCGGTGCTGGAGATAATCATTAATGCGTGAAGCCGCTCTTCTGCCTGCTGCCAGGGCTTCGGTCACGGTAGCCGGTCCAGTGACGGCGTCTCCCCCGGCGAAGACGCCGACTCTGTTGGTGATGAGAGTGATCGGGTCAACCTGTATAGTGCTGCCTTTGCCCAGCCGGACGCCGAAGCTACCAGGGGACTGTGGAGCCTGGCCAATGGCAATGATCAAGGCGTCGAGTTGTTCATCAAACTCGCTGCCCTGGATGGGCACAGGTTGTCGCCTTCCTTTGGCATCTGGTTCTCCCAGTTCCATCCTGACACAGGTCACGATCAAGCGCCCATTCCTTCTCCTGATTCTGGTAGGAGCTGCCAGGAATACGATCTCTATGCCTTCCTCGTTGGCTTGCTTTACCTCTTCTTCGTTGGCCGGCATTTCAGCTCGACTGCGTCGATAGAGAACCTTCACCTGCTCCACTCCTAATCGAACAGCGGTACGTGCTGCGTCAATAGCTACGTTCCCCCCTCCCACCACAGCGACCTTCTCCCCCAAGGACGGCTTAAGCCCGAGGTTGACTTCACGGAGGAAGGTGGCCCCATCTATGACTCCGGGGCTGTCTTCTCCCTCTATTCCCATCTTCAATCCTTGATGAGCGCCGATGGTTAAAAAGACGGCTTTGTAGCCCATTTCCAGTAGCAGATCGATGGAGACTACCCTGGCATTTGTCCTGATTTCGACTCCCATGTTGGTCAATCTGTGAATCTCAGTGTCGAGTACCTCTCGAGGAAGACGGTACTGGGGGATACCCACTCGGAGCATGCCGCCCAGCTCAGAATGAGCCTCAAAGATGGTGACTGGATAGCCGAGCTTTCTCAGATAGTAGGCACAAGCCAATCCTGCTGGCCCGGAACCAACCACGGCCACTTTCTGATCATGGGTGGTATCGGCTTCGGGTCTGATCATTCTGTCACCCCCGAATTCCACGGCAAACCTCTTGAGTGCTCTGATGGCGATTGATGTATCGACCTGACCACGTCTACAAGCATCCTCACAGGGATGGGTGCAGACATGGGCACAGATAGAAGGGAAGGGGTTTCCGTCTCTGATGACCTGCAGAGCCTCCATAATTCTTCCCTGGGCAGTGAGGTCAATATATTCCCTGATATCCATGTGCAGGGGGCAGGCAACCTGACAAGGCGGCATTAAGCTATGGTCGGAAAGGGATTTCTTTGGTCTGGTTTCCAGCTTACTTTGAGTGCTTCCGATTGCGGGTGAATGCATGAGACCCCCTCTACTCTGAAAGGTGAAGTGCAGAAACGAGAATCTATCGTCTATGATAACTTCTTCCCACGGTGAATCAATGGAGGATGTCCCGATATGTGTAGGACGTTTTGTTTGGAGTCTCTACCTAGGGAAGTTCCTGATTATGAATGAGGGAAATCCTGGGATAGGGGGCCTTATACAGGGGAGTGGGGAGGAAGGCGCTGGCATCTCATTACAGTGCGATGATGCCCTTCCGTATGGCAAATCGGACGAGATCCATTTTGTTGTGGATGCTCAGCTTGCTCATCAGGCTGGTCTTGTACCATTCCACTGTCTTTGGGCTCACAA
The DNA here is from genome assembly GCA_001795035.1 of Chloroflexi bacterium RBG_13_53_26. GTDB lineage: Bacteria > Chloroflexota > Dehalococcoidia > UBA2247 > RBG-13-53-26 > RBG-13-53-26. Next base: position 2,244 of record MGMW01000066.1, read on the forward strand.
CGAGCATCTCTGCAATTTCCCGGGCTGTGCGCCCTTCAACAACCAACTTCAGCACTTCTCTCTCTCGATTGGTCAGTTGATCGTAGACATCCTTCTCACCATCTCCGGGCGTCCTCTGCTGGCATTCCTCGACAAGCGCCGCAGCGGCCGATGGGGACAGATATGACTCACCCGCATAGACAGCCTGAATAGCCTGCGCGAGCTCTGAAAATGCTGCCATCTTGGTGATGAATCCGCGGGCTCCAGCGCTGATTACTGGAACGATATACTCAGAGTCATCATATTGAGTCAGGGCCAGCACTTTCGTTCGGGGGAAGTCCTTGCGTATCCGGCGTGTTGCCTCTATCCCCCCCATTATGGGCATAGCCAGGTCCATGAGCACTACATCGGGCTCAAGTTCATTGACCTTCTCCAGAGCCTCCCTGCCGTTGGCTGCTTCGCCAACCACTTCTATATCCGAGGCCAGTGCTAGGAGGGCGCGAACACCATCGCGCACCAGCGTATGATCATCAACTATCAGTACCTTTATCTTCTTCTTCACCGACTGCATCCTTTGTCAGGGGCACCTTTACAAACACTTTGGTTCCATGTCCCGGCCCGGAATCGATGTGACAGGCGCCACCGACCAGCTTCACCCTCTCCTTCATAGTGAACAGGCCGGCACCACGGCCGCTGGGGTCAACCCCTGTTACCTTCTTGACATCAAAACCCTTCCCGTCATCCTCGACTTGCAGGACACATTCCTTATCGTTGCACTCCAGTCTAATAGAAGCCTTCTTGCCCTCTGAATGCTTCAATATGTTACCTACTGCTCCCTGGGCGACGCGGAAAAGGGTTACTTCAACTTCAGGCTGGAGGCGCTCCTCTGTGCCTACGAATTCTGTGGCTACGGTGATCCCGTGAGGTTCGAGGGTATCTTTGGCGTAGCGGCGAATAGCGGCAGCCATGCCGAGTTCGTCTAATAACGTTGGGCGCAGTTCCTTCATCAGTTTGACCACCTCGCTGCCAGCATGAAGTGCATGGGAGTGCGCTCGCCTTAACTTCTCTATGAACTGAGAATCTTCGATACCTTGTGCCTCTGCCATTCCTATGATCGCTTGTAAACTGAGGGCCAGGCTGGTGAGCAACTGGCTGGTTTCGTCGTGGAGTTCCCGGGCAATCCTTTTTCGTTCCTCTTCTTGAGCGCTCAGAGCACGGCGGAGAAGGTTCTGGTATCTTTCACTGGCCCCTGCCAGATGTTCATAGAGCTTGGCTTGCTCGATAGCGATCCCTATCTGGTGGCCAATTGAGCTCAGCAAATATAAGTCGCCCTCCGAGAACTGACTTGGCATACGGCTGGCGATGTTCATTACACCAATGACTCCGCCCGTCGTCTTCACAGGGACACTGGCGAAGCTCCTGAGCCCCTCCATCCTCACCAGATCAGCGTGGTGGACACGAGGGTCTTTGGAAACATCCTGCAACAGGATAGGCTGACCAGTCTGGACAACTGTCCCTGCTATACCTTCTCCTGGGTGCAACCGCATCTTCTCGGCATATTTTGCAGATAGGCCACGCTGCATGCGGTAGCAAAGTGTTCCATTTTCTTCGTCCAAGAGCAGGATACCTCCAATAGTGCCATTGACCGTTTCCAGTGCAATATCCAAGGAAATCCTCAAGACTGCATCCAGATTCCCCCGTTCGAGCACTGCACTTGAGATGTGACTTAGGGCCAGAAGTTGGTGACGTCGCCTGAGAATCTGGGTCTCCAACTCCCTCTCTGCGGTGACGTTGCTGGTGAGCTCTGCCACTGCTTTGATGCTTCCAGCGCCATCGCGGAGGGGATGCATAGAGATTTGGAGGTACTTGTTGACTCCGTCGATGGGTGGGGGATGAACGACCGTGGTTGTCTTACCACTATCCAGCGCCTCTTTCAGCCGGCAATCCCAGAGAGGGACACTGCACGGCGCGTCTCTGTCATGCAGTACCTCATAGCAGAGCTTGCCGATAGGCGATTCACTCTTCTGGAATCTGCTTTGTGCTGCTGCATTGGCAAGCCTGATCCTGTAGTCGCCATCTATTATGACCAGTTCATCTTTGATGCAGTCTATCAGGTCCTGAATGGCAATATCAGGATAGTGATTCCCGATGGTTTGTTGTGCTGGTGTACTCTTTCCGTTCATTTTTTGCGTTGGTCCTTATGGGTATGGAATACAATAATGAACAACTGTTGTCAAGCGCATAGGCTGATTTCTTATGATCCAGATATCAGAGGCGATATGGCCCACATTGTCATACTACTGATTATTGAATACTCTGGTCCGTTTCCCTAGAATTGGGTCAAGGAGTCTGTGGCAGATATCTGGAGGCTGTGCTGGATTGCGGGGTATTGCTCGTGGCTTAGGCCACAGGGATAAGTCTATGGGAACAAGCGGTGATGTTGGGACTGACAAGGATACTCATCGAGAATACTCTGCTATTGATCTGGAGACGCTGCGGAGAGAGGTAGTTGTGGAGACTTACCGAGCTCCTGGACCAGGCGGGCAGAGAAAGAACAGGAAGGAAACGGCTATACGCTTGACGCATATCCCTACTGGTCTCACCGTTGTTGCCTCGGAGCGCCGTTCACAAGCAATGAATCGAGAGATTGCTTTCGAGAGGCTTCTAAAGAGGTTGACTGAGCTCAATCGTCCCAGGAAGCGACGGATTCGGACAAAACCACCGGTGGGGGCTGTCAGGGCGCAGCGGGAAGAGAAGGGAAGGCAATCTCAAACAAAGAAGCTGCGCAATAGGATAGATGTCTCAGCCGAACTGGATTGATTAGCAGAGCCGGGATTGGTGTTCGAGAATCACTGTCTGGAAAGAGGATATTCCAGAGCCTCACACGGTGGCCTTTCTGTCGGCCCGATAATTGCGGTAATTCTCAGTTTCTCTGTGTATCGTTTGTGTGGCTTGGTCAGCGGAAAGCTTACCTTCGCGAACTGCGTTCACACAGGAGCCAACGGCAGCAACAAACTCGGGACAGGCCTCCTTGAGGGGTGGGCTATCCAACGATCTTAAGTTCAAACTGTCCGAGAAATCTACGGCCCTGAAGCAGCCAACGAAAACATCTCTCAGTTCAATAATGAGAGAACGGTATAGGGCATCGAACCGGTGGCAGAAATGCAATCGGCAGGCTATTGGTCTATAGGCGTAGATTGGGCATCCACCAAATTGAGCAGCGTATAGCTCGCAGCCGATGTCTCTGCAGCACACACCTCCACAATCGGAGCATATCCGGTTCTCTTTGCTGGAATGCTCCATTTCTGTCAGGGCCGTGGTTACCTCTTCTCCGAAGAGGTCGCCTATCTCTTTGTAGGTGACCAGAACAATCTGGGGGAACTGGTCAACCCTGTCCAGAAATCTGTTGATGGCCTTGCCTTTATCCATTACCCGGGTTTCCTATTGTGGGTCGTCCTATTTATTGGCAGTTGCGGCTGTAGCCCTGTTGCAACATAGCATATTCGGAGTGCCAGAGTTATACCAGTTGCACAGCAAGATATTGACAAGACTTACAAAATTGTCTAAATTAGTCAATAGTTAGTTTCACTCAAATGTATTGGCCAGACAGTATGTTATGCGCAACACGAAACTGACTAAGGAGCTTTGGATGAAGGAAACTGAGACAGGAATGGATGAGCTTATCGAGAGTACTCTACTGCTGACAGAGAAGGCATTCCGCGAACTCTTCCCTATTCTGCCAAAAGAGTGGCTCAACCTGGATCTGACTACACCTCAGTTGAAGGTGGTGCTGCTGATCTATTTGAGTGGCCCGACTCGGATGAGTGTTATCGCTTCTGCGCTGGATGTTAGTCTGGCCACGGCAACGGGAGTGGTGGATCGTCTGGTGAAAACGGACATGGTAGCACGGGGAAGCGATCCAAACGATCGGCGCGTGGTCCTCTGTCGGCTGTCGGACAAGGGAGAGAAGCAGATTGCAGGCTTGTGGCAGAAGGCCGGCGACCGCGTAGTGATGATGTTCAAGGCACTGGATCGTCGAAAACTGCAATTGGTGAAGGATGCATTGGAGGTGTTGCTGGAGGCTGGAGAGGTAACTAAGGGACAGCTCCAGATCAGCAATAATTCCAAGTAGGCGGAGTAGCCGGAACAGTAGAGGGCAGGATGTCCTGTTGGGTAGGGGTGAGTTGAAGCGGATGTTGGGAGTGTAGAGCAGAAGGCAATCCTCAGACCTTCACCCGTGTACTCAAGAATGGCTTCGAGAGAGGGTTTACTCCCTTTTCTGAGGCAGTGGGGAGACTGGTTCTCCCTCCTGTTTTTTGGAGAGGAATAGCGGTGTGCCGTTATGGCTTCCTCAGGTTCATTTTCTTGTAGGTGTCACCCTTTCCAGCGTGCCCCTGAGCGCCTCTTGGTGTAAAATCATGACAGGATAGCCCGTATGCTGGGAAAATCCTGAACTGACAAAGAGAGACTGTGCTGAGGGAATCCTGAAGCGGAAGACGGAGATTATGTTGAATCATACTGAGGTGGAGCTATGAGAGGCGGACGGGTAATAAGAAAAGATGGGCTCGAGGGCCAACGGGAGGTAGAGCCTTTGCAGGAGGGGAAAGAGCGCTACCGCAGTTTCTTTGATACGGCAGGGGAGGCATTCTGTATTACTGATTCCGGTGGGGGAATTGTTGAGGCCAATGCAGCAGCCCTGTCCCTGCTGGGATACAGCAGAGATGAGATGGCAGTGATGAACATCCGTGAGGCATGTGTTTGGCCGATCGGCTATCAGAGATTCGCCAGACAACTAGAGAACAAGGGGTATGCCAAAGACTGCCGGGTGAAGTTGCTCAAGAAGGATGGGGTTGAGACCGATGCTCTTCTCAATGTGACTGTGAGACGTGCCAGCGGTGGAGGTATCGAGCATCATCAGTATGTTATTCGGGAGATGACTGAGTGCGAGTGCGAGATGGAGGCTTTGCGGGAAAGCGAGAGACGCTACCGCCTGATGACTGACAATGTAACAGATGTTATCTGGATCATGGATACCAATCTGCAGCTTACTTACATCAGTCCTTCTGTGGAGCGTCTGCGGGGTTGCACTGTTGATGAGGTAATGACCCAGAAGTTGGAAGAAATCTTCACACCGGCCTCTCTCGAGGTTGTTCTGAAGCTGATTGAGGAGGAATTGCCCAAGAGGAGTCCGGAGCGAAGTGGACTTGTGAAACTGGGGACGATGGGGCTGGAGATGCTCCGCAAGGATGGCTCCACGGTTTGGACCGAGACGCGGGTGACTATGCTTTACGATCCGGATGGTTTGGTGGCCGAGCTGATGGGAGTGACCCGCGATGTCGCCGAGCGCAAGAAGGCTGATGAAGAGCTGCGCAAATCGGAGGAGAAGTATCGTAGCCTCGTGGAGAATATCAATGCCGTAATCTATGCTGCCGATGTGAAAGGAACAATAACCTACTTGAGCCCTGTGGTGGAGTCGTTCTATGGACACAGTCCGGTCGAATTTGGCGGTCAGCATTTCTCCTCAATCGCCCACAAAGAAGATCTGCCTCTGGCAATGGATTCTTTTCAGCAGACATTGTCTGGCAAAAACGAGGTACTGGAATTCCGTGTCGTTCTGCCCTGGTCCGGTGAGGTGCGCTGGTCTCGTACCTACAACCGGCCCATGTATGATGGGGATCGCGTGGTCGGGGTACAGGGTGTACTGATAGATGTCACCGACCGCAAGCGAATGGAGGAAGCTCTACGAGACAGTGAGAGACGCTATCGCTTGCTGGCTGAAAATGTCACCGATGTCATTTGGGTGACAGATCTGAATTGGAGTCGTACGTATATCAGTCCATCAGGGCAACGTCTGACGGGGCGGAGCATCGATGAGGCGATTGATCATACGGTGCAGGAAACATTGACTCCTGCTTCACGGGAAAGGGCGATGAAGGTCTTTGCAGGGCAATTGGCCATTGAAAAAAAGCGCAAGAAGGATCTACACCGGTCATGGACGCTACAGTTGGAGGTAGTACGGAAGGACGGCTCCACTGTATGGACTGAGGATAGGGTGACATTCCTGCGTGACGCGGATGGACGGCCTACAGGTGTGCTCGGAGTAACCCGTGATATCACCGAACGGAAACAGGCCGAGGACATGCTGCGGGCTCTGTCCCGCCGTCTGGTCGAAGTACAGGAGACAGAGCGTCGCCAGATCGCTCGTGAGCTTCATGATGAGGTTGGTCAGGCGTTAACCGGTCTGAAGCTACTGTTGGAGACAGTCACCCGCCTGCAGGGGCGCAATCTTATATCAAGCTTGAGCGAGGCACAGGTCTTGATCAATGAACTGATAGGCCGTGTGCAGGACATGTCGCTTGATCTGAGGCCAGCGATACTGGATGATCTTGGCCTGGCGCCAGCATTATTATGGCATCTTGAGCGCTATAAAGCCCAGACCGGCGTGAATGTCATCTTCGAGCACAGGGGCTTACAGAGGCGTTTTGCTCCGGAGATCGAGACGGCCGTGTACCGCATTGTTCAGGAAGGGCTGACCAATGTTGCCCGCCATGCCGCTGTGGGGGAGGCGATGGTGCGGCTGGTGGCAGGTCGAGGTGTTCTGAGCGTACAGATTGAGGATCATGGTGCTGGCTTTGATAGTGAAAGGGCCTTAGCTAATGGCACATCCAGCGGCCTCAATGGAATGCGTGAACGGGCGGCCCTTCTGGGTGGTCAGTTCCGCATAAACTCAACTCTGGGGGCTGGCACGCGCCTGGTAGCCCGATTTCCGATAGGCTTGGGCAGGACGAAGTCATGACGTGCCTGGATCAGGAAGGGATCAGATGGACAAAAAGACAATAGTCCTGGCTGATGACCATCAGGTGGTTCGGCATGGTCTGCGGGTTCTGCTGGGGGCAGAACCCGATTTCAGCATTGTTGGCGAGGCAAGCGATGGTCTGGAGGCGCTTGAGATACTGGAGCGCTCGCAGCCAGATATACTGGTACTGGATCTGATGATGCCTGGAATCAACGGCCTTGAGGTTGCCAGGCAAGCCAGCAAGTGCTCGCCGCGGACCAGCGTGGTTGTTCTGTCCATGCACACCAACGAGGCTTATGTGATCGAGGCACTTCGGGCAGGGGCGAGGGCTTATGTTCTGAAGTCATCCACTTCAGATGAGCTAGTACGCGCGATTCGTGAAGCGGTGGCAGGTCGCCGCTATCTCAGTGCACCACTATCTGAGCATGCCATCGAAGCCTACACGCAGAAGGCTGAGGCTGCAGCCATGGATCCGTATGAAATGCTGACTGACAGGGAACGGGTCGTACTGCAACTGGCGGCTGAGGGTCACACCAGTGCAGAAATAGCTGTCAGGCTCTCTATCAGCCCGCGTACTGCCGAGACCCACCGCTCCAATCTGATGCACAAGCTGGGTCTACGTACTCAGAGTGATCTGATACGCTATGCCATAAGGCGTGGTGTTTTGCCGATGGAGAACTGAGTCTCTTATAGCTGAACCTGAGGTAGTGTATCACCTCCAACCTCAGATCAATCCCGTCGCCGTAACTACGAATCTCCCTTAGAAAAAAATACGTAGGTCTACGGATTTACAGAGGCCACATGACAATGTAATATTACCTCTGGTACTTAGCCGTAGGCTGACAATTTCTTCTGAACATAGTACGTTGTGTCTGGAGGTATGACGAATCAGAGCCATGATTAACTTCACCGGGCGCAGAGTGCAATTGGGTCATACATATGGCGCTGGTTCGAAGAGTTTGATGTTCATGGTCCAGACTATTTCAGTGGGAAGTTGTGACCTAAGCAGAGGTGGGTTCCACGACGCGTGTTCCCACCCCCCCCTTGGAGCATGAGTAGCAGGCTTATGCCCACCTCTGCTATGCGCCCGGTACAGCCTTGAATGTGATGGCACGGAGGAGTGCCAAATAGATTGAGGCAATAGCAGTACGGTTTCCTAATCCTTAGAGTTGTGCCTGTATTTGTCTGACAGTCTCTGAAGTTCTTCCTTGTGAAATCGCCAGGATAAATGTCTCGCTACTGTTGGGGGTGCGAACAATGATGAAGTTATCAACTTTGGATGACAGGGCAAAGCCGATTTGTGAAGAGGATGCGGGTGAGCAATCGCCGGCACAGGTTAGATGCATTCATCACTGGATAATCGGTAGGGCAACAGCTTCAGTCAGTAACGGTGTGTGCCAAGTCTGCGGTGCTCAAAAGAGGTTTCCAAACTACCTGTCTGATTGTCTGGCAAACCCAGACAAGGAAAGCTATCAGGAGTGGTTGAACAGACAGGAGTGGCAGGAAGTAACTTGGACCCAGGGGAATGTCGTCACTGGGTTCGAAGGGGGAAAGCTATTACCCAGTCGACCGGAGAACAGCCCAAGCCGCAGAGGAAGGGGTCGAGGTGGTACCCGAAAAGGCTTGACGACCTGATAGTCGAGCGATGGGCTAGGGCGTGCAGTCGGTCACATAACGATTGCAGTGGCTGTCAGTATGAGGGGGATTGCCAGGATCTGGTGGATAGATTGATAGCCTGCATGTATGTGCACTCAGAATGCATGCATCTGAAACCCATCGAGAGAGAAAAGGTCAAATCGCGGTAACTGCCTAGATCCCGTTAAGCCTGTCTCTAAAGAGATATCTCGGGGATCTTTGAGATCTGCCTTCCTTGGGACGTTGACCACGTTTCGCAAGTGGTGATAGTCTCAGTCTGTTTGGCTCTCACCATAAACAGCCTTGAAGTAGGCCTTTTCCACTTCCGCAGCATCAGCTGGGACCAGGTTGATTTTCCCCAGGCCGAGGGCGAATACATAGATTCTGGCTGTCTTCTCCAACAACTGGCACATAGTGAAGGCCTCTCGCATATTTCTCCCCACAGAGATGGCCCCGTGATTTGCCAATAGAACAGCATTCCTTGGCCCCAGTGCTGCAATCACGTTGCCTGTCATCTCCGGGCTACCGGAGAGCGCATATGGGGCCACCCGTATCTCTCCCCCGATCTGAGTAACCTGGTCATCGAGGATGGCAGGAATTTCCAGGCCGGCAACTGCGATGATGCTACCGTAGATCGGGTGAGTGTGGATGATAGCATTCACCTTTTTTCGCACTTTGTAGATACCTGTGTGTAGCATCGTTTCTATGGAGGGAGTCAGTTCTCCCTCTACACGCTGCCCTTCGAGGTCGACCATGACAATATCATTTGGCTTCATCGTATCGTAGTCGCGTCCACTGGGGGTAATTGCCACCAGATCCCTTCCTTCAGAATCTCTGAAATGCAGGCTGACGTTTCCCGAAGTCCCCACGACGAAGCCCTTCTGGGACATCTGCTGAGCAGCCTTGAGAACCTCTTGTTTTTGCGATTCCCACATTCTCTATCCTATCTCCTCAATCAGATTCTCCAGCCATCTGGAGGTGCGCATCCATCTGTCATAATACTTCATATATTGCTGACTGTTCTTCTGATCCGGTTCAACCACCTTGGACTTGGGTCGCATAGCCGTTGCGGCTGCCCCGAGGTTTGGGTACACACCAGCGCCAACAGTCGCGCACATGGCTACACCACAGGAAGTGACCTCGGGTATCTCGAAACAGGTTACTGATAGGCCCAGTATATCTGACAGCATTGGGACCAATGACCTGCTCTGCGCCAGCCCACCCCCGATGCTTACCATTTCTGTCTTCAGTTGTGAGACTTCCTCCAGTTGGGCGCAGTTGGCTTTGAAAGCAAAGCAAAGGTTCTCCAGGGCTGCCCTGACGAGGTGTTTCCTCTCGATACCGGTCACGCTTGGGGTAACGGGGAAAACAAAACCACCAAGGCTAGGCTTCAGACGGGTCATGTCCATTATTCTTGGCCCGATGAATGCCAGCACTCCGTCAGCACCTGGGGACGCCTCTTCTGCCAACTGGTCCATGATCGCGTAGGGATCTTTCCGGGCATTCGAAGCCTCATCCTCGTAGAGTAGCCTTTTCAACCAGCCGTAGGCACCGCCCGATTCTGTGGCGTTGCTTTCCAGTATCCATCTTCCTGGCAAGACGTGGCAGCCTGACCAGATTCGTCCTCCAGAATCGATGATTGGCCTGGTGGTTACCATTTGGATAGAGGCACTCCAGCCGGCGACAATGCCAATCTGGGCTTGATCTTTTACACCCATGCCCAGCAGACCGCATTGGGTGTCGGCCCCGCCGATGACAACGAGTGTGCCGGGGGCCAATCCGGTTTGAACGGCAGTCGCACTTGTCACCTCTCCGACGCATGTTCCAGCGGTGACTATCTCAGGGCAGATCTTCTGTGGCAGGTCGAGCATTCTCAGCAGTTGGCTGGACCAGCCTGCCTCCCATATGTCCACCAGCCCTGTGTCGGCAGCACTGGATAGTTCGGCAACGTATTTGCCGCAGAGCCTGTAGATGATCCAGTTGTTTATAGAGAGGACTGTGGCTATTTGCTCGTAGATACGCGGGTGGTTAGTCTTGAACCATCGCAGCTTAGCAGGGGTGAAAAGAAAGGAAGGAATATGGCCGGTGATGCGGTGAATATCACTGCCGAATTCACTGTCGATGGAGAATCCTTCGACCAAAGCTCTGAGATCAGTATTGGGCCCGGCATAGAGTTCGTTTCCATCTCTGTCCAGAAAGACCACGCCTTGCCTCTGACTGGCAGTGCTCACTGCGACAATATCTGAGGGAGCCACAGCAGATTTGCTGATGGCTTCGCTGATGAGCTGGCAGATGATGTGCCAGAAGCTTGTGGGGTCGAACTGCTTGCCGAGGGGTGATATCTCCGCCGGCGTGTCATAGATCCATTTCTGATAGGCGGAGGAAATGATAGTACCCTGGAGGTCGAATACGAGGGCACGACAGCCGCTGGACCCGGCATCTATGGCCAGGACGCAACTACGGGACACCTGCTTCCCACACTTCAGGATTCATCAGGTTCCTGGGACGCTCTCCCCTCAAAAACCTCTGCACGTCATCGGCTATCATCTGGGAGTGGCGTGACACGGACTCTTCCGTTGCTCCGCCAATGTGAGGCGTGAGGACCACATTATCGAGCTTCAGAAGGGGGTCATCTGGCTTCACAGGCCAGGTCT
>MGMW01000067.1 GCA_001795035.1 Chloroflexi bacterium RBG_13_53_26
GACAGGCCTGGCCATGCCTCCTGCTTACCGTTGGGGAAGGACCTACGGGCTGAACCCCGGATATCCACCCGAACGACTCGGGCCCGGGATGGCTGATCTGCGGTGCTACCTTGGCACCGTGGGCGTGCATGGCGTCAACGAATTTCTTGAAACTGGGGATAAGCTTGTCGTCCCACAGTCCAACGCTCTGAACTATGTATGGGTGGGCAGCATCAATGACCACAGTTTCAAATATGATCAGCCCGACTCCGCCCTTCGCCCGAGCCTCCCAGTAGTCGATCATCTTCTGCGGCACGGTACCGTCGTTGGGAGCCCAGGTGGTGGTCATGGGAGCCATGGCGATACGGTTCCTCATCTCCATTGATCCGATCTTGATTGGAGTGAACAGCTTCTTCAGGGGTTTCATGGTTGATTCTCCTTTCCTTTGCTTCTTATTTAGTGTAACTCAGGCAATCGACACTGTTGCCGTCGGACACCGAGGTGCTCTTTCAAAGAGATTTGTTCTCTATTCGGCCTGTGTTTGCAGGCTATACAACTGTAGCCAGTCTGTACGAATAGTCCGGCGATAACCCCCACCTTGATAGCGGCCAGTAGATCATCCAGCTTTTGCCTATGATGTTCTCCCGGGGTACTGTCCAACCCTCGGTGGAGTCGCGGCTGTTGTCACGATTGTCGCCCAAGACGAAGTAGTGGCCTTTCTTGACGAGCGCCGAGATGTCCCTTCCGGGGCTGCCCATATCTGGCGTCTCTTCCAGCAAGCGGCCATCTATGTATATTTTGCCCTGTTCTATCTCTACCAGTTCACCGGGCAGTCCGATGACCCTCTTAATGAAGGGGTAGTTCGAAGAAAACGGTGGGTCGAATATGATTACGTCACCTCTCTGCGGGTCGCCGAAATGGTAGCTTAGCTTGTTTACCATGATGAACTCGCTTTGCTCGAAAGACGGGAACATGCTTGGCCCATCGATCCTGAAGCTCTGCACGCTGAACTGCACTGCGGCGAACACCACCAGGAAGATGAGGATCATGATGAGGATTTCGCGCACATTGAAGGTCGTCTTTTTCTTTGTTGGCTCCTTGATTCCTGGCTCACCGTTTTGCATGCCTAGGATTATAGTCCATTTGCCGCTGCTATTCTAATCGTGGCACTTGAGTCGCTTGAGTTACGGGGGCAGTTGCCCTATGCTTTCCGCGGGGAATTATCGTGTTTCGAGTTTCCTGATTGTGAGGCAGGTGAGAATGATGGAGTTAAGCCAGAAGCAGATGACCGAGTTCTTCCATCGAAGCTATACTGCGGTGGATGGCCTGTGGTTTATGAAAGTGGAAGAGAAATATGGTTTCGATGTTGCTCTTGACATCGATAATGAGGTTTGGAAGGTCTTTCCCAAGATGCAGGCGCGTTTCCTTAAGAGCATGGTGAAGCTGCCCGATGGGCTGGATGCGTTTCTGGAATGCTTCACTACCAAGCTTGCGTTAGAGGGATTCGAATTCGAGGTTGAGAAAAGTTCGGATAATGGTTCAAGGATAAACATCAGCCGATGCCCGTGGCATGATTTCCTGGTCAAGTCTGGCCGAGAGGCTCTCTCTGGGAAGATCGGGGCTCGTATCTGTAGTACGGAGTATTCAACCTGGGCTGCCGAATTTGATGAACGGATGCGCTTTGTTTCGAAGTCGCGGATATGCGAAGGTGCTGAACGCTGTGTGCTGGAGTTCAGCCACTGACTATATCATCCCCGCGAAAGCGGGAATCCACCGTAACCCAATCGTGTCATTCCGCACTTGATGCGGAATCCAGTTGCCAAGCCATCATAGTGACGCCACACCGATTCCCTGTGGCGCTGATCAGTGGCTGGCCCTCTCTGCTAGCCCTCCAGCTTCTGAAACTCGTCTTTTCCGACCCCGCACTGCGGGCAAACCCAGTCATCCGGTAGTTTCTCGAACGGAGTACCCGGCGGAATCCCGCCGTCCGGGTCACCCTTCGCGGGGTCATAAATATAGCCACAGACCGTGCACTCGTATTTTGGCATTTCAACCGTCTCCCTCTTCTCCGGTTCCTTTTTTGCCTTCTCTTCCTCTTCTATGTAGGACGGCGCTGTCTTTGGAGTAGTACCTCGCTTGACGTGATGATAGTAGGCGTAGGTCATCGGCTCGCCTTCTCTTAGTATCTCGGCCGCGACAAGCTCACCCAGGAAATCGGTGTGCGTTCCCACATCCAGTTCCTTGATCACCCTGGCTTCCAGATAGGCCAGGGTATGGTCCAGAACTACAGGAGCTTTGGTTTCACCTATCTTGTATTTGACACCTTCGAGTTTGTTGACATTCCTCCCCGACTTGAAGCCGAATTGGCCGATGAAATTCAAGGGGGTGTCTTTTGAGAGGATGGAGACTGCAAAAACCCGGCTGTCTTTGATGAACTCATGAGTCAGGTTTTCCTTGTTGATGCATACGGAAATGGTTGGTGGTTTGGAGGATGCTTGAATTACGGTATTGGCGATCTGGCCATTCAGCTTGTCTCCCTTTCGAGAGGTGACGACGTAGAGACCGTAGGTTATCTGGTGCAAAGCTTCTGTGTTCATCTTCTGGCCCTCATCATCAACAATTGAATGCACGGTATAGAGTTTGACCCTGGGGTGTGCTTCACACCGCTCATTCTAGTCTTCAACCTGTTTCCTCCATTCCTTCAGAGTAATCCTCGCTCTCTAGAAGAGTTCCTTCTCGCTTATCTCGACTGCGTGCCGCAGCTCAGCGGCCAGTTCTGGTGGCAGTCCTTCGATGTCAACCCGCAGGAAACCCCTGACTATCATTGCCGTGGCTTCATCGCGGGTGAGGCCGCGAGCCATGAGGTATTCGACCTCTTCTTCGGCGATTTTGCCCACCGCTGCTTCATGTGAAAGGTCTACACCAGCCAGTTCTCCCTTGAGTTCCGGGATGGCATGAATCACTCCTCGCTCCGAAAGGATCAGCCCCCGGCATTCTAAGTGCCCCTTGACATCTGGAGCGCTGCCGGCAATGTACCCTCTGGCAATGATAGTGCCGCCAGTGGTGATGGTTCGTGCCACGATCTCTGCCCGTGAACCTTTGGCGTCGAGCAGGACTCTGGAGCCGGTGTCCAGATTGGAGCCAGGAGGGGCGACGAGGATGGTGTTGAACCTGACGATGGCCTTTTCGCCCACGCAACGCGCCACAGGATACATCTGGACTGAGCGTACCGGTTTCATGCAGACATAGTTGCTCAGAAACACACCGTTCTCTTCAATGATGGCTCCGCTTCGGGGACGTACTGCCACCCCAGGGGCCCAGTTGTGGATCATGGTGAAGGTTAGCTTTGCACCTCGTTTGATGTAGAACTCTGAGATGCCTATGTGCAGACCTGAGGCCTGCATTGGCTTGGTGGCACAGCCGGTGATGATGTGTATCTCGGAGTCTTCTTCAGCGATGATGACGTTGTGGACCTTCTGCGCCAAGTTCTGATGAGCGATGTAGAGACATGCCTGGACCGGATAGACCACTTTTGCTCCCGGCAGGGCCCTGATGAAGTAGCCATTATCGAGATTGACCTCGGCTTGGGCCGTGAACTTGTCGGTATCAACGCTTACCGCACGCCACCAGTAATCTTCCAGCCAACTGTAGGTCTCCAGTGCTTTGGTGATGCTCATCACCTCGACCCCATCCTGGCTGGCTGAAGTGTGTATCACCGACCGGTCTATCTGCACAAAGGTGCCCGCCCTCTGGCTACGGTCGTCCAGGGTAATTCCTACCTTCAACATATTCTCCTTCTCTTGGGATGGGAGATGAGAAGGCTCGTTTTGATATCGATGTTCCTCGGCGCTTGATGAATACGCCGAAAGGTCGATATCTTCCCCTAGAGCGGGTTTCTTTTCCAGGGCCTTTTCAGCCAATTCGCGGTTTTTCCTGGAAGGGACTACTTTAGACATGTTGCACATCCCTCGTAGCCATGTTTCTTGATACTATCCAGGCACTCGCGCGCATCTCGTTCACAGCGTACGGTTCCATCAATGAGGACATAGCCCTTGCTGGCGTGAACATAGTCCAGAATGTGACCGGTATGGGTGATGATCAAGCCGGCGCGCGTTCGATTTCGCTTCAGGTTCTTCTGTAGTAGCTCGTTGATCATCTCCCCGATCAAGGCTATGTTCACCAGGTCAACCCCGGACTCTGGCTCGTCTAGGAGTGTCAGGTCAGGCTCCTGCACCAGGAGCTGCAGAAGCTCCGACCTCTTGATTTCTCCGCCGGAAAACCCGTAGTTGACGTCGCGGTCCATCAGGTCGCCCATGTTTAATCTCTCTGCCAACTGAGCAACCGCAGTGCCGTCATCTCTGCTGCCCAGGCAGGCGCTGACCATGTCTCGCATCTTGACACCACGGACTACCGGAGGGCGTTGAAAGGACATGCCGATTCCCAGGCGTGCCCGTTCGTCCAGAGAGGCGTTGGTGATGTCATGTCCTTTGAAGATGATGCGTCCCCTGGTTATCTTGTAGCGCGGGAAGCCCATTATGGCCATGAGCAGGGTCGTCTTGCCGCTGCCGTTGGGGCCGAACAGGACATGAGTCTCACCTGTACCTATGAAGAGATTGATACCGCGTAGTATCTCCTTGCCCCCGGTCTCTACACTCAATCCTTGAATCTGAAGCATAGTCTTCTCCTGCTCATTTGGATTTCTTGATATATACTTTGTACTCTCCCTCTTTTTCCTCAATTCCCAGCAGTTCGTTTCCGGTGGCTTGGCACCAGGCGGGCGCGTCTGCTTTTATCCCTTCATCACTGGCCAGGACCTCCAGCACCTGCCCGGGCTTCAATTCCTTGAGCTTGCTGGCGGTATTGTAGATGGGCATAGGACAGTAGAGCCCGACACAGTCCAATGTAGCATCTGCTTTCATAATCATGCCTCCTCAGATAAAGAGGTTGATTCTTCCCTCTTTGGCATTTGCCAGGTAAGTAGCCACACCAGCATAGCTGTCGACCTCCGGGATGAATGCCTCCTTGGATAGGCCCATCATACCCATCGAGGTAGTGCAGGCTATGAATTTCACTCCTGACTGATGCGCCATCATCATCAACTCCTGAGGTGAAGGGAACTTGATATCTTGCATTAGCTTCCCTATCATCCACTTGCCCAGGCCGAACATATGGAACCTGGAGAGCTTCAGTCTCTTGGAGCCACCGCGGTTCATGAAATTGAGCATCTTCCTCATTATCCCTCGGCTCTTTGTCGGCCCATCGTTCTTCTTGATGAGATTAAGCCCCCAGAAGGTGAAGAATATGCTCACCTCCATCCCCATGGAGGAGGCTCCGATGGCCAGGTTGAGAGCAGCCAGTGCTTTGTCCATGTCATCGCTGAACATGATCAGCGTAACCTTTTCGCTCATGGTATCCTCCTCACTTCCAGACTAGCTGTCCCCCACATTGAGGACAGACCACTGCTTCCCTTTCCACAGCTATCTGGCACTTTGTGCAGTAGCGCAGGCTTACTCTGCAGTGGTGACAATAGGGCAAAGCGGATGCAGGCAGTTCATCTTCGCAGTAGGGACAGGAACATCTCACCGTTATGCTCTGAGGTTCTCTATTTGCTGGTAGCATTTTTTCTCCTCCTTGTTGCCTTCGGCCTGGTCAC
>MGMW01000068.1 GCA_001795035.1 Chloroflexi bacterium RBG_13_53_26
CTGCCGCATTGGAGCCGATGATCAGGACGCAGTCAGCATTCCTGATATCGATCCAGTGGTTGGTCATGGCTCCTCTTCCGAACGACTCTGCCAGAGCCGCAACAGTTGAGGAATGTCAAAGCCGGGCGCAGTGTTCGAGATACACCACACCTAACGCTCGGCTCATCTTGGCCAGCAGGTAGCATTCTTCGTTATCCAGCTCCCCGCCGCCGAACGAGCCCATACCCTCATTGCGGTTGACCACCCTGCCATCAGTGTCGGTAGTGACCAATCTGGCATCCCTGGTGTCTTTCACTCTGCGGGCGATCATGTCGAGGATTTCGTCCCAGGTCTTCTCTACCCACTCACTCTCGCCGGGTGCCCGGTACAGCGGCTTGGTCACCCTCTGGTCATTAATGGGCTTGTCGACTATGCCCTCAACGCTATGGATCTGGTACATGGCCTGACCCTTGGGACAGAGCGAACCTTCGTTGATCGGATGATCCGGGTCACCCTCTATCTTTATGCCCGCTTTACCATTCTCGCCCCAAGCCGTCACAATAGCCCCGCAGCCGACAGAGCAATAGCAGCAGATGGTTTGCGTTTCACTGGCTCTCTGCGGCAGCGGGAATTTCTTGGCAGCCAGTGCCTGCGTGTCAGGCATGGCACTGAGGGCTACCGCACCGGCCAGGCCTGCCCCCGACAGTTTCAGAAAGTCCCTACGGTTCAAGTTCACGGGCCGCTTCCTCCTTTCTACCAAGTCGAAGAGCCGTGACTAACAACAGAGAGGGCGATTCGGCGTTTGCCGACTTGCCCTCTCGCGCCTCTTTATGTACATGGATATTGATCATCATACTCGACAGCCCGCTACCAAGCTAACCTGACCATCGCCTCATTCAATCAGTGCTCCTGTTCACTTCAGTGCCGATCCCGCACCAAAGCCAGACTAAGCAGAAGGAGGTAAGAGCTGCACTGCCAGGGGAAGCCGAAGGGAGTCTCGATGATTGGTGCTGCACCTCTCACCTCCAGTAAAAACGATAACACGGGGCTAGCATGCCTGACTTGCGCCATAATGCCTGTTGCCGATTGCCGAAAAATCCTGCAGCGGCATTCGTATAGTAGGTATTTATACCTGTATCTGGTTGCAACAACCGTTGGGGGAAGCATGATAGTGGGCAGAATGGACTGTGTCGTTCCCTTGTGGTCAGGGGGCAACTCTGCAGGGTGAGTCCCCCTCTGGGCTGGGGACTCTTGTTGCAGAGAGCTGATTCCAACCTTACTCAGGTTTGACAAAGCGATACCCTACACGCGGCTCGGTAATGATGAACCGTGGGTTTGAAGGATCATCTTCGATCTTGCTCCGGAGTTGCCTCATAAAGACGCGGACATATTCACTCTCTTCGCCATATTCCGGGCCCCAAACGCTGTGCAGTATCTGTTTATGGGTCAACACTTTGCCAGAGTTAGACGCCAGGTATGTCAGGAGTTCATACTCCGTTTTTGTCAGCTTCACGATTTCACCATACCTTTTGACTATCCGATGAGAGAAATCGATCTCCAAACCCCCACCTTCTAGAGAGGGGGCAGTGCTGATCACACCCGTGGAATGCCTCAGAGCAACCCTTATCCTGGCCAGCAATTCCTCGATGCCAAATGGCTTGGTCATGTAGTCGTCTGCTCCCTCATCCAGGGCCCTGACCTTGTCCTTTTCATCTTCCCTTACGCTCAGAATGATTATGGGCATATTCCCCCATTCCCTAATGCGGCGACAGGCCTCGATGCCATCCATCCGCGGCATGTTGACATCAAGCACAATCACATCTGGAGAGACACGCCCTGCAATTTCCACGGCCTCAACACCATCCTGGGCTAAGGATACCTCGTAGCCTCGAGCCTCCAGATTGGCCCGAACAAACATGAGTATCTTTGGCTCATCATCAGCGACAAGGACCTTAACTTTCTTGGGCATGAAGTCCGAGGCCTCTGTTTTTTTCGTCCCGATCGGCAATCGGCAATCTAAAGTAGAATGTGGTACCACATCCGATTTGACTCTCGGCCCATATACGCCCGCCGTGAGCCAGAATAATGGATTTGCAGATGGCCAAACCCAGCCCAGTACCCCCAGGCTGCCGACGTTTATGGCTTCCGCGGTAGAATTTGTCGAAGATTTTCTCCAACTCCTCCGAGGGTATACCCACACCATGATCGGATACACTCACCTCAAGCTCACCATTTACTCTCTTCGCTGCTACTACTATCCTGGTCGCCTCTTCTGAATAGGCTGCTGCGTTCTCCAGCAGATTGACCAGCACTTGCTTCATCTGGTTCGAGTCAGCATACATTTCCGGCAAATCGGGAGCCAGTTCTGTTTCGAAAATATGGTTTTTGTGCACCCACTTTTGTCGCTCTAGCGTCTCATTTATGATCTCTGATACATCGCAGAGCTCCTTCTCCGGGTTCCAGACTCCCGCTTCGAGCTTGCTCATGTTGAGAAGATTGGTCACCAGGCTGGCCAGTCTATCCGATTCCTCACTTATACCGGTCAACAGCATTTTGCCTGTATCATCGTCCCATCTTATGTCTTCCTGCAAGAGGCTGCTGATAATACCCTTTATGGAGGTCAACGGCGATTTGAGCTCGTGTGAGACGTTTGATAAGAGCTCAGATTTGAGCCGGTTCAGTTTAACAAGTTCAAGCTCTACCTGCTTCTGTCGGGTAACATTCCTGAATACGGCAAGCATGCAGGGACTCTCATCAGAGTCGGCAAACGGTGAAGCAATCATGTCATACGTTCTACCATCAGCAAAGGTGTATTCCCACCTCTCAGTCGAGCCTTTGATCACATCCGGTAGTTTGCACACCTCGTTGCACGGTTCCTTGAAGCTGTACAGGTGCTCATAGCAGTAGGCACCAATGCCATTGCCAAAATCCCTTACCATACTGGGATTCATGAAGCGCATCTTGTGGTCCGGGCCGATAATAGCAACGCCCTCCTCCATTGTATTGAGCATTGCCATCACTCTATCTCTTTCGGCCTTCAATGCCTTCTCAAGATACCTGGTCCATTCAGCCTCGTTGCCTCCGGCAAAGGGACCTATCACAACGCCAGCGGTTATGACAAGCGCTGCTATCCATGCTGCATCGGGCAGAAACATTGTAGGGAAGGTCGAAGAAAGAAGAGCGAAAGGGTCAGCGATCATCACAACTGCTGTTCCTCCACCATATAACATTATGCCACAATCACCAAGACAACGTGAAGTCGAGGTGGATACGGTTTGGCGTCGCGCCTGACGGTATGATAATATTTAATACCACGGTGCCCATGACAAGAACAGCGGTGCAATCTAAGGCCAAGAATGTCACCATGTTCTCTGGCAAGGGAGGTGTAGGTAAAACTACTTCTGCTGCAGCCACCGCCCTGCATTATGCCACAACAGGCAAGAAGACCCTTGTCATTTCCACAGACTTCACACCATCCCTGAGAGACATCTTCGAACTGGAGTGCACTGACAAACCGGCAAAAGTCACCGATAATCTGTATTTGGACGAGATCACCTATAGTGATGTCAAAGCTCTCTGGGAGAAGAAGTTCGGTCCTCAGCTATACGACGTATTCTCTACCTTCGTCGACATTGGCTATGAGGAGTTTGCTGATTTCGTAGCCACCATTCTGCCCGGGATCAGAGATGAGTTTATGGTTGACTACATCAGAGAGATCAGCGAATCCGGTCAATTTGAAAGCATAGTGTGGGATACTGCTCCCGCAGGGCAAACCCTGGGCCTCTTGCGAATGCCTTCTCTGATGAACCACCATCTGAAACCCGCGGCAAGGATATATTCATCTCTAAAGACAACACAGAACACGAAACGCTCCGTCCTTGGAGTGATACGGGAGTGGCAAGAACTGTCTGACAAGGACATGGAGTTCCTCAGAAAGGACGTGAAGTTCAGTATCGTCACCATCGCTGAGGCGCTGGCTGTAGGTCAACTGGAGGGGATTTTCGCAGAGTTCAGGGGCTATGGCCTTAGCATTGATCACCTGATCGTCAATCAAGTTGTTGAGGGGGCCGATTCTCCGTTTCTTGAGAGCAAGGCACAGATGCAGCAGAGGCACATTGCGGACCTGAAGAGAAGATTCAAGCTAGAATCTACCATCCTGCCCCTTCTTCCCCATGAGGTGAAGGGAATTGAACGGATAAGAGAGATCGAGAGACGGCTGTTCGCCTCTACTAGCCAGTGGGCAGGCTAGTGCAGGGGAGTCTCATCGAATGAAGGCTTGAAGAGCGGCAGAAGTGACCACACATGGTCTCCAGCCATCTATCTACAAAATGACCTGCCAAGCAAAGGGGGGGAGCCTCGCTCCTAGCCTGCCCACTGGCACACATTCCGATCGTGTCTTCCAAAGCCACGATTTTCCTTGTTTCCTTGAGATACTGCTGGGCACCATACTATCTGGGCAACACGCCTCTTCGCACGACTACTCCAGAGCAAGGAGCTGGTCTATAAGTCCTATCCGGCAGAGCAAAAGAGGCACAGATCAGCCCTACTCCCGGTAGCGTAGTGAATGGTTCTGGTAACAGAACCAAACCCAGGCCTATGGCTCTTAACAGATTGCGGGTACTTCTCACAGTGCGGTGACTTCTCATATCTTATCCTTATATCCTCATATACTCGGGATACCCTCGAGTATCAATAGTCTTTCTTTCTATCCCTGACACGTTTTTCTCCAAAGTCCAAGTCAGAACCAGATACTCCCTCCAACCTGCCGTGAAGACAAACTCACCAGCTAGTGCAGCGGATTCATTATGTCCAGTGCTACAATGCACATGGCTATCACTACGAAACCCCATATCATTACGTCTGTCTTGCTAGGCATTGCTCTTCCTCCTTCTCCCTCCATCCCTTCTAAGAGAGGTGAATGTGGTAAAGCTAGGCTCTTCTACTGCGTCGTGCTGAGAGTTCCTCGTCTCCAAAAAACGCCAGCATGACTGCATTCCCTATCAGCAATACCGAGAGGATAAACACGATTGCCCTCGATGCGGGAGACGCAAACCAGATCCATGCTATGTCTGATAGGGCAAATAACAGCAATCCCCCTATCATCAGGTTGGCCCAACTCAATAGACGTGACATACAAAAACTCCTTCGCCGTAGTCCCCTACGGTCCTAAACAGACTAATCCCCGTCACCAGGTTCTACTAGCGACGGGCCCAGAATTCCCCTCTCGTCAGGGCCAGGTACACCGCGTTGACCAGAAGCAATATGGCAACAATGAAGGGGAACAACTTGGCCTGCGGCGAGGCAAATATGACCCATTCGCTGATACCCGACATGGCGAAGAACAGGATCAGCCCCGCCATCACATTAAGCCACGACATTAGCTGCGGCATTGCTTAACCTCCCCTCTGCACGATTTCGATTTCCACCAGCCTCTCCATTTCAGCAAGCTCTTATTTTCTGTAAAGAATGTGCTCGCCCACTAGTTTGCACCGTACTTCATGCTCAGTCTGGTCAGTTTGCTCGGTTGAGTTTGAGTAGCGCCGCTTCTCAGATTTTGCTTGATCCCAGAAAACCAGCTGCTATCCGCCGAATTCCCTATTCCTGTGGCTACCAGATTGATCTTCACCCGTCCCGTCAGTTCTTCTCTGGGCAGGTTCATGCCAAAGAAGATAAGAGCGCGAGGATCGACATGTTTGGAGATGAGAGTCGCCGCCCTCTGCACTGATCCAAGGGTCAGGTCGGGACCGCCGGAGAAGGTAAAAAGAACCCCCTTGGCACCGTTGACATGGGTTTCGAGCAGGGGTTCGAAAATGACCTCCTCTGCTGCTTGCTCCGCGCTGTTGGGACCCTCTCCCTGCCCCGTAGTCATGATGGCTATTCCCGGGATGCTCATCACCCTCTTGACATCAGCCAAATCACAGTTTATCTCTCCGGGGATGTTGATGAGTTCAGAGATCGACAGTATCCCCTCTGACACAACACGATCTGCAGCAGCAAAGGCTTCCCGAACCGGAACATCGTGATCACCCAAGCGCAGGAGGTGGTCATTGGGAACAATAATAGTGCTATTCACCTTCTCTATAAGGCGACGGAGGCCTGACAGAGCAACCTCCGCCCTCTTGGCGCCCTCGAAGGAGAATGGCGTGGTGACCACCGCCACAACGAGTGCCCCAGCCTCTCTTGCTATCTCAGCCACTACAGGAGCTGAGCCCGTGCCCGTGCCGCCACCCATGCCAGCGGCAACAAATACCAGGTCAGCACCTCTCACAACCTTCTGGAGGGCCATGAAGGTCTCTTTGGCCGCCTGTTCTCCAACCCTTGCATCGCCCCCCGCTCCAAAACCCTGAGTGAGGTGCGACCCGATCTGGATGCAGTGATGAATGGAGTGGACACTGGATGACATCTCGAGGGACTTGACATCCGTATTGATTACAACGTACTCCACCCCTTTGATCTGATGCTGATGATGCATCATTCGCCGAACGGCATTGCAGCCACCACCACCTACGCCAACTACCTTGATGCGGGCTATCGTCCTTCCACCATCACCCGCTTTCATTATCATCTCTTCCATCCTTCAGAGTCTCCTTCTTCGTACTTCGTGCTGTTCTCCTCCGGAGTTATACTGGCCAAAGACCTCTGTGAATTCGATCTTCCTTCCACCCTTCTGCCACCCCTGCCTGGTTCTAGCTTCGATCTTCGATTCTCGACATGATCACCGAGACCGTCTGATTGATGGATCGCGCGCTGCTATCTGCTCTCCTTTCGGGAGTGCCCGACAACAAGATAGACTGAGCTAGCAATCGCCAGAATACCGGCAATGCTGACAATCACCTTGGCTCCTATGCTGCTGAAGTCGTTCCACTCCGATATGTCTGAGAGCAACTGACTGAACACACCGGACATTACCAACGCAAGCAGGAAAAAACCAACCACCACGTTGAACCAACCTAACGCACGTGCCATTGTGACTTCCTCCTTATGATCTCTTTTGGATTCGCAGTAACTAGTTCACTACCATTTGCGATTGCTGGTCGCCTTGTTCAGTTTGTCTCCCAGATTTGAAAACCATTTCCCCGCCGACGACGTCGTGTGTGATGATGAAGACGACGATGACGATGACGACGAGCCCGGCGTTCTTATACCTGTGGCAATGAGGGTAACCTTGGCCTTGCCCTTGAGCTCTTCGCTGAGGGTAGCCAGGCCAAATTTGAAATTGCAGTTGGGATCAGCTTCTCGGGAAATGAGCGTAGCCGCCTCGTTGACCTCGCCAAGGCTCATATCAAGCCCACCGGAGAAACTGACGAGAAGACCCCTGGCCCCCTTCATGGTTATATCCAACAGAGGATTGGAGATCGCTTTTTCTGCTGCATCCATGGCAGGATGTGGCCCTTCACCGCTGCCAATAGCCATAATGGCTGTCCCAGACAAACGCATCACACCCTTTACATCAGCCAGGTCTACATTTATCTCACCAGGAACATTGACAAGCTGCGAAACACTCAGGATACCTTCGCTCACTACTTCATCAGCCATGGAGAAGGCTTGGCCAATGCTGGCATTATGATCCGAGTACTGGAGAAGGCGGTCGTTATGGACAACGATCATGTTATCAACCATTGCTTTGAGCCGATCGACGCCATCCATAGCAACATCGAAGCGCTTCCTGCCTTCGAACGAGAATGGAGTCGTTACAACTGCGAGAACGAGAGCCCCGCCAGCCCTGGCTACTTCGGCTACGACTGGAGCTGCACCTGTGCCTGTGCCTCCACCCATGCCCACTGTCACGAATACCAACTCAGCGTCCTTGAGCGCTCTCTTCAGCAGAAAGTCCGCTTCTGCTGCCGCTTTAGAGCCGACCTTGGGATCCCCACCAGCACCAAATCCGTGGGTGAGATGCTCGCCAATTTGCAGTGATAGTGCCCCGCTAGTGAGATCCAGGGATTTGACATCAGTATTGGCTACAATGTATTCCACACCGGGGATATGCTGACAGCGCATCATGCGGCGAACCGTATTGCAGCCACCCCCACCTACACCTATTACCTTGATCAATGCCGGTGTCCTGGCACGATCAAATGACCTCATTCCGCCCCGCATCGAATCTATCATTGATTCCCCCGCCCTCCTTTCATTAATACTTCCTCTATTTGCAGAATTCTCCCTTTTCTCCATGAGGAGAGAGGACTTCTCCTCCCTCCCCGTTGATGAACCTGTTCCTCACCACCCCACCACTCCCTAGCAATGAGGCTAGCAGCGCTAACCTCGCCGCTCCCGGGGTGCCTCATTTTCAAAAAACGCAAGCATCACTGCATTCCCTATCAGCAATACTGAGAGGATGAACACGATTAGCCTCGATGTGGGAGACGCAAACCAAGACCATGCTATGTCTGACAGAGCAAACAACAGCAACCCACCTATCATCAGGTTGCCCCAACCTAGAAAACGTGACATCTCATGACCTCCTTAACTACGCTGGCTCCAGGATTCAACCTTGGCAACAGCAAGATACACCGCATTCATCAGAAGCAATATACCAATCAGGAAGGGGAATACCTTCGCCTGCGGCGAGGCAAATATAACCCACTCGGTTATGCCTGACATAGCAAAGAATAGTATCAATCCCGCTACTGTGTTGAGCCACGCTAACAATTGTGACATCTTGTCTAACCCCCTTTCCGGCTTACTTCAGCCACTGCTGCTGACACCAGCTACTCTTGGTGAAGCTCCAGTCACAGGTTCTACCGCCTGTACCTCCGCTCACCAGTCAGTACTTCCTTGATGGTCTCCCCCATTTCCGCCAACCAGTTGCTGGGGAGCGCCGGATTTATGCCCGTGGCAACAAGCGTCAGCTTGACTGAATTCCTCATTTCTTCGCTGGGGGTGGACATGCCAAAGAACATCGTGCAGTCAGGATGCACTTCTCTGGCAATGAGATTGGCAGCATCGTTGACCTCTCCGAGAGTTAGGTCTGGGCCACCGCTGAAATTGAAGAGAACGCCCTTGGCTCCCTTGATATCTATGTCCAGCAGTGGGTTGGAGATGGCCTGCTCTGCCGCTTCCTGAGCCGGGTAGCGGGACTGAGCATCTGCTTTGCCAATAGCCATGAGCGCGCCACCGGGTATGCCCATGACGCTCTTCACATCGGCTAGGTCTACATTGATCTCACCAGGCACATTGATCAATGAAGATACGGCCAGGATACCCTCGGAAACGGCCTCGTCAGCGACGGCGAAAGCATGGCCCGTTGGGCTGTTCTGCTCTACAAACTGGAGCAGGCGATCATTGTGAATAATGATTAGATTGTCTACCTCTGGTCTGAGTCGGCGGACACCGCTCAAAGCCAGTGAGAAACGCCGCTTTCCCTCGAAAGAGAACGGGGTGGTTACTACACCGATAACCAGAGCGTGGCTCTCTTTGGTTATTTGAGCCACCACAGGAGCTGCTCCTGTACCCGTCCCTCCACCCATGCCTGCAGTAATGAATACCAGCTCGGCATCCTTGAGGGCTCGTTTCAATAGAAAACGACCTTCTTCGGCAGCCTTCTCTCCCACCCGGACATCACCTCCCGCCCCAAAACCACGCGTGAGATGCTCGCCTATCTGGACCGAGAGTATGTCCGTCGGGCATGAATCCAGGGATTTGATGTCAGTGTTACATACGATGTACTGCACCCCTGGAGTCGCTTTCTTAAGCATCCGGCGCACCGCGTTGCACCCCCCACCTCCCACACCAATTACCTTGATTGGTGCGGGCACCCTCATTGTTCTTTCGTCCACTGTTTCCTCCTTTCTCGATTTTTGTCTGAATGCACCATGGACCAAGGACCAGCTGGTTGAAATGGATTACGGCAAAGAGTTTAGATCAAAAAAAAATGCTTTGTCAATAGTCTTTCATATATGAAATAAATTCTATATATCCCGTATTCCATACCTATTTCTGCCATATAATTTCAGTATATGTCATTTCAGTATCTATTTCATAATGCAATCTAACTTCGTAATCATTGCAGACTTGACATTCTGTTTCATTTCGGCTATAGTGCTGAACCAGTTTCAAGGAAATGGCGAAATGATGAAATCCTCTAAAGAGCGATATCGCCTGCCGCCTTACCTGACCTACGCTACCTGGCAGAGGCTGATAGAATCTCTACAGCAATATACCCCGCTGCGGTTGGATCGAAGCCACCTCATGGACCTCGGCTTTTCACAGAGTACAGCTCTCACCATCAAGGCAGCTCTGTCTTTCTTGGACCTGATCGATCCCAACAACAGTGAACCCACTGATAGGCTTCTAAG
This sequence comes from Chloroflexi bacterium RBG_13_53_26, assembly GCA_001795035.1. Taxonomy (GTDB): domain Bacteria; phylum Chloroflexota; class Dehalococcoidia; order UBA2247; family RBG-13-53-26; genus RBG-13-53-26. The sequence continues at coordinate 10,278 of MGMW01000068.1, forward strand.
GCTCTTGAAAGCCGAGGGGGAGGATTATAGAGGGCTACTGAGAGATATCATCAAAACAGCTTATCAGCCTGTGTTTGGGGACCTGGACCTGGAATATGCCACCCTTGGACAGGTCCAGGAGTGTTTTCGACGATTTGGCGCCGAGAACAATGTGGGGCACAAGTGCCTTTCCTTTTTCCTGGGCCTTGCCAAGGATGCGGGCATAGCACTGTCTCCCAACCTGTTGACAAGGTCCAGGCTGGGAGCAGTTCAGAAAGTGGTTCCTACGGTGCTTCCGGCTCGAACCAGGAGAGGGGCTTCCTCTCCGGCTCCTTCGTCCAGGCGTCAGTCAAACAAAACAAGGGCTGCTGGCTCTGACTATTTCGCCAGCAAGTTGCCTGACTTCGATCCTAGTTGGCCCAAAGAAGTCCGGGATGAGTGGTTTGAGCGTTTTCAGACCCTTGTGGTTCTCCTAGACAAGTTCCCACCATTCAATTCCGAGTGGCCGGATGAACTCAAAGTCAAATGGTTTGACTTCATGAAGGGGTTTCTGGGCACCGTTAGCTCTACAGATTCCTAGCTATCTTTCTTCAGGCATCCCCTGCAATGCGAAGGGACTGATCTTCTCAATCCTGATCCTCACAAATCGCCCAACTGGATCAGCCCTGCCGGGAAAGAAAACCAGTTTATCCCCCCTGGTCCTGCCCTGCCATTTGTCCTTCTTCAAGCCCTCCACCAGGACCTCCACTGTTTTGCCCACGAAACCAGCATTGATTTCAGCAGCTATGGATTCTTGCAGAGACTCAACCTGCAAACGCCGAAGCTCTTTCTCTTCAGCAGGAATGTTGTCATCAAGCCTTCGGGAGGCGATAGTGTCCGGTCGGGGCGAATAACCAGCCACATGCACCTTGCCGAATCTCAGCTGACGCACCAGGTCCATGGTCCTGGCAAACTGCTCCGCAGTCTCGCCCGGGAAACCAACTATTATGTCAGTGCTCAGGGATACATGTGGGATACAGCTACGTATCTGCGCTACTAACTCGCAGTACTGTTCCACGGTATAGCCACGTCGCATTAGACTTAGAATCTCACTGTCCCCGGCTTGAATAGGCAGATTAATGTGCTCGCAAACCTTTTCCAGATCGGCGACGGCTTGTATCAGCCTGTGGCTCATATGCTTTGGATGGTTGGTCAAGAAACGTATTCGCAGAAGCCCTTCGGTCTTGTTCAACTCTTTCAGTAAATCAGCAAGGTCGGGCCTTGAAGGCAGGTCATATCCATACAAGTCGACGATCTGGCCCAGCAAAGTGACCTCTCTCACGCCACACTTAACCAGCTCTTGTACCTGGGAGCAGATTTCGCTCAATTCACGGCTTCTTGCTCTCCCGCGACGATAGGGAACAACGCAGTAGGAACAGAAATTATTGCAGCCATGTATGACAGGCACAAAGGCAGTCACCGCTCTGTGAAGTGAGGCTGAGCAGTTTGCGGCAGCTCTTGAGTCAGACACTCTGCGTCGATCAGTCCACTGGTGAAGCGGTTCCCACTGCTGGGGTCGAAAGAAAATATCAACCCAGGGGAAACGCTTTTTCAGATCCTCAATCCTGGAATCAACCATACAGCCAGTCAGGGCAATAGTCACATCCGGGGACTTTTTCTTTAGGCCCCTGAGAGAGTTGAGCTTGTTGACCACCTTGAGCTCAGCATTCTCTCGCACCACGCAGCTATTGAGGAAGACTATCTCGGCATCCTGAGCAACCTCCACACGACAATACCCGGCCTGCTCCAGATGTTTGGCTATGTATTCTGAATCAGCCTTGTTCATCTGACAGCCAATAGTCCAAATATGGTAGCCGGGCATAAGAACGTTTTCACCTCAGAGTTGGGATAGTTGCAGGGCTAATGCAGGAGAAACAGTGCCGTATTGAGGGGAATGTCATTCACATTCTGAAGAAACGATTAGTTTCATATTGGCGGAGGGAGTGGGATTCGAACCCACGACAGAGGTTGAAGCCCCTGTAAGCGCTTAGCAGGCGCCCGCACTAGGCCACTATGCGATCCCTCCCAACTGAGTGGCATTGCCTCCAGACCCTGAAGCGGAGTGGGGGCTTACTTCCTCTCCATACTGCGCTCCCCATATCTCCATCTGAATTCCAGGATATTTCTGCAGCAGGGACTGCCTGATGCTGCTGCGATCTGACTCCTCCTCAATGATTTCCACTTCCGAGAGAAACGGCCCGCTTTCCTTGCTATGTATGTGCTTTCTGACCAGGAAACCGGGTACTTGAACATAACCCCAACGCTTCTCTCCACCACAGCAGGAGTTGTCGATACATGCATAGCCCAGAATATAGAGGACTTCTCTCCCATCATAGGGCAGGATATGTTCTTCTAAAGGAACATAGTATCCAGCACGCCCCTCTACCTCCCGTTCCAATTGAGGATGGATAAACTGTATTACCCTGCCTTGCTTACCGACAGATGCCACGAGCGTAATTATAGCACATCATACAGGAGCTATCATCACTCTGCTGCTGACTCCGCCAACGTCAAAAGAGCACTATGTGAGATTCTGGTGGGATTGCCCTTGCTCTGCCAGCACTCGGATTACCTGTGGGATCAAACGCCGAGCCAGGTCGCGTCGGCTTCCTCCACAAAGGACAACGATGAGCCGCCCCGAACAGACCCGGTCAACCACAGTCTTCAGCTCCCGAGCAAGGCGCTGGTGCAAATCAGGACTGAGTCCAATATCACCGTAGGCGCCCTGGGTTCCGTCATAGCCCCAATTCCAGAAAACACACTCTGGCTTGAAGGCCTTCACTCGTTGGACAAAACCCTGCTTGATCAGGCTGAGGTATTCGTCATCGTCTGTTTTCCACGGCACCTGGACATTCACTTTGTTTTTTCTTTCCAATGAACTACCTGAGCAGAAGCATACATAGAGAACCCCGGGGTCATCTTCAAATATCTCCCACGTGCCATTGCCATGATGGGCGTCAGTGTCAACAATAGCTACTTTCTCTACTCTGAACTGACGTCGCAGTTCGTGAATCGCTATCGCCGCACCGTTGAAATAGCATCCTCCGCTGAAGAAATCGCTGCCGGCATGGTGATCACCGTATCCGGTGAAGACAAAGGCATTGTCTATCTCCTCATGCCATATCTTCAATGCCGCCGATACGGTGCCGGCCACTGAGAAGAGCGCCCCCTCAAAATCGCGGGTTCTCTTCACCAGACCGACCATCTCCGGCGTATGGACTTGATGGAGGATATACTCAGAGACAGGTGCGAATTCAAAGGATGATGGAGGTTTCAGAGGATAGAAGGCATCGTAGAGGAAGACGTCGTCATTGTCCAGTAACCCTTCCAGAGCTTGAGGAAAATCTCGAAGTCTCTCGCCGTCCTGATAATGATAGAAAATCCCAGTTCTTGTCATTCTTGAATATTCGGCAATACCAATCTAGCCAGTCGGAGCATCTTTTGATATGATCCGTTCCAAGGTCTTTCCGTATATCCCGTGAGTCCTGCCATCGAATAGAACAAAGACTACTTCGTTCAAAGCCGTCTCCTGATGTAAGAAGTCAATTACTGTCTGCAGAGCGACCTCCGCCGCCTGCTCCACAGGGTAGCCATAGGCGCCAGTGCTTATTGAGGGGAATGAGATACTTGCTATACCCTTGGACACCGCCAACTTCAGACTCTCTCGATAGGCACTGGCCACTAGTTCAGGCTCGCCACTATGACCACCGTGCCAGACCGGGCCTACGGTATGGATAACGTATTTTGCTCTCAGGTTTCCTCCGGTGGTGATAACAGCCTTTCCTGTGGGCAGCCTGCCCTGATTGGAGACGATCTGCTTGCATTCTTCAAGAATGGCTGGCCCTCCAGCGCGGTGGATAGCGCCATCAACGCCACCTCCCCCCATCAAGCTGGAATTGGCAGCGTTGACTATAGCGTCGGTGGTCTGCCTGGTAATATCCCCCTGAATCAGTGACAACCTGGCTCTGTTGATGACAACATCCATCTTCGACACGTCTCGCACGCTCCTCTTATTATGGTAACAGATTCCTTGAGGATGGGGAATTCGGCGAGGATACGTTTGCAGGAGTACAAGCAAAATAGTCACGGAGGCCGAGTTGCTAACGAGACCGATACTGCAGGTCGATCTGCAATGGGGATGGATAGTGATAGATCTTCCTGTCGAAATACAATGTGTAGGCACCCGAATATTGTGCCTTCATTTCAAAGCTGAGCGCCCCTTGAGCCCGCTCTTCACCATAGGCCAATTCATGGTTTGGGCCTTCTATACGGAAGTCTGTCGTGTCATCTTCCCCGCTGATGCTGAAGCTGCCCTCCAGGGTGTGCCCGCGCTCCATTTGCACAGTCACGGTATGGGTGGCGTCTGCTGCCACAGCGAAGCTCTTCTCTGTGTATGGTGTCTCTTCGGACACGAGATCACAACTCACCAGGGCAGGAACCAGAAGAAGTAAAAATAGCAGTCCGATATATCGCATATTATCTATGGCCGACCACATTCGAGTCTGGAGTCCGCAACTCTGATCAAATCCTGATAGGAGAACTAGCCATGAGATACTTCCATATGGTTTGCTTCTTATGCCAAGCCCCGCGATGCTACATCGCGGGGCTTGGTTGTCTCGCCTATTGTTTATGTCAAGTAATACTGGAAAATCAGGTACCGTCTCTGGTAGCTAGTCCCCCGGTTGAGCCAGCGACCACACCACCCGTATGGCAGTGATGATGGCTGCAGGCGTCATGAAGACGGCGATGTAGGCTACCATGCCATTGAGGACTCTGCCCAGTCCATCAATGACGTCGTTCAGCGGCGCGAATGGACCATAGTTCCCTCCCGACACCACCGCCGTGCCCACAACCACCAAGGCAATGGCTGCTACCAGGAAAGGTATCATTTCCCTGCTGGTGATGTTGAACAATCCCACTATGATGCCCAAGATCACTAGGATAAGGACAATGGTACCGTTATCCCGAGATACACCACCGGCGATGATGGCCAGAAGCATGCCTACGAAGAACGCTATGGCACCGAGTACGACCGTTATGCTTCTCTGAGGTTTCGATGCTGATTGATTGGCCATAATATGACCTCACCCTCCTTTCTAGAGACCACTTCGGCTCTGGCCGAGAAGTCTAGCAACAACCGAAGACACTTGTCAAGATGTTACATCGCTCTCGATATTAGGTCTGCCAAATCACTCACTGTTTCCGTGATTCTTGGAGTCATCGATCATGTGTCACATCCATCGCGGCCGGTGTCTGACAAGCATGCTCGAGCTGAACCCCTGCCGGGCATTCTGTCACAGATCATGGGGTTCAAGAATCCGGGCATGGGCGGCTATGGGGAAGAGCGTAGTGATCATGTGATCATAGGCGTGTACAGCCCATCGAGCTTGACATAGAGGTGGCACCTGGCTCAGAATAGGCACTGATTTTCTCAGTTCCAATGACTGTTCTTTCTTTTTGCGAGATTTGATGCGAATGCGAGTTCTCATTGTCAACACGCCTTTCCCCTTAGACGAACTTCCTGTGCCACCGCTGGGCCTGGCCTACCTTGCTGCTGTACTGGAAAGAGAGGGGGTCGACGTCCAGATTTTCGACCTCCTTGTGGCCCAGTACTCTCCCCAAGCACTGAAAAGGAAATTGGGAGAGTATCAGCCTCATGTTGTTGCCGCTACCTGCTCCACCTTGAACTACAGTATCGCCTCCAGAATCCTCAGAGTCTGTAAGAACTTCGATTCGAATCTGGTTACTCTCATCGGAGGACCGCACGTTAGCTTCACGGCCAATCAGGTTGTTGAAGATGCGCCGTGGATTGATGTCGTTGTGAGAGGAGAAGGTGAACATACTCTGGTAGATCTGGTGAATTCATTGGCCTGCGGGAGGGACCTGGCGCAGGTTTCTGGCATCGCCTTTCGAAGGAATAGCGAGGTTGTGGTTACGTCGCCCCGCCCTCTTATCAAGGAACTCGACAAACTCCCCTTGCCTGCTCGTCATCTCCTCCCTCTATCAAAGTATCGAGCCCTCAAGGCACCGTGCACCATGATCACCAGCAGAGGGTGCCCCTTCGGATGCATCTTCTGTTCAGCGCCGAAAATGTTCGGCAGGGGTGTCAGGTTTCGGAATCCTCAGGCGGTCGTTGATGAGATAGAGATGCTCAATCGAGAGTTTGGCTTTGAACAGATCAACATTGTGGATGACACCTTTACAGTCAAGGAACGGCATGTGGAGAGCATTTGCGAAGGGTTGATAGACCGTGGTCTCAACGTCAAATGGTCGGTTTACTCCCGTGTGGACACGGTGACCCCTCACACGCTGCACCTGATGAAGCAAGCCGGCTGCACATGGGTCTGCTACGGCCTTGAGTCAGGCGCCCAGAAGATTCTGGACAGGATCAAAAAAGGGATTACAGTGGCTCAGGCTAGGGAAGCGGTGAAAATGGCGAAGGAGGCTGGCATAGATGTGATGGTTTCCTTCATCCTGGGCTTGCCCGGGGAAAACGGAAGGACCGCCCAACAGTCAGTCAGACTTGGCGAGGAGCTTCGCAAGAACTATGGTGTCTGCTATGGCTTTCATATCCTGGCTCCTATGCCCGGTACCGAAGTACGTGAGAAGGCTGATGAGTATGGAATCAGAATACTCACCCACGACTGGGCAAAGTACGACGCGAATCGCCCGGTGGCCGAGCCCATTGGCTTCACCACTGACCAAATGAAACGCATAATGGCTGATTACGAGCAAGCTATCAATGAGGCCTGGAAGGACATAGTGTCAAAAGCAGAGTGCGGAGATCCCTTGTGTAAGGAAAGGATGACAAGAAGTGACACCGTAGATTTCGTATGGAAGCTGCTGAAAAGCAACGCAATTGAGCATGCGGGGCGCTCAAACGATCATCAGAGCGAGCTAGCAAGAACAGTATCTCGAAGGCTCGATGTGCCTCTGGATGTGGCCCAACGAGAGTTGGCAAGATTGGTTGCCGAGGGCAACCTCACCTGTACTCAAGCGGCACAGCAGAAACATGCCACTTGGCAATGGACCTAGAGCCTCAATCACTATCACCGCAGGATCTGTAGTATTCGGTCACCGTTCTTAAGGCCTTAGCCGCCCTTTCGAAGTTAGGGAAACTGGGCACTCCTTTATCAATCAGTTTCTTCCTGATTCCCAACGCCTCCACTTCCAGTTGCCCTGAAGAAATGACGATCATGAAAGATTTGGGACATCTGTCCTTGAAATCACCCAGGGCCTTAACAAGAGTATCAACATAAGACGGGTAATAGTCCCAGATTTGAGACAGGAAGGGTAGAGATAGTTCCAGTACTAGGGAGTCGACATTCTCGTCAGTGCTCAGTATATTCAGAATCCTGATAGAATCGTCTATCGAAGGTGCATGCCAGGAAATGTCCAGCGGATTGAGATAGTTGCCGCCTATGATATTGAAGAAAGAAGCGAATTCCCTATAGGTACTACGGCTGAGCATGGGGGCTGTTAGGCCAGCCTGTGCAAAAGCATCAGCGATCACCACTGATTGACCTCCACTTTGCGCCACCAGCCCCACACTGGACCCAAGAGGGGCTTTCAGATAAAGAAACGCCTTCACGCAATCAATCATCTGGTCAAGATTGTCAACCTCGATGGCTCCGCACTGCCTGATCATGGATCTCCATATTGTTGGGCTGGAAGCCATGGACCCGGTATGACATGATATCGCCCGGTATCCCTCCTCAGCTTTCCCTCCTTTCCAGACGAGCACGGGTTTCTTGCGCGTTGTTTCGCTCAGGCAATGAAGGAACCTGGTACCCTCTTTCACACCTTCTATGTACATGCCTATTATCTCGGTTTCCTGGTCTTGGGCCAGGTATTCCAGGTAATCTGTGCTGTCAAGAACGACCCCATTGCCATAGCTTACCGATTTACTGATTCTAATTCCGTTGCATGCTCCCACAAGGCTAAAAAGGATTGCATGGGTGCCACTCTGAGAAATGAAACCCACTGGGCCGGCCTCTCCGTGATACTGGTTGACATCATGGCGTATCCCGATCTTGGGATTGAAAATCCCCATGCAGTTCGGCCCGATAATGTTGAAGTCAGCTTCCTTCGCCATTTTGGCAAGGGCATCTTCCAGGTCTTTCCCTTCCCTGGTATTTGTCTCCGCAAAGCCAGAGGTGAAGATGGTTGCCCCACCGACTCCTTTTCTTATGCAGTCGCTCACAATTCTGGGGACTACTGATCTTGGAACAGCAACAACCACATAGTCCACAGATTCGGGAATCTCGAGCAAGCTAGAGTAGTTTTCTATCCCCAGTCTTTCTATTCCTGGCAACTCCTGGGGATCAATCTGGACAGAGTAGACCTTTCCCCTGAAAGTGCTCATACTCCTGAGCCATACATAGCCATTCCCCATTTTGTCTCCCACCACTGCCACACAGCGTGGGTTGAAGGCCCTGTCCAGTGCCCCTTTATTCATGATGCAGCAAGATTACCCCGCTTTCCTTTGCTAAAATGATCTCTCCTTGTGGCCTTTCGGGAATGTCTGAGGAATTCCGACAGATACTTTGAGTCTGGTTGTTCTATTCTATCACCCTCCATTCGAAAAGGCATTTCAAGCTGGGGCCACGGAGGAGCCGCACAGTAGCGGTTTGCCCCTCCAGATAGGCATGATGTATCATATCTTCTGGTTCGTTTCTTTCAGGTGGAATACCACCAGGTTGGATACTTCATGCCTGCAAATTCGGACTATTCTTTCAGTCAATTACTGATCGACATGAGATAGGAGGTTCAAATTGGCATCAGCGCTTAGTGGGATTAGAGTACTAGACCTTACTGGATTGGGACCGTCCGCACTTGTTTCAATGACACTAGGAGATATGGGTGCAGAAGTCATCAAATTGGATATGCCACCTGGGGGTGGTCACAGAGGGGTTGGCGATGGCCTTGACTATTTCCCAGAGTCAGCTGATGAAGCAGAGAAAATGACTGCCTATGTGGCCATCAACCGGAACAAGAAAAGTGTGGCGGTCAACCTCCGGACTGAGGCAGGGCAGAAGATTTTTCACAAGCTCGTCGCGATTTCCGATGTTGTCATCGAAAGCTTCCGCCCGGGAGTAATGGATCGTATGAACGTAGGCTATGAAGCCCTGTCCAGGACAAACCCCAGAATCATTTACTGCGCGGTGTCGGGTTATGGGCAGACTGGACCCTACAAAGGCTTTCCTGGCCACGATGCCAACTATGCTGGCTTTGGAGGTGTGCTGGGATTGACCGGGGAACGCAGCGATAATGCTCCGGTCGTGGCACTCAATGTAGTGGCAGACCTGGCTATCGCATACTTGAATGCTACTGTTGGTGTCCTGCTGGCCATCTGTGCCCGGGAAAGGACAGGCAAAGGTCAGTTAGTTGATATTTCTATGACCGACGGTGTGGTTGCGCTTCTCGCTGGCATACCTGGCGCGACCGAATACTTCTATAGCGGACTGCTGCCACAGCGCGGAGAAACACTGACCAGTGGCAATAGCCCTTTTTACAGTGTATATGAGACCAAAGATGGGAAGTACATTAGTATATGTCCGATCGAGCCACGTTTCTGGGGGAATATGTGTCGCGCTCTCGGTCGTGATGACCTGACACCTCACGAGTTTGCTCCAAGCCCCAAGAAAGAAGAGATGCTCAACGATCTTAAGAAGATCTTCCTAACTAAGACCCGAGACGAGTGGTTTGATCTGCTCACCAAAGCAGACGTGCCAGTGGGCAAGATCCTGAATGTGGGCGAGGTCTTCACAGATCCACAAGTGGTCCACCGTCAGATGTTAGTTGAAGTGCCTCATTCCAAATTTGGCAACGTGAAACAGGTGGGCATCAGCATCAAACTTTCGGATACACCGGGCAAGATCCGAAGCCTGGCAGTCCCATTGGGTCGACATACTGAGGAAACACTCTCAAATCTGGGATATTCCAAGGCCGAGATACAGAAACTGCGTCAAGAGAATGTAGTTGCCTAAGACGCATGAAACTTGGCTA
>MGMW01000069.1 GCA_001795035.1 Chloroflexi bacterium RBG_13_53_26
GTTGACGACGTGGATCAAGTTGTTAACAGAATGGAAGAACAGTATCATTCTGTGATAAATGGAGACGGCATTGACACTGAGACTCGAGAAGCACTCACGGATCTTAGAGAAGCAGCACTGACACTTCTCGATTCAATTAAACTAACGGCTCGGCGTGTTATCGATGTAAGAACACACCCAACGACAGCTCGCTTGTTAGCTTTCAAATACTACGGTGATGATCAACAAGGTGAGGCTATCGCTAACCTCAACAGTGGCAACGTGTCTGACTTGTCAGGTACTGTCCAGGTGTTAACAGAATGATTCTTGAAGTTAACGGGGTACAGTATAACTTCTTCACTGACATCGGTGTTAACATCCGTATGGATGCGCTGTGCCGAGAGTTTAGTTTTGGTACGTCACTCGTCGCTGGTGAAGTTCTTCCATTCAAGGGTGGTGAAGCGTGTCGTGTTCTTGATAACGATGACGTCATCGTCACAGGGCATATTGAACGAGTGGATATCGAATACTCGTCTACGTCCCACACCATCTCCGTAGCTGGTCGTGATAAGACAGGCGATCTACTTGATTCAACACTGCGTAGTGTTTCGGACTTTCTTCCACCGATTACACTCAAGCGAGCGATTCAACTAGCTATCAAGGACGTCGGTGCTGAAATCGAGGTTATCGATTTAGCTCGTCCTGAATCGTTCAAGACAGCAACTGATCTCATTGCTCCTGAACCTGGTGAGGGCGCTTTTGAATTCCTCGAGAAGCTAGCGAAGAAGAGAAAGGTTCTTCTTACATCGGACGGTGACGGTAACATTGTTATCACACGCGCTGGCACAGACAGGTCAGCAGGATCCATCCAGAACATTGTTGGAGCAGTTGATAACAACGTGCTCTCGTCGTCAATTAGCTATGACACCACCGCGAGGTTTTACAAGTATACATTCACATCATCTTTGAACCTTGTGGCGCTGGCCAAGGCGGGCATAGTTGTCCCTAGCCACATTGTTAATCAACGTGGCTACGCGATTGATAGCAGCGTGCGGCGCAGTCGTCAGCTAGCACTCGCCCCGGAGAGTTCCCTCGCGTCCAAGGATAATACAGCAAGAGCGGAGTGGGAAGCAAACGTTCGCCAATCACGAGGGAAGTTGTACTCTTGCGTGGTACAGGGGCACAGGGAAACCCCGGGTGGATCCCTGTGGGCTGTGAACAAGTTAGTTCCTGTAGTGGATGAATTCGCTGGTATTGAAGGGGATATGCGTATCAGTGCAGTCGCTTTCTCTTTAGACGAATCTGGGGGCAGCACTACAACGCTTATGTGCATGCCGCCAAACGCTTTCGAGCTTTCACTTAGTCAGCCCAAGACGGAGGTCACAGGTGAATCGTTTAGTCAGTAAATTGATCCGCTGGGCTAGTGTCGTTAGAGCAGGAAAAGATGACGACCAGTTCCCTACTCAACAGGTTGAGTATTTCGGGAAGACTGCTGACTGCATCATGATTTTTCCGTACGGCATGCACGCGAATGTCGATGGCAACTCGTTGGCAGTCATGCTGGCGATGAACGGGGCGCTAGATAGTCGTGTAGCTATCCCAACGAGTATGAATCGTCGAGCTGTTCTAGCTTCCGGCGAGGTTACATTCTATAATCCTGTTACCGGGAGTGCTGTCACGTTCAAGGCGAACGGGGACATCGAAGCGGTATCAGCAAATGATATCAAAGCTACCGCAGCCGGTAACATTGAGGCTACAGCCGCGGGCAAGATTACTCTTGATGCTGGTGCGACAGTTGAGGTGAAGGGGTCTACTGGGGCTGCTGTGAAAGGGATCGTGCAGGGAGATTGTATCTGTGCTTTCACTGGAGCACCACACCCAATGATCAGCGGAACAGTTAAAGGGAGTATGTGACAATGGCTATGACTGCGAGTGGGATGATGACTAAAGTCATAGCGGCTATCGCTGCGGTACCCGCTGTGCAAAGCAGCAACGGGGCTACAACTCAGACATACCGAGACGCTGTGTTGTTGGCTATGTGTCAGGGGATCATCGATGAGGTGGTCGCGAATTCTGAGCTAGTTCCTGTGACTACGGATACAGGCGCTGCTGGAGCGGGCATTATAACTGGGACGGTTAAATAACTATGGGCGCAGATGCTATACTGTATGCAGATGACGAGTATGACTTCAGGCTCGATGCCAACGGGGATATAGCCACAGCGGATCAACTGGATACAGCTCTTCTGATGAGCCTGTTTTGTGAGAGACGGGCAGCTGAATCAGAGATGCCCGTTCCTGAATTGCGTCGTGGCTGGATTGGGAATGTTGCTACCCCAGATTTTGAGATCGGGTCGAAGTTGTGGCTATACGAACAAGCACGCATCACGCGGACGACGTTAAACGGGATCACCGCTGAAGCGCTCGCAGGGTTGAACTGGTTGGTTGAAGATGGCATCGCTGAGAGCGTGATAGTAAACACAACTATAGCTGGGTTGACAGTTACTTTGACACGCCAGAATTCAGAAGTCTCAACGCAGTTCTACAAGCTATGGGAGGGCACAGGAAATGCCACTTGATCTGCCCACCTCGTCAACTGAGGTAATACAGCGCGCTAAGACGGCTGTGCTGCGCGAAGTCCCGGGGTCGAATCCGTTCCTGCGTAACAGCTGGATAGGTTCTATCGTCACCAGCATCGCCAGTCGTATCTACGACTTCTACCTACAGCTGAAAGAAGGCATCAAGCAGTCTATTCCGGACACTGCGACAGACGAATATCTTGTTCGGTGGGCGTCCATCTGGGGCATTACGCGTCTCCCAGCAACTGGAGCGAGCGGGATTATTGTGTTCACTGGAACAGCTAGCAGTGTTATTCCAGCGGGCACGGTAGTCGCTAGTTCTGACGGAATCGAATATGAAACAGCTGGCGATGCTACAATCTCACTATCGGCGATTGTAATTTCGTCTCTCACTAGATCCGGGACAGTAGCAACTGCTGTAACGGCTAGTCCGCATAATCTAGCATCAGGAGTCAGTGCGACGATTGCTGGCGCCAATGAGACGCAGTACAACGTCACAGAAGAGATAACTGTCACAGGTCCAAACTCGTTCACGTTTCCTGTCTCTGGTTCTCCCGCCACTCCAGCGACTGGGTCTATCACAGCGTCAGCTACATCTGCTTACGCCACGGTGGATGCTCTTGAACTCGGGTTAGCTGGGAATCAAGATTCTGGAGTAGAGCTCACCGTTCAGACGCCCATCGCTGGTATCGATAATACTGCTACTGTTTCATACGGGACACTAGCAGGTGGATCCGATTCTGAAACAGACGATAACCTTCGGTCACGGTTTCTGTCGCGCCTGCAGAATCCTGTAGCTCAATTCAACGCAGCATCAATTGAAGCGAAAGCGAAAGAAGTAGCAGGAGTCACTCGGGTGTTTGTTCAGGAGATAACGCCCGCTGTTGGTCAGGTGACTATCTACTTCATGCGCGACAATGACACACCCGCGATCCCGAGTGGGGCTGAAGTTCTCGACGTCTACAACAAGCTACTTGAGATACTTCCAGCCAACACGGATCCTCTCGACATGATTGTATCGGCTCCGGTAGCTGTCGTTGTCGATTTTACTTTCTCGGATATCTCACCTGATACTTCTAGTATGAAACAGGCGGTTGAAAATTCCTTGACTCAACTGTTTGGAGAAGAGCTCGGCGTTGGTGACGACTTGACTGAGGATGCTTACCGATCGGTTATTTACAACACGGTTGATACTACTACTGGGCAGCGCGTTTCGTCGTTTACCCTAACAGCCCCATCTGGAACGATCTCAATCAGTGATACTCTGATTGCTACAAAGGGGGCAGTGACGTGGCTGTAAAGACTCTGACACGCGAAACACACGCGCAACGTCTAGCTGATTATCTTCCGGGTGGCAGACTCTTTTCATCGAGGAATATCGCCTCGTCAAACTTGAGAAAGTTTCTTCTCGGGCTGGCTCATGAGATGACTATCGCCGATGGTCATCTCTGTAACTATCAAAATGATATTGCCCCGAGCGTCACGACGTACTTCATTGACGAGTGGGAGAAGGCTCTAGGCATCCCGGATTCTTGCTTGACAGGGACAGGGGCACTAGTAGAGCGTCGTCGTGATGTTGTTCTCAAATTAGCTGCTCTAGGTGTGCAGACGGTTGAAGATTTTGTGTATATTGGGAGCTTGTTTGGAATAACAGTAACTGTTGAATCGTTTATGCGTCATTCTGAATTCCCGCTGATATTCCCTCTGTATCTCGTACCGTCTGGAGCTCAATTGAAGTTTACTATTCTTGTTTCATTTACGGTAGCTGCGGTGAGCAGGTTTCCGCTCACCTTCCCATTTACACTCGGTGACAGTGCTGTAACTGTCCTTGAGTGTCTTTTCCGCCGGTTGAAGCCGGCTAACTGCGACATAATCTTCCAACAGGTATAACGCCATGCAAGACTTGAACGATAAGATCACTGGTAACACTCTCACCGCCAGCGAGTGGAACCAGGTGCCGAGCGAGATTCAGAACGTCATAGAGGGGTTAGGCATAGCCCTCAGCGGTGCTGACCTCAATCAGCTCGGGAAAGCAATCGCGGGCTACGTCGCGAATGGCACGTTTTATACTGATTCCGGAGCGGCGAATACTTATGTACTCACGCAGATCGGCTTAAAGAAGGCCGCACCCGCATATACAGACGGCATGAAAGTGACGTTCCTCCCGGGGGCGGCGAATACTGGGGCGAGCACTGTTAACGTTGCGACGCTTGGGGTAAAAAGTATTCTAAATGCGACAGGAGATTCACTTCCTGCTGGCTCTCTTACAACGACCGCACCTGTAACTATGCAGTACAACGCCGCGGCAGGACACTTTCGCTTAATCAGATCATCATTCATGGAGACGGTGCTGGACGCCGCCACCAGCAACGCCGCGCTGACGACGCTTACGGCCACCCGCGCCGAGACGGGTGCAATAGCAGTGCCGGTGATCACGATGCTACGGCGGCATATCAGTATCGAGGATTTTGGCGGGGTGGGCGACGGTGCGACAGATAACACTGCGGCGTTTAATAGCGCGCTCGCTGCGGCTGTAGCGTCAACGCATCGACGACTGATAATCCCTGCCGGTTCGTGGTTATTCAATTCAAAGCCAAACGATATTGCCGCCCCAGTGATGCTCCTAGGGGAGGGAATGTCAAATACCATATTAGTTCGCAACTACACCGAGGCCACAAGTACAAAAGGCCTTATAAAAATCATTTGCTCAGCCGGGCACGTTCGAGACCTAGCCATAATCGCCGCCAGTGGCACGACTGGCGGCGCGTGCCTGTCCGCCGCATCAACGGCCGCCATAGATGCCAGTGGGCTTACCCTGGAAAATATCTGGCTATCAACTTACGGGGGCGCTTCTGGGAATAATCTCGAATACGGGCTTTACATAGATGGCACAGCTAAGACCTCCGCCCCGGCCGGCGCGCGAACTAATTTTATAAAAAATGCGCACGTATTCGGGGCCAATCAGGCTAACGCCGCACTGCTTGGCTGCGTCGGTCTGGTGTGGGAGGGCGGTGGACTTTACCAAGCCGGATCAACTACCGGCGGCACGTTGTATATAGGCGGGGATGCTACCGTTAAAAGTAGCTACGTCAATGTGCATGTTTCCAATATCGGCGGAAAGGTACAGCTCAGTAACTGCGAGTATTGCCGCGTTGTCTCGCCCAGCATAACGGGAGACATCGAGAATGCCGACACCTGTACGTATTCTACAGTTCACGGTAAGACCTTCGGAACAAATCAAAATAACTGGGTTTCGTCCGGTCTGACTTGGCCGGAGATTTTGGTTGGCGTCGTGTCCTTTGCTACCGGAGCCATTGCTGCGGGGGGTTACGTATCAACGACTATAGCAGTACCGGGCGCTGCGGCAGGGGATTTTGTTGAGGTGTCGTTTGTAAACGGCTTAGCGAATTGCACACTCACTGGCTACGTCTCCGCAGCTGACACAGTCACTGCCGTATTCACAAACCCCACAGCCGGAGCATTAAATTTAGGCACGTCCAATCTTCGATGCCGTGTTACGAAACCGGCGATGTAACGTAACGTAGCCCATGAGCACAGACCTCGAACTTCACGACCGCCTCGCCCGAATCGAGGACGCGATCAAGGTCATCTCAACCGCGATGTTAGAATCATGATGATAGCTATATAGTTAATATGAGCGAGCGCTATGCCTGAGAAAGACCCCGCCACATACGCAGCCGTTAAAAATCCGGCTACATACACGGCCCTCACATACCTGTGGGTTATTGCACTTGCCGCATGGGGCGGGGCCGTCAACTACATCAAACGTGTACGGGAGGGGAGTACACAGAGGTTCAACTTTATGGAGCTAGTCGGAGAAATCATGACTTCCGCCTTTGCGGGCATAATCACTTTCTGGTTATGCGAGGCTTCTGGAATTAAGCCTCTGGTTACCGCAGCACTGGTTGGCGTGTCAGGTCACATGGGTAGCCGCGCTATCTACATGATCGAAGCGTGGGCGAGGAAGAAATGGGGCCCGTAAGAAACGGGATCGTTGTAGTTGTTCTATCCTTGGCGATAGTTGTTGCGTGTGGTAAAAAGCCGCACAACACTATCCCTGACGCTACACTGACAGCACCCGGTCAGTGTAGCGTCAGGACTGACTGTCTTGATGAGCACCGTGACGTGACTGGGGCTTGTCGAGCGACGCCAATGGTAACGATGGGCGCAATCGAAGCGACATGTTAAAGGAGACAGCTATGCTACTTTTAATAGCAGGACACCACCCGTTGGCAAAGGGGGCTGGGTACAACGACCACTACGAGCACGATGAGGCTGTGCTGTGGGTTTCTGAGATCGCAAACCTTGTTCGTGGGAGAATGATGGTTGATATAGTTCCCACGGGGCGTGTGTCAGACAAAGTTAAATGGGTCAACACGCAGAACAATGTCAGCCTTGTGTGCGAGGTTCATTTCAACAGCGACGCAAGCAAGCGCCAGCATGGTAGCGAGACACTGTACTGTCCCGGCTCCTCTCATGGGAAAAGTGCTGCCGAGGTAGTGCAGGCAGCACTAGCTGGTATTTTCCCACCATCACGAGGGGTTAAAGAAGGTTGGTACCGGCAGGATCGTCCGGACGTTGCTGACTACCCCGGGGATATTAACGGTGATGAAGATATCATCGACATATTAGATAAAACTACACCTGTCACAATCGTTGTAGAACCTGAGTTTATATACAACTGGGAAGTCCTTCAAGACAGAAGACACCCGGCTTGCGGAGCACTCACAGACGCACTTGTCAAAGCCGCTTTGGGTATAACTGAACGTAACTGAGGCAACAGACTGTGGACATAATCAACAGCATCATCGCAACAATCAAGAACCTGTTTACCGAAGAGCAGTGGAAACGGATAACCGAATGGCTTCTGAATTTGGCTGATGTATTTCTCAGAAGTGCACTCGACGTGTTGCTGGTCGCTGTTTTGGTTCTCGGAACAGCGCTCGCGTTCCGGATTGTTTTTATCCACTCACCGAACTTGCCAAACCCAGCGAAGAGATACGTTAATCTAGTGATGCTGATTGCCTCTGCGGCATGGTCGTTTCTTCTTCTTGATGGCACTGAATACGACGTCAAAGCAGCTGTATCCGTTGTCGCTTTTACAACTGCTTGGTGCAGTGTTACTTTCGGTGACGAGTTACTTAAGACGTACTATCCTCGATTCTGGGCTGCTGTCGGTGGAGATAGACGCATCGCGGACAGTGACATTCCAACCACTGTTAAACAAGATAGGCGGGAGGAACCGAAATGAACGGGAAAGCATTGTGGCTCAGAGTGAAGCTGGTATCCCTCGGGATTGTTATCGGAGCGCTCTTGTGCTCTGTAGGCGCAGCGCTCTTGAAGGTGAAACCTTCAGTTCCGTCAACAACTGCTCAGCCTGCACCGGAGTTGGCTGGTGAAAAAACTACTACATTAAAATGCAAGCCTGTTATCGTCTACCGTGACAAGGTAGCTGAGAAACTCGGAGTACCTGCCGCCACAGGGGAGCACGTCGTAGCGAGTGCGAAGCTCCCGGGTGATTCCCATCCACGAACTGTGAGTGCGCTGTATAATGAAGAGACGGGCACGACCCGACTCTTCGACAGGCGCGACAAGCTACCGTGGCTCGCGTTTGCTCGAAACTACGAGTTCG
>MGMW01000070.1 GCA_001795035.1 Chloroflexi bacterium RBG_13_53_26
CCTCGCCCCCGAACTGGGGCAACACACAGAGGAAATACTCCTGGAACTTGGTTACACCTGGGATGATATGACCAGGCTCAAGAACGAAGGCGTGATTCTTTAGCTATGGAGAAGGAGGCAACATGGGGATATGTTATCAGGGCAAGCCACTGAAGGAAGCAGTGGCCGAGAAGGAACGGATCTTCAAGGAAACCGGCTATGCCTACGGTCTGAAAGAGATCAAGCTGGTAGAGAGTGATCCAGCCAAATTCATGAGGTTCCAGCTAAGACTGGTGGCTGCCTGCATCAGTGCCAGGGAGACAGCCAAGTTGATCTCAGCTAACCCCGTAGCCATGCTGCAGGGCGAGCTGCTGTTCATGCTGGCCAATCCAGAAGGAGACTGCATTGCAGCCTCCTATGGACTTGCTGGCCATATCCAGGCTTTTCCCTTCATCATCCGTTCCATAGCCAACCTGGGCTTTGAAGAAGACCCTGGCATCAACGTGGGAGACATCTTCGCGACGAATGATTCTTACTACGGTGCTCCTCACAACGCAGATAATTACAATTGGGTCCCAGTTTTCCACAAAGACGAATTGATTGCATGGTCGGTGGGGCTGAACCACATTGTCGATGTGGGGGGACTCCAGCCCGGAAATCTCGGCACCATCTCACCCAACACTTTCACCGACGGGTTTATATACCCGCCCACCAAGACGGGGGAGAACTTCAGGCAGCACGGATGGTGGGCGCTGCATTGGAAGAGACGGACAAGGACGGAAGCGTTTAATGTCCTGGATGACAAGATGAGAACGGCCGGCGCGGTTTCTCTTCACAACAAGATACTGGAGATCGTGGAAGAGTTCGGGGTGGACTATTTCAGACAGGGTCTAAGAGAGGTAATTGAGCGAGAGAGACGGGTGCTGGTAGAAAGAATCAAGGCCATGGCAGTGCCGGGGAAATATGGATACCTGCACCTCAGCACGGTGAAATACAAAGGAGTAGTGGGTACACTGTTTGCCACCTCCAACAGAGACTGGGTACTCCATGAACCAGCGGAACTCAATGTTCTTCGCGATGGCAAGCTGTTCGTTGACGTAGAAGGTTTGACCAGCGAAGCAGATTTCCACTGCAATGGCTCTGAATCTGCGGTCCGGATGCTGAGTTCCCTCGGCTGCTGGCCTATGTTCGCCTACACGCTCACCCTCAATACGGCCCTGCAGTATATGACTGACTGGAACCTGCCCCCTGGGAGCATGTTCAATCCGCAAAACCCCTATGCAGCCACAGTCATGTCCCTGTCTGAGACTGGCAAGATGATCTGGATGTTTCACAACACATTGAGTCTGGCCTATTTCACCAGAGGGTTCCTGGAGGAATGTGACCCTGAAGATGCCTGCGGTGTCGGTTATGGCATGGCTGGCGTGTTGGCGGACGGATTCCCCTGGGCTGGCGGCGATATGGCGCTTATCACCTGCTGGAGCGCTAATGCCCTTCCCTACAAAGACGGAGAGCTCGCCTACTTCTGTGCACCGAATCCGCAGCCAGATCAGGGTGAGACCGAGTCAAGTGAATTCCTGCAACCAACCAATCTGACCATAGGCAAAAAGTTCATACCGAACTACTGCGGGCACGGCAAGTTCAGAGGCGGCCTAGGGATCGGCATGTGTCAGCTCATCGTTGACCCAGGGCAGTACTTGGTTATAGCCGGTTTTGCTGCTACGGGGGGGATGATGCGAGTGGCCATGGGGATGTGTGGGGGATATCCTGGGCCGAACGACATAATCTATTTCGCCCACGATACCAATATGAGAGAACTCCTGGCAGAGGGGAAGACTTACCCTAGGGACTTCGTTGAGATAGGGAAGTGGATCAAAGAAGGCAAGCTAAAGGCCGGGAGCGTGGATCTGTTCAAGGGCGCCGCACCCAACATTCCCTGCAAGGACGGTGATCTGTTCTCCTCAGCGACTTCTGCCATGGGGGGTTGGGGCGATCCGCTGGAGAGGGAATTCGCCCTGATAGAGAAGGACGTGCACTATGGTTGGATCACTCCCGATGTGGCCGCCACTGTCTACGGCGCAGTCATAGACGACGAGGGAAAGGTCAAGGTGGCTGAGAGCCAGGACCTGAGGAAGAAAATGCGCAACAAGCGCAGAGAGCGATCGGTCGACACTAAGGAGTGGTGGAAGAAGGAGAGAGAGCAGGTACTGAGGAAGGCGTTCTCCGAGGATGTCTACAACATGTATGCCGATTGTTTGAAATACTCCAAGTTCCGTAGTGACTTCACGGCCATGTGGCAAGTGCCTGCGGACTATAAACTGTAAGGGGGAAAGAGATGCCAGAAGAGATTGCTACCAAGGAAAACCTGAAGCTTTTGGTGGAGGGCAAGCTTGATTGGGAGGGGGTGAAGAGGCTGATTCATCTGTCTCCCAAGGACAAGGACAGGTTCTGGAAATACCTGGAGGTATTGCAGGAGAAGGTGCCATGGAAGGACAAGATCCTGCTCCGCATCTCAGACCATCTCTATATCGTGGCCAAGAAAGGCGGCGACAGAGTGGTCAAATGTGACTGCGGGCACGAATTCGGAGATTACCGGGCCAACTGGAAGCTGAGTTGCCGCATCTATGTCAGAAAAACGCTTGAGGAGATGGCAGAGGTAGTCTCAGTAGAGGAAGCCCTGCCCTACCCGGAGTTGGTGGAGATTAGAGAGTTCTATTGCCCGGGGTGCTTTGCTCAGTTGGGGGTAGAGATTGTCCCTATGGGACACCCGGTACTATTTGAAATCTTACCCGATCTTGACACCTTCTATCGCGTGTGGTTAGGAAAACCTATAGAGGATGAGAAACCAGCGTGGTTTACCGACAAGACCTGGGACCTGACCGCAAAATGGGCAAAGGGGGGATAAGATGACAGATAGAACAGAGAAGAGGTACTTACTGGCCCTGGACGCCGGTGGTACAATGACCGACACCTTTGCTGTGGACGAAAAGGGGCAGTTTGTTCTGGGAAAGTCCCTAACCAATCACCAGAATGAAGCTGCCAGCTATATCGCCTCCGTTGCCGACGCAGCAGAAGACTGGGGAACAACATCCTCTGAACTCCACAAGAAGGCCATATCGTCCACCTACACCGGCACATCAATGCTTAATATCCTGCTGACCCAGCGGGGAAGCAGGATTGGATTGCTGATAACCAGAGGGTTCTCCCATATGCCCATCATGGAGAGGGGCCTTACCTGGATAGGGCAGTCCTATGAGGACATACTGCACCAGCAACTGCATGAGCATACTCCCTGGCTGGTACAGCCGGAACATGTCAAGGAAGTGACGGAGCGAATCTCAGTCGGCAGTTTCTACATGGCTCACCACTACATGCCTGGCCAAATTGTTATCCCTCTCATTGAGGAAGAGGCCCGCCAGGGCGTCAAAGAGTTACTGGACGAGGGGGTGGAGGTCATCGGTATCCTCACCATTGGTTCGTACGTTAACCCAATGCACGAGAAGAGGATAGCGGAGATTGCTCTAGAGATGACAAAACAACGAGGAGTTGATATACCCGTAGTCGCCTCTTACGAACTATGTTCAGTGCCTAATGAAAACGAGAGGTTGAAGACCCTCCTAATACAATGCTATGCGGCAGAAACCGCCAGGAGAAGCCTGCTCAATGTGGAGGCAGCAGCCAAGAAGGATGGCTATGAATATGAATTGCTGACACTGCTAGCCTATGGAGGAGCGGCAACCATCCGATACCCCAAGCTGTGCGAAGCTGTCATCTCAGGACCGACTGGAGGTCTGCTGGGGGGCAAGTTCATGGCTGATTTCACAGGATTACGGAATATGCTTTGCTGCGACCTGGGGGGCACCACATTTGACGCAGGCCTAATTGCCGCAGGATTGATACCGGTCAACAAGTCTCCTGATTTTGCCGGACACAGGCTGAGACTGCCCATGGTGAGCATAGACTCCATTGGTGCCGGAACTGGTACGGTCATCCACGTCGACGCGGTGACCAAACGGATCATCCTGGGACCTGAAAGCGCCGGCAGCGCTGTTGGCACATGTTACACCTATCCCGACATCACCATCGGAGATATAGATCTTATCCTGGGATTCTTGAACGAAGACTACTTTCTGGGGGGCAAAGTAAAACTCAACAGGAAGAAGGCTCTCCAGATGTTGGAGGAAAGACTAGCCAAGCCATTAGGTCAAGACATCTATGAGGTATCGAGCAAGGTCTTGGAGTTGCTGCACGCGCACATGTGTGATCACCTCAGCAGCATGCTCCTGTCGAAGGGGCTCAATCCCGCCGAATTCACCCTGCTGGTTTACGGTGGCAGTGGCCCACTCCATCTCTGGGGATTGGGGCGCGGTCTCACTGTCGGCGGAATAATGACAGTTCCCTGGGCGGCAGCCTTCTCCGCATTCGGATGCGCCGCCGCGGAGTACTTCCACCGCTACGACAAGGCAGTGACATTCTTCCTAACTCCCGACATGGAAGAAGCCATTAAGATGTATCAGGGCATGGGACTGAGTGCTGCCTGGCAAGAACTGGAGGAGCGAGGATATGAGGAACTGGAGAAGGAGGGCATCGCACGGGAGAAGGTTCACTTCAGGTATGGCGTATCCGCAAGGTACATCGGGCAAATGTCAGCCTGGGAGGCTCCGGTCCAGAAAGGAAGGGTGGAATCAGTCGAAGACCTGAACAACGTTGTCGGCAGTTTTGAGAGAGTGTACACCACCATCTATCCAGCAGCAGCCCGCTTCCCTGAGGCTGGTTATCAAATCACCGAGGTCTACGTGGAAGCTGTAGCAGAGAAGATCAAGCCGATGACACTGAAGTACACACTCAAGGATAAGAAGGCTCCCCAGAAAGCCTCCAAGGGTCAGAGAGACGCCTACATTGATGGCAAGTGGCTCAAATTCGACATCTGGGAGATGGATCTTCTCGAGGCAGGGAATAGGATCGACGGTCCGGCCATAATTGAGCATCCTATGACAACCCTGGTTATTCCACCACAGAACTACGTGGATTTCGATGAACATAGGTTCATCTGGTACAAAAAGAAGTGACAAGGGCTCAGGGGCTTAGATTCATAGCAAGGAGTTAATAGAATGGCAGACAAACCTAAAAGGGTCGGATTCATAGGCCTCGGAGATATCGGACTCCCTATGGCGAGGAGGATTGTAACTGGCGGGTTCGAGACTACGGTGGTCGGTCACAGAAGACGGGAGCCTGTCGAGGAAATGAAAAAGTTGGGTGCCAAGGAGGTCGAGACACCAAAAGAGGTCGCTCTGACCTCAGAAGTCACCATAATCATGGTACAGAACGACAAGCAGGCACAGGAGGTACTTTTCGGACCCACCGGCTTGTTGGAGGGGGTAAAAGAGGGAGACGGAGTTCTCCTTATGGGCACCTTCTCTCCGGCTTTCTGCAGCAAGGTGGCAGAGGCAGCGAGTTCGAAAAGAGTTGATGTGTTTGACGCCCCAGTGGTTGGGGCCCGCATGGGAGCCGAGGCAGGAACTCTAGGAATCAGCATCGGGGGCGACAAGGAAGCGCTGGAGAAGTACCGTCATATCCTCGAGAGGATGGGGAGGATCACCTACTGTGGCCACCTTGGCATGGGACAGATCGTGAAACTAGTCAACAACATGGCAGCCATCATCAATGCGCGCGTTGCCTACGAAGCCATCGCCTGGGGCATAAGGAACGGAGCCACTGAGGAATTGCTCGTTGGTCACATGAAAAACGGCTCAGGCAGCAGCTTCGCGGTCCAGAACTGGGAGTGGCTGAAGCCCTATTTCAAGGAGCCGCCCCCACCCACCTACTATGTTGGAGGCAAGGATCTCAGCTATGCCCTGGAAATCGCTCATCAAATAGGCCAACCATGCCCGATTGCCGCTCTTGTATGTGAACTTCAAAAAATGGGGCCGCCCAAGCTGCCCGAGCCTTCTCAGGAGTAAAGGGCCTGCAATGCACTATTCTGACCAATCTCGGATAGGCACTTGAATGATAGAGAGGGACTAATGGCAAAACCTTGGCAGTGAAGGAGCAGCAGAGCATGATTACAGTCAAAATCAAAGTGCTGGGCATCTCCGGAACCCCCATAAGGGGAGGCAACTGTGACACGATGGTTCAGGAAGCCCTAGCAACGGCATCACGAATACCCGGCGTGGAGACCGAGTTCATCACGCTGGCAGACAGGAAAATAGCACTCTGCGAGCACTGCCAGTGGTGCATAGAGAACCGAGCGCCATGCAAGATACAGGATGATGCTCACATGGTATTTGAGAAGATGATAGGCAGCGACGCGTTCATCCTGGGTGCACCGGTATGGAACGTCGGTGCCGCACCTTTGTTCTCAACATTGATTTCCCGCTGGAGATATCACCACTTCTTCACCTACAACTTCAGAAACAAGGTCTCCGGATTGTTGACCGTTGGATTCCTGGGTATGGGCTTGGAGCGAGCCCTGGAAGACCTGGAAGTCATCGGCAGAGGCGCAGGATTCGTGGTTGCCAGAGGCTGGGCGGTGGCCAGCACTGCCGCCTTTGGGCAAAGGCCGGCATACCTCGAGCACGGAGTACTGGATGATAAAGCGGGGATGACGCGAGTTCGGAATGTGGCCACCAAGGTGGTTGAGATCAGCAGAATGATCAAGTATGCGGCAGAGGCAGGAGTAACATTGCCAGAAGAATACACAACCACCTTCAGAGGAGTCCACCTGAAGGACAGGGAAAAGAAGGTCTTGATTGACGGAGTCTGGAGAGACAAAGATACCGACTAACCACAGCGAGATGGCTCAGAAGCCATCCCGGATGAGAACGAAGATCACCGACCTGCTCGGAATACGGTATCCTGTCATTCAAGCGCCAGCCAATTTCGTGGGAGTCCCCCGGCTGGTAGCCGCTGTTTCCAACGCCGGCGGTTTCGGCATACTGGCTTCAGGGCGACTTGCTGCAGGGGAAATAAGGGATGACATCAGGGCTGTGAGACAGCTCACCGACAAGCCTTTCGGAGTGAATCTCATATTCGGCAGCCCAGGATACGAGAAGCTGGCAGAGGTCTTCCTAGAAGAGAAGGTCCCCCTGATTTGCCATTCCAGAGGCAACCCAAAATGGCTGATTGATCTCACAACCGGCCTGGACATAAAGATCATGGCCATGGTAGGCAGCATGAGGCACGCGATCAGGGCAGAGCAGGATGGAACTGATGCCATCATGGTGCAGGGGGAAGAAGCGGGTGGCCACGTGGGGTACGTGAGCACGATCGTTCTTCTACCTCTCATAGCCAGCAAGGTCAGAATTCCCGTGGTGGGGGCCGGAGGGTTCTGCGACGGCGCGGGATTGGTGGCAGCCCTGGCACTGGGTGCCGAAGGCATCGCTATGGGCACCAGATTTGCAGTCACTCAGGAAAGTCCGCTCCCCATCAGTGTCAAACAACGGTATTTGGAGTGCAGTGAGAATGACACCCTGGTTACGCCCGCAATCACCGGAACACGGCTCAGGGTGATCAGCAACAAGTTCACCCAGATGTTGGAGGAAAGGGACAAGTCAACCTCCTGGAAAGAGAAGATATCAGGCGCAATGGAAACCAGAAGAATGCTGGGGGTCACGTGGTGGCGATTTCTCCTTGGCGGCTGGAGCATGAGAAAGCAATATCAAGCATCCATATCGGAATTGGGGCACCTGGCCGCAGGTGGTGTGCGGATACGAAAGGCCATGGTCGAAGGCGATGCAGATCTTGGAGTCATGCCCAGCGGACAGGTCTGCGGAAGGATAGACGATATCCCTATTGTCGAGGAATTGGTGGAGCGGATAGTCTCCCAGGCTCAAAGCATTCTTGATTCTATGAGAAACAAGATGCTTCCCCGGTAAACCTTTAGGTGCAGATGATGGAAGACACACTGCCGAAACTCCTGCATCGGAACCGCCAGCAGTGGGGCAGCAGGCGCATTGGCATGCGCAAAAAGGAGTATGGCATCTGGCGGGAGTATACCTGGAATGACAGCTATGAAAAGGTCAAGGCGATTTTCCTGGGGCTGACACGCCTGGGGCTCGGAGCAGGCAACAGCGTATCCATCCTGGCAGATAACAACCCCGAGTGGTTCTGGGCGCAGTTAGCAGTGCAAACATCCCGGAGCATTGTGATAGGACTTAATCCAGCCGGCTCCATGAAGGAGACGAAGGGTCTGATGATGCTGTCACGTGCCAGGTTTGCCATGGCCCAAGACCAGGAACAGGTCGACAAACTGCTGGCGATCAAGAAGGAAGTTCCCTCCCTCCAGAAGATAATCTACTGGGATGGGACAGGGCTGAAGCAATATGACAACCCTATTCTCATCAGCCTGAGAGAGTTGATCAGAATGGGCGAGGAACACGAGAAGAACCAGCCTGGAGACTTCGAGCGAAGACTGGCTAACACCAAAGGCGACGACATAGCTGTGATGCTCTTCACTCTGGGAGCCAACGAATCGCTCAGGCTAGTCCCTGCAACTCACAAGTTCCTGCTTTCTGCTACTGAGTCAGCCTTGATCTCAAATCCCGTGCATGACAGTGATGAATATGTCTCTATCATCAGTCCGGCATGGTTCTTCGAACAGACACTGGGCTTGTGCACTTCTCTGCTGACAGGACAAAGACTGAACTTCCCTGAGAAAGCGGAGACAGCTCCCCAGGATATGAGAGAGATATCTCCGGACGTACTGGCCTACCCACCCAAGCTATGGGAGAAGATCGCTGAGGCTATCCAGGAGAACATGGTTGACGGTACCTGGCTGAAAACGAGGCTGTACAAGTTCAGCCTGTCTCTGGGGTACAGGCAAGCCCGTCTTAGGCAGGGAAGCCACCGTATGGGGCTGATCAGTAGGTCTCTCTGCCGTATTACCGACCTCCTGGTTCTGCGGCCTCTGAGAGATAAGCACGGTTTCGTCAGTGCCAGGGTGGCCTACGTAGCAGGCGACACACTGTCTGAAGAAGCGGTCCAGTTCTTCTCTGCCATCGGGGTCAATCTGCATCAGATATTCGGCTCCACCAAGGGAGGCATTGTGTCACAGCCTCCTGCGGTCGATCTCAGGATAGAGTAGCGGACAGAAGCATACGATGAACCAAGCCAACAGGAACAAGCTGCTGGGAGACCAGATGGGTATGGCACAACGTTTGCTGCCCAGGGGCAGGAAGACAATCCTCATCGCGCTCTCCGTTACTGCCGCGGGCATCATCGGCTGCGTGATACTCTTCTACATGCTGCCGGCGGGGGACAGAGACCAAGCACTCGGGGCAATCCTTGAAGGAATCCTGCTGGGCGGAGTCTACGCACTGGTCGCCCTGGGAGTGGTGGTCGTCTACAAGTCGAGCAAGGTCTTCAACCTGGCCCACGGAGCAATCCTGATGTTACTGGCATACTTCATGTGGTGGCTCTTGGCCCCGACAGGCCTGCCCCTTTGGATAGCCCTGATCATTGTTGCCATAGCCAGTCTTCTGATCGCCCTGGTCATCGACCGTTTCCTGATGAGACCTATGATCGGGCAAAGCGGGCTGACCACCTTCATACTCACCATGGTCCTCGGGTTCTCCGTCATCCAGGGCATCGCCGTCCTGCTGTTTAAGGGCAAACCCCAGGTTATGCCCCCTATCTTCCCTTCCGGCATACTGACCGTTGGCAGTCTGTCCATCAAGTACCCCTGGCTATCTGCTTTCATAGTAGCCGCAATAATGTTCCTCATCTTTGTCTCCTACTTCCGGTTCACCAGGGGCGGACTGGCAATGAGAGCGGTGTCGGAAGACCCCATCGTCTGCCAGAGTCTGGGGATCGCCGTGAAGAGGATATCTGCCATATCCTGGGTGGTGGGCTGTCTCTCAGCCGCCGCAGGTGGCATTCTGCTCGGTTCCATGTTTCCCGTGGACCAAAGCATGGGTAACTTTGCCATCATCCGTGCTTTGCCCGTGGTGCTCCTGGGTGGCATTGAATCGATACCCGGTGCTTTCATCGGAGCGTTGATGATCGGCGTCGCAGAGAGGTTGGCCGGCACGTACATCGATCCGCATGTCACTGGATTCAGTCAACTCCTGCCCTTCATCCTCATAGTCGTCATCCTCATCATAAGACCACACGGGCTGTTTGGCCTGCGAGAGATAAGGAGGATCTGAACGTGCTACCAGGTGGCGTCTTCAATACAAGATACGATTCAGACCTGGCCATACTGCGAACAAAGACGCAATGGGTACTGCTGGCAATGGGGCTCATCCTCCTCTTCACTGCACCGCTGTTTGCAGACGACTACTGGCTGGGTCTGCTCATCGATCTGGGCATAGCCATTGTGGCAGTACTGGGTCTGCACATACTGTCAGGTCTATGCGGTTTGATATCCATGGCTCAAGCTGCATTTGTTGGCGTCGGCGCTTACACGGTGGCCATCCTCACGGCCCAGGTTGGATTGAATAGCTGGCTGTGCCTGCCAATCTGTGCTCTCTCGGCAGGCCTGGTCGGGCTGGTTTTCGGACTGCCTTGCTTCAGGCTCAAAGGGTTCTATCTGGTCATATCTACGCTGGCAGCGCATTTTGTTATCATCTGGTGCTTCGAGCACTTCGAAAGCGTTACCGGGGGCTTCGGCGGCCTGCACCTGGATCCACTCAGCCTCGGCCCTATTGACCTGAGGTCTCGCAGTGCCTTCTACTGCTTGACCATGGCGGTGGTGGTTCTGGCCACCTTCCTGGCCAAGAATATTCAAAGAACGCCTACAGGCAGAGCTTTCGTGGCCATCAGGGACAATGAACTGGCTGCCGAGGTCAGTGGTATCCCTGTCTTTCGCTACAAGATGCTGGCCTTCTTCATCGGGTGCCTCTTTGCCGGAGTAGCTGGATGGCTATGGGCATACTATCAGCGGACTGTTGCACCATCCCACTTCCAACTCATTGATTCCATCTGGTATATGGGCATGCTGATCGTCGGTGGCTGGGGGACCACTACCGGCGTTTTCTTCGGCGCTATCTCTCTGAGCTTCCTCGACGTGTTGCTGAAGGACCGCATCAATCCTTTGCTGGTACGGAGCCTGCCTCCTGACTGGGCCGGCCAGATCAGCATCTCCACAGGCTTGATACTGTTTGGCAGCATTATCATCGCCTTCATGATCTTTGAACCAAGGGGGCTGTACTACCGCTGGGAGAAACTCAAGGCATACTACAGGCTGCATCCCTACTCCCATGTCCCCGTACCTGTCAAAGAAGATGAAGAGAAGGAGGGAGAAATGGATGATTCCCTTGGCTGAGGTACGATCCATCCGGTCGCCGATGAGGGGCTTGACTTTCTGGTGGCGGTTGATATAGAAGTAAAGGGGGTGATATCCATATTGGAATACACAATACATCACAAAATGACAGTTGCGATAATGCACAGAAGAAAGGAAAGGAGGATAGAATGAAAAGGATTACCAGAGTAGGTCTGCTCATTGCCTTATGCCTCATGGTGGTGTCTGGTACTCTGCTTGTCAGCTGCAGCAATGGAGAAGCAGCACTTAAAATGCCAACTGTAGAACTATCCGGGTATGCCAAGGGCTCTTCGGTAGATTTCAATGACGCTACCCTCAACCAGATATCTGAGGGTGGAGGCGAGGCGGGATACAAGTACGGCCTGGCGGCCACCCTGTACCCGACGTACCGCTACTCTACAGCGGCACGCGATGCCCTGGCTAAGGCACTATTCGGGGCAACGTACTACATTGGCGATGGCGTATCGCCCACCGCATACAGTCAACTGACCGCCGGGGACAAGCTGTATGTTGACGGGGCCATTTTCGCCACGGCTCTGACTGCCGCAGAGCAGGAAGCAGTCATCACCGTAATTGCCGGATTCTTCGACCGTGTGGACACCGATATGGCGGCGGCAAAGCTGCCAACAGCGACCTCGGCCTATACCATACTCAAGAATGGTGCAGGTCAAACAGCAGCCGACGCCTGGGTTGCTGACGTAGGCGCAGGGAAGAACTACGCCGACCGCTTCTTCGTGCATCTGGTGAAGCAGTACGTGAGTATCTACCCGGCCGCATTCCAACCATTCTGGCTGGCCCTGGGATATCCCAGCGTCCCAACCGCCCCCAGTGACGCAGAGATCGAGATAGTAGCCGGGATAGCCGGCAAGACCTCCTTCATCAACGGCACAGCGGGCACCATGTACCCCACACAGAGGGAAGCTCAAGCACAAGCACTCTACGGGAAGGCCTACAAGGACCTGTCAACACTTGAGGCACCCTATGCTGATGCCGCCGTCTATGCGAACCTGCCATCGGTCTTCGGCACTGGGGCAGCAGCCGATGCCGCTCGGGCGGCCACCAGAGACGGTGTAGCTGCAGGCATGAAGCTGGCCGGCTACATCACCGCCGACAACTACACCGCGGCGAACGAGATGGAGAAGGCCATTGTTGACCAGGCCCTCTTTGCCACAGCGCTGCCGGGCTCAGCGCTGGAGAGAGACTACATCGACTTCGCGGCAGTGCCGGGCGCCGTCCTGGGCTGGGGAGCCGAAATGGCGGCCGCCCTGCCCCTGCAGGGGAACATCGCCTACCTCACCCTGAAAAGCCAGGTAACCGCCACGGCAGCCAACCAATGGGCGGAAGACGTGGAGGATGGAACGCATCCGCGCCAGGCCTTCTACAGATGGCTGTCCAAGGAAACAGTATCCCAGTCAGCCGCCATGGGAACCCTGATCCAGCTTGGTCTCGGTGAGTTCACCCTGAAGATCACCAACCCCAACAAGTACGAGATAAGCGTGGACAGCCTCAATGTCGTCTGCCAGGTGGCATCCAGTGCCCTAGGGAGCGAGATGCTGGTTGACGCAGCAAGACAGATCATACCGGAGGCAATCTGGGTACCCGCCGAAGGCGAGGCCAGCATAAGGATTGTAGCACCGGTAAAGACCTACGACGTCATCACCTGGGCAGTCTTGGTCGGCGAATCAACAGCCGATGCCCAGACACTGGCGGCAGATGTCTGGAACCAGTTCCAGGCCGGTACGGCAACCTGGACTCTGACCGTTGAGACAACGATATCACACGATGACGAGACCCAGCCTAATACCTATACCCTCCAATGGCCTGCTAGCTAGAGCCAACCATTGTAGAGCAGACAGATTGCGCTACCGCCTGAGGTAGATGTACTGAAGGGGGACTTAAGTCCCCCTTCAGTGTTTTCTCCTGTCCACAGCACTCAGGGCCATAGGGAACTGCCGAAGCCGGGTAGTACTTAGTTTTCGAGCCTCAGCCCCTCTTCACCCACCAGCTCGACCAGTTGTTCGTGGAGCTCACGACAGTAGCCCGTGGACATATTGGGCATATCCAGATTCACCCGACTGCCACCATCTGCGATAGCCATGATGACCCTGTCCCCACCAGGATAACGTTTGACAATATCCAGAATCTGGTGAAACCGCAGCAGATCTTCTTTCTCATTGTCTGTTTGGGCTATGGTAATCCTCAGACGGCCTTCTCTACTGGGTATAGGCACATCATCTGCTGGTTCCGTTGCCCTGGGCTCATACCGGCGAACCTGGTCACAGGCTATCTGCACGCCCTCTTGTCTTGCCCTCACCTTTCCCTGAACCAGAAGTATGTTACCCTCGACCCAGAGATCCTCCGTCCTCTGGTAGATGTCAGCCCAGCAGGTGACCTCGATACTCCCCACCAGGTCCTCCAGAGTCGCATTCATAAATGGGCGTCTGCTCTTGGTGAATCCCTGCCTCACCGAAGTAACCAGGCCCGCTACTGTCACCGTTTGTCCCACCATCTCAATATCGATCTGTCCACAAAGCGCTGTGACACTCGATGCCAGCTGTCGGGCAGCTTGCTGGAAAGGATGCTCTGAGAGATATACCCCCAGTAGCTCCCTTTCCCAGGCCAGTCTCTCTTTGAGAGGAATATCAACCTCATGCAACTCTATTTCCGGGAGAGGCGTGGCAACACTCTGACCCCAGAGATCGAACATGGTTGCCTGTCCTTTTTCGCGCAAAACCTGCTCGTGCTGAGATAACCAGAGAATACGCTCAAGCCGCTGAAGCAACGCTCCTCGACTGCCCAGGTGGTCCATTACCCCCGCCTTTATCAGACTCTCCATCACCCTCTTGTTCATGCCACGCAGGTCAGTCCTCCGACAAAAGTCGTCGATGGATTTGAATAGGCCGCCCGCCTTCCGGGCTGCCAGGATTGGCGTGATAGCATCGACCCCCACGTTCTTTATGTCAGCCAAACCGAAACGTATAGCCTGCTTCTCCACGCTTTCGATGCTG
Source organism: Chloroflexi bacterium RBG_13_53_26 (assembly GCA_001795035.1). Classification (GTDB taxonomy): domain Bacteria; phylum Chloroflexota; class Dehalococcoidia; order UBA2247; family RBG-13-53-26; genus RBG-13-53-26. The sequence continues at coordinate 14,251 of MGMW01000070.1, forward strand.
AAGGTTTCTTCGCTCTCGTTGACGTCGGGAGGCAGGACTCTTATGCCCATCCGCTGACAGTCCGCTACTGCCGCAGCTACCTTATCATGCTGGCCACTGTGCGCAACAAGAAGCGCAGTCATGTACTCCACAGGGTAGTTTGCCTTGAGATAGGCGGTCTGGTAGGCGATCATAGCATAGCTCACGCTGTGAGCTTTGTTAAACGCATAACCGGCAAAGGGTTCGATGAGTTCAAAGACCTGCTTGGCTACTTCATGCGAAAAGCCTTTCTTCTCCGCGCCCTCAAGGAAACGGAGTCGTTCCCTTCTCATTATCTCGGGAATCTTCTTGCCCATTGCCTTGCGGACTATATCAGCTTGCCCCAGGCTGTAGCCAGCAAGGGCCTGCACAATGAAGAGAACCTGATCCTGGTAGACGATGACGCCGTGAGTCTCCTCCAGTATTCCGGCCAGGGCGGGATGAGGGTAGGAGATGGGCTCCAACCCATGTTTGGCTCGAATGAATGTAGGGATATGATTCATAGGACCGGGACGATAGAGTGCTACCATAGCAGCAATATCACTGAAGTTGGCTGGCTTCAATTCCTTCAGATAGCGCCGCATTCCAGCACCTTCCAACTGGAAGACGCCGCCGGTTTCGCCGGAGGAGAGGAGCTCAAACGTCCTGGAGTCATCCAAGGGAAGATGC
>MGMW01000071.1 GCA_001795035.1 Chloroflexi bacterium RBG_13_53_26
AATAATGTTGTATTATTGTCGATTCACCGAAAATGCAGGATATTGTAAATCTATGGACGCAGGGACAAGCAGGATGAAGAATAACAAAGAAGATGCAGAACTTTTCGCAGGCTTCGATGTCGGCAGCAGTTTCGTACACTACGTGGTTCTCGATAAAGATGGAGCCGTCGTATACTCGCCGAAGCCGATAATGCACTTTGCCAACCCTATCGGAGCCGTTAAGGAAGCGTGGCGCGATATAAAGGAACGGTTTGGCAGGGATAGAATAAAGAATACAGCGTTTACGGGAAGCGGGGCGGAAGCTTTCCCGAGTGTGATGCCGGGCGTTACCTACGTGTTCGACAGCGTGGCGATTCCCAAGGGCGCCGCCGCGATCTGTCCGAAGGCGAAGTACATTTTCCACATGGGAGCGAAAGATTCCTACTTCTTTAACCTGAGCAGGATAAACGGCAAGGAGATAATTCAGGAGTGGCGAACCGGCACAAAATGCGGAGGCGGTTCAGGCACACTTATAGAAAAGCAGTGCCGGAGGCTTTTCGAAGGCCTTATTCCCAATCCCGAACTGGAAAATACCTCCTCTGCGAGCGATCAGGAAGAGAAAGAAATTATAAGGATAGCAAACAGGGCGAAGCTGCAGGCAAGGCTCGAGGAAATGTTCCGTAGGGCTGAGCAGGAGGCCGAGAAGTCGACGGAGCCGAGCGAGTTTCTGGCGAGGTGCGGCGTTGTTATTCAGTCCGACCTTATTCACAAGCAGAATGAAGGAGCGAAAAGGGAGGATAATTTATCGGGCCTTTACAGAACGGTAGCAAGGAACTTCATAATTGACGTTTTGGGCTCCAGGCAGTTCGAGGAACCCGGGGATTTCGACGGCGCTATAGCGACCGGCGGCGTCATGGCGAATGACCTTATCAGGAAAAACCTCGAGGAGTTCCTTGAGATCCCCATAAGCAGGCCTGGGCATTACTATAACATCGTTGCGATAGGAGCGGCGGTAAAAGGGATCGAAGAGAAAAACAGCTTTGTTTTTAATCTCGAGCAACTCGAAAAAATTGCCGCGTACAACAGGGAAAAGAGAAAATACGCACCTGCTCTGTCTGAATCACTCGATAAGGTGCACGAGAAAAGCCAGAAACTCACCGGGAGAATAAAGCAGGGAACGGAGGTGGTCCTGGGAATAGACGGGGGCAGCACCACAACCAAGGGGTCACTGGTCGAGATAAGTACCGGAAAGCTGCTGGATAAACTTTATATCAAAACGCACGGTAATCCCGAGGAGTCGCTTAAGCAGGTTATAAAATATCTGAGCAGGCACAAGGACAAGGTTATTGTCAAGGGTGTGGGAGCTACCGGATCGGCGAGAAAACTCTACGAGAAAATTCTTGTCAGCCAGGAAAAAGTAAGGGCTTTACAGGAAGAAGATATTGAGACTACGGACAGAATAACCGACGAGATAACATGTCACGCTCTCGGGGTCAAGCATTACGATTCCGGCGTCGATACCATCTTCGAGGTGGGCGGTCAGGACATGAAGTTTACGAGTTTTGCCCCCGACGGGACGGTCAAGGAAGCGAAGATGAATTATAGCTGCCAGGCCGGTTCCGGGCAGACTCTCGAAAACATGGCGGATATCATAAACCTTAATGTGGAGAATACTCTGCAGGAGGTTGCCATGAAGGCAGAGAGGGTCCCGATCATCGACTCGACGTGCGGCGTTTTTATGGAGATGGATGAAAACAGACTGATCGCAGAAGGATTCGGCAAGGAAGAGATCGCCGCTGCGATATTGAGGGGAACGGCGGCCAGCTATTACTTTAAGTTCGTCGGCGGCTCGGGACACGCCGGCAAAAAATGTTCCGCACAGGGCGGACCGCCCCTTGGGAAGGCTTTTCTTGCCGCCCTGGCGCAGGTTACGGAAAAACAAATAGAGGCTTACCCTCACAGGGAAATGTTCGGCGCGTGGGGACAGGCGCTGGATATCATTCAAAATATAAAACAGTTGGAACAGCAGGGCAAAAGATACGGTTCGGCGTTCAGAGGGTGGGGCCTGGTGGATATGCCTTTTGACAAACACAAGGTCTCCTGCAAAGAGCTTTTTAAGGAAAAATCTTGCGGAATGAGAGACTGCCAGCTCGAAGTCTTTTGCATCGAAGCCGACGAAATCATTACAGGCGGTTTTTGCCCCAGGGGAAACTCCGAGACGGCCAGAAAGCCGAAAACAGATTATGTCGAAAGATATCATAAGATTTACGAAAAGCATTTCAAAAAACAGGGCTGCCTGCTGAGCGAGCTTCCTTCCATCAGGGCAAATGACGGCAGCGCGACAACGGTGGGCATAAAGAGAAGCACGGCGACGCTTGGAGAGAAGGGAATATGGAGTGCCGCCCTGTTCAACAAGCTCGGTTTCTACCCTGTCGTATCACCTAAAACCGATAAGGAAATCGCAAAATTAGGAGTCGACAACTCGAGAACAGAGTTTTGCATAGCGAGGAAGCTCGCTACAGGACACGCGGATGTATTGAACAGGGACCCGAATATCGAATACCTGTTTAATCCGAGTTTCATCGAGCAGAGAATGGACCGTCCTCCTGATTTGAAATACTGCATCTACACCGAATCGGAGGGCTACATCTTAAACGATGTTCTTTCTCTCGATAAGAACAAGCAGATTAATCCCATCCTGCACTTCGGAGACCAGGGGCTTCTCGTCCGCGAGCTGAAGCGTGAGTTCGACAGGCTGGGGTTCGGCCTCACCGACCGGCAGATAATAGACGCCATCGAGTACGCGTACGAAGCGGAGAAAGAATTCAAAAAAGATCTTTACGCCGAAGGCGACAAGTTCCTCAGGAAGATCGAGACGAACAACGAAAAGGGCTACGTCGGCATCGGCAGAGATTATGTCCTGCTCGACCCCGAGGCAAGCTCGAACTCCGGGAGTATGTTCTCGCAGATAAGAGGCTTGAATTACATCCCGCAGTTATTTCTGGAGCACAAATTCGCCGATATCCGGCTCGAAGAGGTGGTCGAGAATGAGTTCTGGGTCCAAAGCGTAAAAATACTCAAAGCGAATCTGTATGTGGCGGACCATCCCGATCTATACGCTATAAGAATGATGAATTTTGCGTGCGGCCCTGACAGCCTTAAAATTTACCAGGAAGAAAAAATTCAGCAGGCCGCGAATAAGCCCATCCTTGTTCTGCTAACGGACGCCCAAACCAATAACGCCCCGTTTATTACAAGAACCGAAGCGCACGAGAGGGTCGTCAATCAATGCAAGCAAAGAAAAATAGACATCGAGCAGCTCAAAAGGCGCTCGCGTGACGGCTCCGAAGATAGGGCCTGGCTGATTCCGAATATGGGCAATGCAAGTTACATCGGCGCCGCGGGGCTGAGATACTTCGGCGTTACCAGCACGGTTTTGCCGACGAATACGCAGAGGAGCTACGAAGCGGCCAGGAGACACATCTATACGGAAGTCTGCCATCCGCTTAAAGGCGTTGTTGGTGACGCGATTGCTTTTCTCGAAGAGGAAATTGAACGAAAAGGAAGGCAGCACGTCGAGGACAATTATCTTGTCATGATGCCCACGACGAGCGGCCCGTGCAGGTTCGGAAAGTACACCGAGCTGATGCGGGAATTCCTTGACAGAGAAGGCCTGCAAAAGATACCCGTGGCCGGCCCGTCATCGGAGACCGATTATCTCGACATACCATTCCCGAAAAAACTCAGCGTCTCGGAAACGACGAGAATGCAGCAGATGCTGTTTAAGGGAATCAAGGCGTCGGACCTGCTCGAGGACATTTTCCTGAGATTCAATCCGTACGCGGAAGATAAAGAGGCGATGGCGAATTTGAAGCAGGAGCGGCTCAGCGAGCTGGAAAAGGTTGTCGAAAACGGAGCCGAAACGCCCCATTTAATAGAGTGGGGCCAAAAAACCGTCTCTATGTTCAAAGACTGTAAGCTGCGGAACCAGGAAAGATTTCCGCTTGTCCTGTACATAGGGGAGATATATGTTCGCCAGCATGATCCCTGCACGAATTTTGTAATTCGCCAGTTGGAGGAAAGCGGCCTGGAAGTTGTAAGGGATCCTGTCACTGACTGGCTCGATTACGTTAATAAAATGAATGTAAGAAATGCAAGGAGGGACCTGGGATTGCGGCTCAAAAACCTCGATCTCAGAAGAACGTTGAAATTGGCGGGCAAGTACTGCAAGTGTATTCTAAAGGCCAAGTATATGTCCTCCGTCGAGCGAAAAATAGCGGGGCCGTTCCACGAAGTTCTTCACGGCAGGCATGTTCTGCCAAAGCCGATACAGATTATCGACACTTTGGAAAAACAGCACGAGTATCACGGAAATATCGAAGGGGAATCTCCGCTTAGCACGGGCATTGCGTATTATTTCATGAATGACCTTACCATGCCGCATGGCGATGCCTATATTTCGGGCATCTTCCATGTAGGACCTTTTACATGCATGCAGGAGGGCGTAGCTACAGCGAAGATTGAAGCGATGTCAAAGGAGTTGCGAAAGAGACAGCCGGATTTGGTTTTCCCGATCATTCATGCCTTTTTCGGCGATTCGGCAAGCTCCAATCTTGACTCTGAGATCGCAGTTTTCACCGAGCAATGCTACCAGAAAAGGGAAATGCTCAGAGAAAAGCATGGTCGTAAGACGCAGAAGCCGGCAGCTCAGGGCGGCATAGATATCCGGCCCGTTCCGGCATCGAAGCGCGGCGTAGAGTCTCACAGGCAACTGAAGAGCTGAGACCTTTTAACGATCGTGCGATCATTAGAAAGGTTGACAAATGGCTAAAGCGCCGGCCAGGGTGACGCTGCCGGGGAGCTTATATCAGAAAAACGGGCGCTGGTGGTGGAAGGTCGATCTGCCCGGCGGGGATAATCCAAAAGCAAGAGCACTCAAACCTGCCGGCTCGCGGTGTGCTACGACAGACCATCAGGAAGCCGAAGAAATCGCCCGCGAGATGTGGCGGCTTGCCGTCGAGGAAGAAGCGAAAGCAAGGGTAACGGCTGAGGCTCTGGCTAAGGCGGAAAGTGCCAACGAAACAGTCCGGGCCAAGGCTGCCGATGCGATTGAAAAAGCTCGGGCCGATTGTGAAAAAAAGATAAAGGAATGCAGGCGGGCAGTGGCAAGAGCAGAAAATAAGGCGAAAATTCAGGCCGAGGCGAGATTAAGGGCTGAGGAGGGATATAAGATCCAGACAGAGCAGACGGAAGAATACTACGCAGGCGAAATAGCAAAAATCAAACAGACTATCGAGAAAGCCAAATTAGAATTCGAAGAAAAGGACAGAGCTTACAAAGAGGCACTGGCCGAAGCCCAGGAAAAGGCAATGGCCGAAGCCCGGGCCAGACAAGAGGCAGAATCGAGGGCCCAGGCCGAAGTGAAGTTGAGAGTCGAGGCCGAGCAAACTGCCGCTCAGGAAATCATCGCAAGGCAGGAAGCCGAAGCAAGAGCACAAAATGAGGCCGAATTGAGATCGGCAGCGGAACAAAGGGCCGAGGCACAAGCCGAAGCGCGCGCTCAGGCCGAGTCGAAAGCGAGAGAAGAGGCAACTTTGAGAGAACAGGCCGAACAGCGAGCCGGCTCCGAAGCTCTGGCAAGGGCGGAAGCGGAAGCAAAACTGAATGAGATTCTTGAGAGTATGAAGAGAACCGGCACGTGTGAATGCTGCGGCAGGAAAGATGTTCCGGAAAATGATATGGCTAAAATCGATTCCGGCCAACAGCTCTGCCCCGATTGCCTCAGGATGTTGAGGGGATAAGGTGCCGGCGAAAGATTCCGGTCTTTCATTTCACAAATCGAAATGAGCACATCAGCACATTTTTTCCAACAGCTCTTTTCTGGCGCGGACTCGCAGTTTGGCGTGCTCGTAGCGTAGTTTTTCCTGGTCTGTTTCGGGCAGTATCGGCAGAGCGGGGGTCGGCTTCTTGTTTTTGTCCAGGGCTACAAACGTCAGGTGGGCGGTTGTAGCGATAGCTTGCTCGCCCGTATACGGGTCTTCTCGGGTGACCTGGACGCCCACTTCCATTGACGAACGGCTGACGTAATTTACAGAGGCCCTCAGGGCGACGTGGTCCCCGATACGGATCGGCTCTTTGAATGCCAGCGAGTCGATGCCGGCGGTGACGACTTCCTTGCCGCAGTGACGTTGTGCCGCCATTGCCGCGACCATGTCGATCCACGCCATAATCACGCCGCCGAATGCCGTGCCGTGAGGATTAGCCTGATGGGGCATAATCAGATAGCGAGTCTCGACCGCACTTTCTTTTGGGCTTTTGCCTTTTTTCTTTGTCATTGTTTTTTTAAACCCGCGTCTTATTGTCAGAACTCCACTTTCGGCACTTCGGATTTTGCCTGCTCGGTTGCCTCGAAGTAATCGACTTTTTCCACGCCGGCTCGTTTGCAGAAGAACGACCCGAAGAATTGCCTAGTGTAAGAGTTTAGCAGCTTGGCCGCTTCGTTATACCGTGTGCGGGCGACTGCTATCCGGTTTTCAGTACCTTCAAGTTGGGTCTGAAGGTCTCGGAAGTTTTCGTTGGCCTTTAATTGTGGATAGTTTTCTTGCAGCATCAAAAGGCGGGACAAAAATCCGGTGAGCTGGTTGGACGCTTCGATTTTGTCGGCCCTGTTGCCTGACTGGAAATATTTTTCCCTGGACTTGGCGATATTCTCGAACAAATCTTTTTCGTGCTCTGCGTACCCTTTGACGGTATTGACCAGGTTGGGCACGAGGTCGAGCCTTCGCTGCAAGGCGGCGTCGATATCGGCCCAGCCTTTTTCGGCGCCCTGTTCGAGGTTGACTGCTTTATTATAGCCGCTGACGTACCAACGGAAAACTCCCAGTACGATAAGAAGTATAACAATCAATACTGCTATAAG
>MGMW01000072.1 GCA_001795035.1 Chloroflexi bacterium RBG_13_53_26
GTCGCCCCGCCTTGCCCGAAGCTCTTCACCCCCCATTTGCCCCACGGCAATCAGCGGCAGGCCCAGGTGCTTCAGGCTGTTCATGCTGTCCGCACCTTCGTAGCATGTGTCCCAGCCAAGTAAGTTGTAGGCCACCACGCGGCCCTGTGCCAGGGCATTGGGGAAGTTCCCGTGTGCAAACCGCCGGCCGGTTATCCGATTGGCTGTCTCAGCCACGTCTCCGGCAGCGCTGATCTCCGCAAAATTCGTGCGCAGATGATCGTCCACCAGCACGCCCCAGTCGGTCACGACGCCACAGCCGTCCAGATACTCTATGTTGGGTTTCAAGCCAGTGGCGGCAATTATCAGGTCCGCCTGCAGCACATCGCCGGATCTCGTCTGGACGCCCTCAGCACGGGTCTCGCCCACAAAGGCCACGGCATCCACATCAGCGCCCCTCAGGACACGTATGCCCCGCTTCTCCATCACCGCCAGCACCATCTGCGATGTCTCCTCATCGAGCATGCTGCGCATGACCCTCGATCTGACCAGTTGAGTCACCTTGAGCCCCATGTCCGCCAGAAGCAGCCCCACCTCTACCCCGATGAAGCCCGCTCCGACAACGAGAGCGTTTTGCGCTCGCCCGTCACGGACCTTGCTCATCAACTCTTCTGCCGCCGAGAGGGATTTGAAGTTGTACACCCCGGGTTTGTCCTCACCCTTGACTGGCGCGTAGAGACGCGCACCGCTGGCCAGCACCAGCCGATCGTAGTGGATCAGCTCACCGCCCGCCAGACGGACCTCTCGCCCCCCCGGGACTATGGCCTCCACCTTGGCTCCCGGCCGATAGTCAATATTCAGGGCCTGGGGGAAGTCCTTGCCCTTCCAGAAGTGGACCTCCCTGCCGGTGGAAAAGTATTCCAGCATCGCCGGAGGAGAGTAGGGCGGATAGGGCTCGCTGGAGATCATCACGATCTCCGCGCTGTCGTGCTGGCGCAGCGTCTCGGCCACAGTGACGCCGGCCGGCCCGGCTCCGATAATCACCACTTTCATCAGTTATCCCTGGCTCATGCCGAAGCGGATGGCATTGCGATGGTGTCGGGGTCAACAAAGGGCAGCTTCAGTCCCTTCCGCTTCTTTTCGATGTGCCGCCGGATCAGGACCGCTGCTTTCTCGGGGTCTGGCTCAACAGCGAAGCAGGCTCCCACCACGTTCTCCAGCCCGCCAGCCAGGAGATTGACCACATTGGGACTGCCGAAGATCGGGGGTTGTACCCCCACAACCGTGTAGATCCCCGAGGCAACAACGTATGCCCCAATGGACAGCGCCTTCTCAGAGTACCACTCCGGCGCAGCACCTGCCAGGGGCAGGGCATCGATATCCACGCCAAGGTGGTCAGCCAGAGCAGCAGCCAGGACCAGGATACGTACGTTGTCCACGCATGAGCCCATGTGCAGCACCGGCGGAATGCCCAGCGCTTTGCACACGGCTTTCAGTCCCGGACCGGCCATGTCTGCCGACTCGGGTTTCATCTGCCCGGCCTTTCCGTTCGCCACAGCCGCACAGCCGGTGACCACCACCAGGACGTCGTTCTCAATGAGCCGGCGAGTGAGCGTGACATGCCCGTAGTCTTGTCTTATCTTGGGGTTGTTGCAGCCCACAACACCAACCGCGCCCCGAATCTGTCCTTTGGCGATAGCTTCCACCAGGGGCGCAGGAGTCCCTCCCAGGGCCGCCAATATGGCCTCAACAGAGAAGCCGCCCATCATCTCCATTGGCTTGTCGGGAATTCGGACCCGTTCCACAATGCGGTTGGGGTAGTTCTCTATCGCCGACCGAACCAGGTCATGCCCTATCTCCATCCCCCGTCTGGGGTCGAAGGAGACATGGGTCGCCCCGGGGAACTTGGCCTTGTCGGCAGTGGACACCACTTTGGTGTGGAAGCACTTGGCCACGTCGGTCACCGAGGGCATGATGCACTGATAGTCCACTATCATCATCTCCAGTGCGCCGGTCGTGATCACCAGTTCCTGCATCAGGTGGTTGCCCGCCATGTGAATGCCGCGCCGCATCAGTAGTTCGTTTCCGGTGCAGCACAGCCCCACCAGGTTTATGCCTTTGGCACCCTTGTCCCTGGCCAGTTTGAGCAGCTTGGGGTCCTGGGCCGCCCGTACAATGACATCCGACAGCACCGGATTATGGCCGTGCAGCGCTATGTTGACCTCGTCAGTCCTGAGGACACCGAGATTGATTTCCGAGCGGATGGGCTTGGGGGTCCCGAAAAGGACGTCCGAAAGCTCCGTGGCTATCATCGAGCCGCCCCAACCATCGGACAGACTGGTGCGCAGCGCATGAAGCAGAATGTTGACGTAGTCATTGTCCACTCCCATATGCGTGCGATGGAGCGTCTCTACGTTCTCCCTGTCAATGCCCCGCGGCGTGATGCCCAGCTTTGCCCACAGATCGCGGCGTGCCTTGGGAGCCCGCCCCACGAAGGTGACGCTGTTCTTGCGCGTGCCGTAGTCCTCCATCATCTCCCATGCCAAATCCTTGGCGATCTCATTGGCCTTTCTGTGATCTACCTTGACCCCGTATTCCTTCGCCAGCCGTTTCAGTTTCTCCACATCGGTGATCTCGTAGGCCGTCGTGTCGCCTTTGGCCGTTTCATGAAGCACTTCCAGGATGTCCCGCCCGTGGTCGGAGTGCGCCGAGGCACCTGCGGCAATCATCCGCGCCAGGTTGCGGGCTACAATAATGTCGGCATCAGCCCCGCAGACACCCTTCTGCGGACCCTCACCAAAGGGGTCAATCCGGCAGGGGCCCATGGCGCAGATACGGCAACTGAGGCCGAGCGTGCAATAGCCGCACTGAGGCTCCTGTTCAGCCAACCGGTCCCAGGCTGTCTGGATGTGCTCGTCCTGGGCTACCCTCAACATCTCCTGCGCATCTTTGTGTATGCTGAACTTACTGAAACCTTCGCCGCCAAGATGACTGGACATTTTGCCCTCCTCTTATGCTCTTTCGTTGAGACGTCCGACGCTCTCACCCCATTCACGCCAACCACGTAGGTTGGCCGGGATAGGAGCCTCTTCAGCTTTGATCTGGCTCACGGCTACCGACACGGACTTGCCTAACCGCGTTCTTGCCTTCTTGGCCAACTCATTCACGTCGCCGAACTGCAGCGCGCCCACTTTGCAGGTCTCCACGCATGCCGGCATCTTTCCGTGATGCTGTCGGTCGATGCAGTTGTCGCACTTGATGGCCACCGTCCTCTGCGGTTTGACCCTGGCCGAGGGGAAGTAGGTGATCACATCGAAGGGACAAACCATAGCACACATTCCGCAGACAATACACTTGTTGCCGTCGATGAGGACGATATCCATGTCAGCATCACGGCTGATCGCCGCCGTAGGGCAGACCGCCTGGCAGGGTGCAGGGCTGCAGTGGCGGCACTTGCTGGGGAAAGAAGAGTTCAAATGGATGCCCGGTGTAGCCACAATGAAGCGCCGGGGTATCGGGGTCTCCAGAAGCGCCCCGTAGAGGGTCTTGCTTTGAGAGTGCTCTACCACGCACGCAATCTCGCACTGGTGACAACCAACGCACCGCTCCGGATTAATGAACACCGTCTTCATCTAGCCCTCCTCTTCCATCAACGCTATCGTGTGCAACGATACGGTCTGCTGCCAGCCCCAGACACCCAACACCCTGGAACCTATCCCACTGGATAGTACCACCAGGTCTGTCGGGCGTCAACATATCTTAGGCTATCAGCCAGGCCGGCGGCGAACAGCATCCAGGGGTATCTCAGAGACATCAACCTCCCTGATTCTTCCCGGATTTGGCCTTTGCCTTCTCTTCCTCCGTGAGTGTCAGGTCCCCGACCTGACCCGGTGCAAATCTACCCGTAAGGGAGGCCCTGATGGCCTCCCGTCGACAGTGGCTGCCAGGACTCTAGCCGCCCTGATTCTTCCCGGATTTGGCCTTCGCCTTCTCTTCCTCCACCAGCACCCGACGCAGTACCTTGCCTATGGGCGATTTGGGTAGATCGGTCCTGAACTCCACTATCTTGGGCACTTTGAACTTGGCCAGCTTCGCCCGGCAATACTCGGTGATCTCCTCAGAGGTGGCCGTTTGTCCTTCCTTGAGCACCACGCACACTTTGACCGTCTCACCCCGATAAGTATCAGGAACACCATAGCAGACGGCTTCCTTGATCTTCTCGTGCTCATAGAGCACCTCTTCAATATCCCGAGGATAGATATTGTAGCCGCCGGCAATGATCATCTCCTTCTTTCGGTCCACAATGAAGAAATAGCCGTCCTGATCCATCTTGGCCAAATCTCCCGTATAGAGCCAGCCGTTGCGCAGCACCATAGCGGTCTCCTCAGGGCGGTTCCAGTAGCCCCTCATCACCTGGGGAGCCCTGACCACCAGCTCACCTACCTCTCCCACCGGCATTTCCTTCTCTCCAGTCTCAACATCCATGATCCTGGCTTCCACATCGGGGAAGGGCACCCCGATGCTGCCCGTTTTGCGCATGCCGAATACGGGGTTAGAGTGAGTCACAACAGCCGCCTCGGTCAGACCATAGCCCTCCACCAGCCTGCCTCCGGTGACCTCCTCGAACTTCTGTTGTACCTCGACGGGCAGAGGGGCAGCACCGCTGACACAGGCTTCGATGGAACGTAGATTATACTTGCCGACCTGCGGGAAGTTGTTGATGGCCACATACATGGTGGGCACACCGGGGAAGAAGTAGGGTTTGTATTTGTTGATTGTCTTAAGCACCTGCTTGATTATGAAGCGGGGCAATAGAACCATGGTCTGTCCGGTGAGAACGGTGAAATGCATCACCACAATCACCCCGTAGACATGAAAGAAGGGCATGACCCCCATAACCACCAGGCCCTCACCTTCCTCCTTCTTCAAGGGGGTGGACCAGGCCCTCATCTGCAAGGTGTTGGCCAGGATGCCCCGGTGCCCTATCATGGCGCCTTTACTGATGCCCGTGGTTCCACCGGTGTACTGGTACATGGCCACCTCATTTTGATCAACTGCCACAGAGGGTGCCGTGGGCGGGGATTTGGCCAGCAGGGCACCGAAGGAGTGAGTCCCGGCTGCACCAGTGATATCGGCGCGGTGTCCCTCTTTCCGTTCTTTGAAAATGGTGAAAAGCCATCGGGTGATCGGTGGCAGATACTCCTTGATATTGGTCACCACCACGTTGGTCAGTCCGGTTCGCTCTCTCAGTTCGGCAATAGTCCGGTAGAAAAGGCTGAGGACAATCATCGTCTTTGCACCGCAATCATTGAGCTGGTGTTCGATCTCCCTCGGTGAGTAAAGGGGGTTGAAGGCCACCACTATTCCGCCCGCCTTGAGGACAGCATAGTAGCTGATCACAAACTGGGGGCAATTGGGCAGGAGCAGGGCCACCCTGTCCCCTTTCTTGACCCCCAGGTCGATCAGGGCGTTGGCCAAACGGTTAACCTGGCCGTTCAGCTCTCTGTAACTGATGCGGTATGAATCACCAAAATTGCCGGGGAAGATAATGGCAGTGTTTTCGGGAAAGCGGCGGGTTGTTTCCTCAAGCATCTGGGGCAGGGTTGTCTCAGGATATTCGATGGTCGCCGGTACGCCGGGATCGTAGTGTTTCAACCATATCTTCTCCATTGTTCTCCTCCCAAACGAGGTGGCTTGCCCACCGACTCTGTTCAAAAGCAGTCTTCAAAATCTGAGTCTCTTCCTGGCAGCCTGCAGAAGCTCATCCCTGAACTTGGGATGGGCAATGTTGATCAGAGCCAGGGCCCGCTCTCTTTCGTCCCGTCCGCTGAGGTCGGCAATCCCATACTCGGTAACAACATACTGCGCGTAATGCCTGGGGACGGTCACCCTGGATCCCTGTGTCGGATAGGGCACGATGCGTGACACCGTGCCGCCCTTGGCTGTGCTGGGCAAGGTGTTGATGGCCCTGCCTCCCTCGGACCAGTAGGCACCGATCACAAAATCGAGCTGCCCCCCCGTGCCGGAACGCATATCGTCGCCGTAAGACTCGGAGCAGATGGTCCCCACCAGATCCACCTCGACAGCCCCATTCATAGCCACCACATTCTTCTCCCTGGCTACCAGGGGGATGGCGTTGCAGTAGGAAGCAGAATAGAACTCGACCATGGGGTTGTTGCCCAGGAAGTCATACAGGTCCTGGTCACCGAAGGCGAAGGCCATGACGATCTTGCCCGGATGGGTCTGTTTGTATTTGCAGTTGACTACACCCTTCTCCACAAGCTGTCGGGTGCCCATGGGTGCCATCTCAGTGTGAATGCCCAGGTCCTTGAGGCCGCTCTCCGCAATGAGCTTGGATATCTGCCCCGGCACTGCGCCGATCCCCACCTGAAGGCAGTCCCTGTCCCTCAGCAGGCTGACCACGTTCTCAGCGATCTTTCTGTCTATATCTGACGGCTCGGGCAGCGGAGGACAAAACAAGGGCTCATTCGTTTCCACAAATCTGTCGAATCGGCTGACGTGGTAGTGGGTATTGCCGTAGGTTCTGGGCATATTCGGGTTGACCTCGGCCACAAACCAGTCCACCTGGTCAAACATGTCCGGCGTATAGAACAAATCAAGGCCGAGTGACACATATCCGTGTTCGTCCGGAGGGCTGACCTGGGTGATCATGCCCATCCTGCGCGGATATATCCTCTGACGCTCCCTGATTACATGACCCGCACTGGAGCTCTGTACCGGAGCGTATGTTGAGCTGCCGTCCATATGCTGAAACATGGTCAACTTGGAGTAGAAGCCGCATATCAGCTTGAACGTCTCCCGGCACTCCGGTCCGAAAATCTTGTATGGGTGGTATTGGAGCACAGATATATACTCGATGTCCTTGAGCTCATCCTTGCGGTCCGCGATGGCATCGATCATGGCAGTGGAAGGCTCACCGAGGCCGAGCGGAGTGAAAAACCGGTCGCCCGAATGAACCAGCTTGGCAGCCTCCTCATGACTGCATGACTTCGATTTATATTCATCTCTCCAGGACACTGATATCCTCCTTTAATGCCACTGTTCTTGATACCCGGCTAGTCTAGTGTCATCGTCATACCCATACAATGTGTCATTCCGTGCTTGACACGGAATCCACTATATATTCCTTCTAGATTCTATTGTTAAGTCTTTTCTGAGACACTACACTAGCAGATGAACTTCTCGGCAGCTATGATCCTGTCGGCAATGCTCCTCCGCAGGGCTACCGTGTTTACCGGCGTCAGATGCATCAGATTGGCCACAGTTGCCAGTTGACTCTGGATCGTCTCCTCGGTTGAGGTCGCCACCAGCACTTCCCTGGCGTAGTCGCTGATCCTGCCCACAGCGTCATTCACATAGACCTTCATCATGTTGACCTTCATCTCTGAGGCCTCTTCACCGCAGCTTTCTATCGACTTCAGCGCTCTGGCCAGTCCGCTCTCCATGGCAAATACTTCGATGGCAGTATCGCTCAATCGACCCAAAATTTCCTGCTCCTCACTGACAGCCTGGCCGTACTTCGCCACCGCAGCGTCAGTCAAGAACAGAAACAGCTTCTTTGCCCTCTCCATAAGCCGGCGCTGGTATTGCAGCGGCTTGCCTCCACTCTTGGAAACCAGGGGTTTCATGGCCGGCAACTCTTCCTTCGCTTTCTGCATCTCAGCCAGGAGCGGTATCTCGTTCTTCAACGCCTTCCTGGTCAGGAAAGCCATGGTGATCAGTCTGTTTATTTCGTTGGTGCCCTCGAATATTCTGAGTATGCGGCAATCCCGATATATCCTCTCCACAGGATAGTCTTCTATATAACCGTAGCCGCCAAATATCTGTACCGCTTCATCAGCAACAAGCGCCAGCGCTTCTGAGCCATAAATCTTGTTTATGGAGCACTCTATGGCATACTCCTCTATGGCTTTGCCGCTCTGTCGGCCATAGTCCGCGGCAGTACGGTCCAGCGTCTCCATGATCACATCGATCATTCCACCGGTGCGATACGCCATGCTCTCGACGATATATGTCCTGATAGCCATCTCGGCGATCTTCTGCTTTATCAGCCCAAACTGGCAGATGGGCTTGCCGAACTGCACTCTTTCCTTGCCGTACTTCACGCAAGCTTCCAGCGCCATCTTGGCCACTCCCGCCGACGCAGCGCCCAGTTTCAATCGGCCCAGGTCGAGTATATTGAAGGCCACCACATGCCCCCTCCCAACCTCAAAGACAACGTTCTCTGCCGGCACCTTGACATCCTCCAGTGTGATGCTCACAGTGGAAGTGCCCCGAATCCCCATCTTCTTCTCTTCCGGGCCCGTGGATATCCCCTCGAGGTTCCTGTCCAGCACGAAGGTGGTGAATTTGTCACCGTCCACCTTGGCATAGGTGATGATGACATCGGCAAAACCCCCGTTGGTGATGAACTGCTTGGTGCCGTTCAGCTTGTAGTACTTGCCATCGGGCGACAGCACTGCAGTGGTTTGAATGGACAGGGCATCCGTCCCCGCGCCGGGTTCCGTCAGAGCATAACAACCCGGCTTCTCACCGCTGCACAGGCCCGGCAGATACTTCTTCTTCTGTTTCTCGGTGCCGAAGAAAACCAGAGGCATGGTGCCGATCCCGCTATGAGCATTGATAGTGACGCTGAACGAGCCCGCGCCAACCGCATGTTCCGCGATCAGGAGAGAGGCCACCGTATCCAATCCTCCGCCGCCATATTCTTCGGGGACCTCCGCCCCCAGCAGGCCCAGCTCGCCTGCTTTCCTCATCAGCCGCCTCACCACCTCGAAGTCCTTGTGCTCCAGTTCCTCCATGCGAGGCTGGGCATCCTTCTTCACAAAGTCTTCAGTGGTGACAATAATCATCTTGTGCTCTTCCCGGAAGTCCTCGGGGGTGAACACGTCCGCAGGCGATACCTCTTCAACAAGAAACGAACCACCCTTCTTTAACACTTTTTTGTCCGACATGGCGTCCTCCTTCTACATCTCTCTTTCGAAGACCGCTGCTGCTCCCATGCCACCACCAATGCACATGGTTACCACACCATATCTCGATTTCCGCCGCTCCATCTCATAAAGTAGCTTGGTGGTAAGATAAACCCCGGTGCAGCCCAGAGGATGCCCCAGGGCAATAGAGCCACCGTTGACATTTAGCTTGCCTGGGTCTATGCCAAGCGTCCTCATTACATACAGTGACTGTGAGGCAAAGGCCTCGTTCAGTTCGATCAGGTCAATCTGGTCCAGCGTCAGACCTGCATACTTGAGCGCCTTGGGAACGGCCACCACCGGCCCGATGCCCATAATGTCCGGGTCCACCCCGCCCACGCCGATCGATCTGAAGGTCGCCATCGGTTTCAGCCCCATCGAAGCCGCCTTCTCCTTCGACATGATCACCACCGCCGCCGCCGCGTCGTTCATGGGACAGGAGTTACCCGCCGTCACCCTGCCGTTTGGCCGGAAGATCCCCCTCAGTTTGGACAGGGCCTCCAGCGAGGTATCCCGCCGGGGGCACTCGTCGGTGTCGAACACCTTCTCGCGGCGCACCGCCTTGCCCCCCTCGAAGACTCTGTCCACCACCTTCAAGGGCAGGATCTGGTCCTTGAACACGCCTGCGTCCTGGGCCTTGATCGCTTTGCGGTGGCTCTCCAGGGCGAAGGCATCCTGGTCCTGTCTGCTGATGTCGAATCGTTGGGCCACGTTCTCCGCCGTCAGCCCCATGGTGATATATACCTGGGGCCAGGTCTCTATCAGCTCCGGATCGGGCAGCGGCTTGTTCCCCCCCATGGGTATCAGCGTCATGTGTTCCGCACCGGCCGCCACCATCACATCGCCAAAACCGCACATCACCTTCTGACAGGCCAGTCCGATGGCCTCCAGGCCCGAGGAACAGTACCTGTTTACCGTTATCCCCGGCACCCGGCTGGACAGCCCTGCCTTGAGAGCCACATTCCGCCCTATGTTCATCCCCGCCTCGGCCTCCGGGAAGGCACAGCCCATCACCAGGTCGTCGATGTCCCAGGGCTTCAATCCCTTAGCCCTCCTCACCGCCTCCTTCACCACCTCACTGGCCGTGTACTCCGGCCTCATGTTCCTCAGGCTGCCATTGAATCTGCCCAGGGCGGTTCTCACTGCTGATACGATCACTGCTTCCTTCATCGCTGCATCTCCTGTCAGTTTTGCCCTTAGTTCCTCAACGGCCTGCCGGTCTCGACCATGTGTTTCAGCCTGGCTTGGGTCTTCTCTTCACCACTGAGGGAAAGAAAGACCTCCCGCTCCAGGTCCAGCAGGTACTGCTCTGTTACCAGAGTATTCTGGTCCAGGTCACCCCCCGTGATCACGTAGGCCAGCCTTGACGCGATGCGGGCATCGGTCTCACTGATATATCCGGCATCCTTCAACAGGAAGACCATCAGTTCCAGTATGGCCCTCCCCGTCCGGCCCACCACCCTGATATCATCTCTGGGCCGTGGCGGACGGTAGCCTTCTTTGACCAGTGACAGCACCGATTCCTTAGCATCGTAGAGCAGATAATCCAGGTTCATGGTAATCCTGTCATACGTCCTCATGTAGCCGATCCCCTGCGCGTCCATGGCCGAGGTGGACACCCTGGCAGTGGCGATCGTCTCGAAGGCCCGGGCTACAAAAGGAATAAGATCGGGTTTGGCACCGCCCGGCGCCGCACTGGGGATACTCGGCGGTACCCAGTCGGTAGCCCTGAGCAGCATCTCTTTGGTCCCGCCTCCGGCCGGGATGAGCCCCACCCCCATCTCCACCAGCCCCAGATAAGCCTCAGCATGGGCCCTCACCATGCTGGCCGCCAGGCACACCTCACACCCGCCACCGAGAGCCATACGGAAGGGTGCCGCCACCACCGGCTTATCCGAGTACTTCATCCGCATAAGTGCCTGCTGAAGCTGTGCTACTGCCATCTCCAGCGTCTTCCAATCCTTGTTCACCGCCAGTCCGTAGATCAGCTTCACATCCGCGCCCGGGCAGAAGTTGGCCCCTCGGTTGCCGATAACCAGGCCTTCAAAGTTCTCCTCAACTTCCGCTATGCTGTCGTGCATCATCTGGATCACATCGCCGTCGATGACATTGTTGGCAGAACGAAATTCCAGACAGGCCACTCCCTCCCCAATATCAACAAGCCTGGCTCCCGCATTGGCCCGAACTACCTTCTTTCTCTTCTCGTCTGGCGAAGGCAGCAGAACGAGCTGCGGTTTCTCGTCGATTCTCTCATAATTCAACTCGGCGAAGTCAAAGTAGTAGCTCTTGCCTCTCCGTTTTTCGTAGAACCGCTCCTTGCCCACCGAAAGCATCAGGCCGACATTCGCCGGTATCTTCTCCCCCTCTTTTTCCATCCTCTCCACGGATTCCCGAAGCCCCAGAGCATCCCAGGTCTCAAAGGGGCCAAGCTCCCAGTTGAAGCCCCACCTCATGGCTCGATCAATGCTCACGATGTCATCCGATATCTCGGGCACCTTGCTCGCGCAGTAGAGGAGCATCTTTTTGAGCACCTTCCAGGCATAACGCCCCGCTCTGTCATCCGAATAGGCCAGGGCTCGCAATCTCTTGGTTGGGTCATCCACCTGCTTGAGTTCGTCCAGAGCCGGCAGGCTGGTTTTCCTCACCGGCACATAGTCCATGGTGGTGCAGTCAATGGCGAATATCTGCGATCCTTCGGCTCCCGTCACCTTCTTGTAGAACCCCTTCTGAGTCTTGTCGCCCAGAAGCCCGGTCTGCACCATCCTGGCCACAAATTCGGGAACGGCAAAGGCCTCCCTCTCCGTCGCATCATTCACGTTGTCCCCAACGTTCTGGGCCACTTTGACGAAGACATCCAGGCCCACCATATCTGCCGTCCTGAATGAGGCCATCTTCGGCCTGCCCATGGGAGGACCCGTTATGGCATCCACTTCCTCAATGGTATAGCCGTCCTCCAACATGATCTTTATCGCCGCCAGCATGGCATGGGCACCGATTCTATTGGCGATGAAATTGGGTGTATCTTTGGCAAAGACAATGCTCTTGCCCAACCGCGCCTCGCAGAAGTCCGCCATGAAAGAGAGAGTCGCCTCATCAGTGAGCTTCCCCGGGATGATCTCCATCAGTTTCATGTGCCTCGGAGGGTTGAAAAAGTGGGTTCCCAGAAAATGCGCCCTGGTCTGCTCCGACAGGTCTTCCGATATCATGTTCACCGAGAGTCCGGAGGTATTCGTGGTGAGGATAGCCGTGGGCTTCATATGCGGCTCGACCTTCCGAAGTAGTCCCTTCTTTATGTTAAGATCTTCAGCCACAACCTCGATTATCCAGTCAGCCTCCGAAAGCCATGCCAGATGG
This sequence comes from Chloroflexi bacterium RBG_13_53_26, assembly GCA_001795035.1. Lineage (GTDB taxonomy): Bacteria > Chloroflexota > Dehalococcoidia > UBA2247 > RBG-13-53-26 > RBG-13-53-26. The sequence continues at coordinate 12,327 of MGMW01000072.1, forward strand.
TCCTCGAAGTTGCCCGGTTTGATAAGCTTGGTATCCTGGGCCACGAAGAAAGCTGGTGGACTGGCCATGAGGGTATAGTCGATCCCCAATCTGGCCAGCTTGTTCCTGAATTCGGGCGACTCTCTGGTCAACCTTTTCTTCAAGTCCTTATCATCCAGCTCTTTCGGAACGATATCCAGCAGACACGTGGGGATATCAACGCCGGCGAGCAGGGCGGCTATCTTGCTGCCCATTGCCCCGGCTCCCAGGATTGCCGCCTTCTTGATCTTCATCTGCGCCTTATTCATAGCTCTCTCCTCTTCTTGTTACAACATTATGTCAACAGAGGATGCTGATGGTACACCCGTATGAGGAACAAATACTGATCCGCATTCCTGACAGCCCACGCAAAGGCAAACACCTCCTGTGGTCAGTATCAAGCGATATCTGGGAAAACCAGGTGAGGTTGGCCGGGATCGGTGCGATGTCCCGCTAACAGAATCAAAGACCCACCCCCTGTGCGTAGTATCAATCTAGTGTAGTGTCATCGTAATACCTGTACAATGTGTCATTCCGTGCTTGACACGGAATCCATTGTATATTCCTTCTAGCTTCTTCTAGATTCTGTTGTTAAGTCTTTTCTGAGACACTACA
>MGMW01000073.1 GCA_001795035.1 Chloroflexi bacterium RBG_13_53_26
ATGTGACACCGTGTTGTGATTGTGCTGCCCCCGCGGGCAAGGCAGTAGTTCCGGATATCGGCATACTGGCCTCATTGGATCCGGTGGCCATAGACAAAGCCTCGCTGGATTTGATAGACAAAGCCCCTGTCATTGACAGACTCGATTCTTCTGGCTCATCCGACAAGATGGGCAGGCTCCACAACGTGGATAGCCTAGTGCAGTTCAGGGTGGCGGAAGAGCTAGGTTTGGGGAATATGAGTTATCACCTGGTTGAATCCACTGGCTAGGTCGTTTGATTCCTACAAGCTCCGCAAATGAGGGTCTTCCCCAGGCTCTCGTCTCTCTTTGAGTGGATACGTTGTTTGTGAGGTAACTCCGCACACTGTCCTGTTGACAACTATCATCAGGCCCACTACCATAGTGCTAGTCATGCATAGTAATACGATGTATGGTGCGAGGGGACTGCGACGATCATGGACAAAGTAGGTATCGTTACCGATAGCATAGGCTGCATACCGAAGGAAATGATAGACAGATATGGGATTGAGATAGTGTCGCCGAACATTTTTTTTGATGGGAACGTGTATCGCGACTGGATCGACATTACTCCGTCCGAGGCGTACCAGCTACTGGAGAAAGCGCCCGACCTATTTACTACATCAGCCCCTCCGCCGGAAGCCTTTGTTGAGGCGTACCGCAAGATGAGCAAGCGCGCTGCGAGTATCCTCTGCATCACACTGTCCTCTAAGGTCAGCACGGTTCACAGTGCTGCATTGGCAGCCAAGGAACAGGTCAAGGATGAGCTAGCCAATACCAATATTGTGGTGTTGGATTCCCAGACTTGCACTGGGGCAGAGGGCTTTGTAGTGCTTGCTGGGGCGCGAGCCGTGGCCGAAGGAAAGGAATTGCTCGAAGCTGTTAGAGCTGCCGAAGATGTGCGGGGGAAGGTTGACCTTATTTTTATTTTGGAAACGATTCGACATGTATACAGGACAGGACGGATCCCCAAGATCGCCTCTCAAATAGGTGCATGGCTCAGCGTTAAGCCGGTGATGACCTGGCGGGACGGAGTGGCGCATTTGAGATGCATGACGAGGAGTAAGGAGCGGGGAGTTGACCTTCTGCTGGAAGCAATGCACAAAAGCGTTGGTGACAAGCCGGTTCATGTGGCAGTGCATCATGCCGATGCTCTGGAAGAAGGGCAGAGGCTTAAGCAACGCGTGGAGAGTGAGTTTGACTGTGTTGAAGTGTGGCTGACCGAGTTCAGCCCCATAATGGGTTACTCTACAGGCAGAGGCACACTGGGGCTGGCCTTCTACACGGAAGACTGAGAAACGAATGAGAAACGAATGCTTGCCCCAGGGCCAGTTGTTGTGCTAATCTGAGCATCGCTTGATAACTGCGGGTGAATTCGAGACGCGGGGCAGTTTTGAGGTGTTGGTAACATCTTGTCAATATGGTGAATTGGTCTTAGATTTGCCGGTTCCAGAGATAAGCGTTGAGCAGCCTGACTTCGATACGCACACAGGAGAGGTTGAAGTATGGACTATAGGCGTGAGCTACTAAAGGGGAGCACTGAGACTTTGCTTCTGTCTTTGCTGAGGAATCAGCCGATGTATGGCTATCAGATTATCAAGGAGCTGGACAAGAGAAGCGAGGGTTACTTCAGGTTCAGGGAAGGTACGCTCTACCCGGCGCTGCATCGATTGGAGGCGACAGGTCTGATACGAGGCAAATGGGAACAACATCCTTCCGGCAAGAAGAGGAGGTACTATAGTCTGACTGAGAAGGGTCTGGAGTGGCTGGAGGCAAAGGTGGCTGAATGGTGGGGCTTCTCATCGGCAGTAAACATGGTTACGCGACCAACAGTCAGCCAGGCATAAGCAAAAGTGAAGTAATGTTGACTGAAGCGAAGAAGTGTCTGGACAAGGCCAGAGCACATTTGAAGCTCGATCCCTCCTCAGAGAAGGAAATCCTCTGCGAGCTCTATACCCATTTTGAAGATCGGGTAGAAGAGCTGGAGGCATCAGGGTTGTCGGAAGAGGAGGCAGTTCGGGTAGCAGCCCGAGAATTCGGATCATTGAAGACGGTGGCTGGTGAACTCACTGAGGTACACAGCAAAGACGATTGGCCCCAGGCGTTGATGGCTGCTTTGCCCCACATCTTTTTTTCGCTGCTTTTTGCCCTTCACCAGTGGTCAAATATTGGCTGGCTTACGGTCATTGTTCTGTCTGTCATTGGTGTAGTGGTCTACGGGTGGCGACATAATAGGCCCACATGGTTCTTTACATGGCTGGGCTATGCTTTGATTCCCCTGTTAGTGGTCGGCTTGATCATTCTGGATCAAGCCTTAAACAGTGGCGCTTTTCCTGTATCCTGGTGGCTCTGGCTGGCAGTACTGGCCTATTTTGCCGGGGTTGGAGTACTATGCGCCATTATCCTGGTGCAGATCCTGAAACGCGATTGGCTGCTCGGCTCGTTGACTATATTGCCTTTCCTGGCCGTAATTGGCTGGTTTGTGACAGCTCAGTGGAGAGAAGAATTGCTGCAGGATGGAGGGGGAGCTCTCTACGGTTTAGAACCATGGATGGCCATGAGCTTTCTGACATTGGCTGGTATTGTTATTCTCTTTACCCAACTAAAGAAGCGGTGGGTGAAGCTGGGTTTGTTGTTGATTGCCGGCCTTGTTATCCTGACGATGATGGTTCTCGCCAGCAGGGGGAGTATCGGGCTGTTCAATATCACTGCCCTGGCGCTGGTTGGACTGATTGCCCTTCTGGGTCCTGCAATTCTGGAACGCAAGATAGCACATCGTAAGACTGAAGAGTGGGCTGACTTTCTGGAAAACCAGTATCACAGATAGTCATGCGTATGGCCACTAGAGTGTGACAGGAAACTCACAATGTGTTTTGATGATTGGTGGATCTATGCTCTGTGGATTGTTGGGGCGTACCTCTATGGGGCACTGCCTGTTGTCTACCTAATAGGTAGGATCAGGGGAGTTGATCTGTCCAAGGAAGAGGACATGCACATCAGCCTGTGGCGCAACGTGGGCCGCGTTGAGGGGCTGATAGGGGTAAGCTGGGATGTTGCCAAAGGCGGTATTGCTGTAGTCATAGTTGACAGAGTGTTTGGTCTGGAATTGGGTCTGGTGGCTGGAGTGGGACTGGCGGTGATAGTGGGGGAAATGTGGCCGGTATTCCTGAAGTTCAGGGGCGAGAAAGCCAATACCACGGGTCTGGGTATGGCAGCAGCGCTGGCCTACCAAGCGCTGCCCTTCCTGATCACACCTATAGCTATTGGTGCCCTGGTAAGGACATTGCCCAGATTTGTGGACTCAAGGCGGACGCTCGATGAGCGCCTGGAATTCGGTGGTCCTCCGAGCTTGAGCCTTCCTCTGGGGATGTTCTGCGGTTTTGGTTTGTTTCCCTTGGGATGTTGGGTCATGGGGCTGCCATGGGAGGCTATTGCCGCTGGCGTTGCGCTGTTTGTGTTGATAGTGATCAAAAGGCTGGTGACTGGTCTCAGAGAAGACCTCAAAATGGGCGGGAACAAGTGGAGTATCCTGCTGAACAGGTTGCTCTTTGACCGTAGCTTCGTGTAGACACCATCCCCAGTTCGTTTTGGTGCGATATCTGGCGGATGTGGCGTCTTGAAGATCATTTGAAAACCTCTCGAAATCCCCTATAATTGGCTTCGATGGGAAGAGGCCAATCTGTTGATGAGGTGAGCAGGCTGAGGGATAGCCTGGGCGAGTTGCCTGAGGCGGTGGTCAAGCCTGCCCTCGTTGTGGTCAGCGGACTGCCGGGCACAGGCAAGTCCTATTTCTGCCGAAGATTGGCGGAGAAAACGCCCCTGGTCATCCTGGAGAGTGACAACCTGCGCAAGGTGCTTTTTCATTCCCCCTGCCATAGTAGCGACGAGAGTGCGTATCTCTTCAAAGCCATTCACAATCTGGTGACGGAATTACTGGGCAAGGGGATAACGCTGGTTCTTGATGCTACCAATCTGGAGGAGTATCACCGTGAGGGTCTGTACCATATTGCTGAGCAGACTGGAGCAAAGCTTATTATTGTGCAGATTTGCGCTCCGCCGGAGGTGGTTTATCAGCGCCTGCAATGCCGGGCTAGCGGGAAAGACCCATGGGACAATTCGGATGCTGACTGGGGAGTCTACCAGAGAATGCTGCCGGTTGCCGAGACGATAAGACGGAATCATTTCAAAGTGGATACGTCCAGGGATATTGCACCGGCGGTTGAGAAGATTGCCCGTATCATAAACAAATAGCCATTGGCGGATGAAAGGAGGAGGCGCGCTGGAACTGAAGGTAGTGATTGGTGATGCTATCCAGATTGAAGTGGATGCTCTCATAGTGAATCTATTTGAAGGGATCACGCAGCCTGGCGGTGCTACGGGAGCGGTGGACAGAGCTCTCGGGGGAGCTATTACCGAACTGATTGCTGCCAGCGAGATCAAGGGCAGGTCGGGTGAGAATACTCTTATTCATACGCTGGGTAGGATTCCGGCCAAGCGAGTGATAGTCGCCGGCCTGGGGAAGCAGTCGCAACTGAGTGTGGATAGAATCCGTCGTATTACTGCTGAGGCATGCCGTTATGCCAGGGGGAAAGGGTCAAGAAGGCTGGCTACTATTGTTCACGGTGCGGGAGCGGGTGGTATCGAGCCTGATATAGCGGCTCAGGCCATAGCAGAGGGAAGCATCCTGGGACTCTATACGTTTCGGAGGCATATTACCAAGGAGCCTGACAATGGTCGAGTTGATGAACTGCTCATTGTGGAGAGGGATGAGAGCAGGCTGTCGCAGTTGGAGAGGGGCTGCAGTGCTGGCAAGGTGATCGCTGAAGCTGTGAATTTTGCACGGGATATGATCAATGAACCTGCCAACTTCATGACCCCTGGCGACATGGCAGAGACGGCCATGAAGATTGCTGCTGAGTACGGTTTACAGTACACGGTTCTGGAACGGGAGCAGATGCGAGAGATGGGAATGGGAGCATTGTTGGGTGTGGCACAGGGCAGCGGGCAAGCTCCCAAGTTCATAGTTCTTCAATATAGGGGGGATGATGCCTCGCAGAGGGTGGTGGGGTTGGTAGGGAAGGGGATAACCTTTGATTCAGGTGGAATCTCCATCAAGCCATCGGAGAATATGGGTGAGATGAAGGGTGACATGGCAGGGGGAGCTACCGTTATGGCTGTCCTGCTGGCGTTGGGCCAGTTGAAGCCAAAGATCAATGTTACCGCTCTGATACCAGCCACCGAGAATTTGCCAAGCGGCATGGCTCTGAAGCCTGGCGATGTCGTCAGGGCGATGAATGGCAAGACTATTGAGATTGTGAGCACGGATGCTGAGGGCAGGTTGATTCTGGCTGATGCATTGTCATATGCCGTCAAGCTGGGGCTTTCTCCCATAGTGGATGTGGCTACCTTGACGGGTGCATGCCATGTGGCTCTGGGGGATGTCGCTACTGGCGGGTTCACCAATAATGAAGAGCTCGTGAAGAGAGTGGTTGGATCGGCTGAGGAAGCAGGCGAGCGTCTATGGCAAATGCCGATGTATGAAGAATACAGGGAGCAGAACAAGAGCGATGTGGCTGACATCAAGAACACCGGGGGAAGATACGGAGGCGCTATTACGGCTGCTCAGTTCCTGAGCGAGTTCGTGGGTGACAGTCCGTGGGTTCACCTGGATATCGCAGGCACTTCGTATGCCAGCAAAGAGAAGGGCTATGTGGTGAAGGGAGCGACAGGGGCGACGGTGCGAACTCTGATCGGCCTTGTTCTTTCTCTGGCTTCAGGTGGAGGTTGACTGCGAAATCCTGTGGAGAGGTGATGAATCATGAGAATCAAATGGTTGGGTCATGCTTCGTTCCTGATAACTTCAGACGCAGGTACTAAGGTCATATGTGATCCCTATTCTCAGGGAGGGGGGATTGAATATGGCCGTATAGAGGAATCGGCCGATATTGCTACGGTAAGCCATAAGCATGGCGACCATGATAATGTGGCGGCAGTGAAAGGGAAACCAGACGTGGTTGACACTCCCGGAACTAAGAAGGTCAAGGGGATTGATTTCAAGGGTGTTGCTACGTATCACGATGAAGCGAAGGGAAAACAGCGAGGGGAGAACATCGTCTTCTGCTTTACCATAGATGGAATAAGGATCTGCCATCTGGGCGATCTGGGGCATGATCTGGACAGTGGTCAGGTGGTGGAAATTGGAGGTGTGGACGTCCTGCTGGTCCCGGTAGGTGGATTCTATACCATGGATGCTAAGGTGGCCGGCAGGGTTTGCGAGAAGATAGGTCCCAGGGTGGTAATCCCGATGCACTACAAGACAGGCAAGTGTGGCTATCCTATCGCCAAAGTGGACGATTTTCTCAGGGGCAGGAAGAATGTGCGTCGTCCAGGCATGAGTGAGATGGAAATCAAGAAAGGGCAGCTTCCATCTGCCGCAGAGACTGTGGTTTTGGAGCACGCTCTATAGAAGAGCTAGAGGAATTGTATTGAAGATAATCTACAGTGCCTCAGACGCCAGGGCCGGTTTACTGAAACGTTCCCCAGTGGAATTGCAGGAGACCTCCGCAGGGTTGAAACAGAGGATAAAGGAGGTCTTTGGTAAGGAGTTGACGCTGCATGAGGTGGTGGGGCAGATCCTTGAGGAGGTGCGCAAAAAGGGGGACTCGGCACTCTTCGAGTATGGCAGGCGACTTGATGGGGTGGAACTGAATGAGCTAGAAGTGAAGCGAGAGGAGATTGCCCGGGCTCATGCCAGAGTGAGCCGAGAGCTTATCTCGGCACTGGAACTGGCAGCTCAGAGAATCAGGACTTTTCACCTCAACTGGAAGAATCGGAGCTGGATCGATTTCGGTGAGGGCGGTCTGGGGCAATGGGTGCGCCCGCTGGGCACAGTGGGCGTGTATGTGCCCGGAGGCAGGGCATCCTATCCTTCAACTGTGCTGATGACTGCCATCCCAGCTAAGGTGGCCGGTGTTAGAGAGGTCATAGTTGCCACTCCACCAGGGGAGGATGGGATCTCTCCCGAAACGTTGGTGGCTGCCGATATTGCCGAGGTGGATCGAGTTTTTCGGATCGGGGGAGCCCAAGCTATTGCGGCGATGGCCTTTGGGACCCAGTCTGTCCCCAAGGTGGACAAAATATGTGGGCCAGGGAACATCTTTGTGCAGTTGGCGAAGAGAATGGTATACGGGATGGTTGATATTGATGGCTTCTATGGACCGACTGAGACCATCATTGTGGCAGATGAGACTGCCGATCCAACCATTTGTGCTGCCGATCTTCTAGCTCAGGCAGAGCACGATGCGATGGCCTCTGCTATCTTGATCACCACTTCAACAAAGATGGCCTCAGCCGTTGATCGAGAGGTGGAAAGGCAGGTCGTCGAACTGGGTCGGAAGGAGATCATACTGGCTTCGCTGGAAAACAGAGGCGGCATAATAGTGGTTGCCGATCTGGAGGAAGCCGTGGAGCTGGTCAATGGGTACGCACCGGAACACCTCTCACTGATGGTCAACGATGCCTGGTCCTGTGCCGAGAAGATCAGGAATGCCGGTGGAATTTTCATAGGTGAGGATGCACCGGAAGTTGTGGGTGATTATACTGCAGGGCCAAGCCATGTCATGCCCACGGGTGGTACTGCCTGTTTTGGCTCTCCTCTCACGGTGGAAGATTTTGTGAAGGTGACCAGTGTCATAGCTGTAGATGGCAAAACCCTGGGGGCGATTGGCCCAGCGGCAGCAACGATTGCCAGTGCCGAAGGACTGGATGCTCATGCGCGAGCGGTGAATATGAGGTTGGCCAAGATTCAGAAGAGAAGGGTGTAGATAGGGTATGGATATGGTAACTCCAATAGAAGAGTTAAGGAATGTGGTGGGGGTTCGTTTTCAACGGGCGGGGAAGGTCTATTACTTCGACCCTGTGGGAATCGAACTGGAGATCAATGACCACGTGGTTGTTGAGACTGGGCGAGGCCATGTGATGGGTAGGGTTGTCATTGCGCCGAAGCAGATCATAGCCAGTGAATTGACTGATCCACTGAAGCCAGTGGTGCGCAAGGTGACTCCCGAAGATATGGGGCAAGTGCAGGAAGCACGGCAGAAGGAGCAGGAGGCTCTTGCCGAGTGTGCCGAGCTGGCACGTAAGCTCAATCTGCCCATCAAACTCAGAGGCGCTGAAAGTAACCTGAATTCGAACTATGTTACTGTCTTTTTTAGCGCGGAAGGAAGAGTTGATTTTCGTCAACTGGTCAGAGAACTGGCGGCCGTTTTGAAGGTGCGTGTGGAGCTTCACCAGGTGGGGCCGAGGGATGAGACCAAATTGCTAGGGGGCATTGGTCGCTGTGGGTATCCCTTGTGCTGTGCCAGCTTTCTGACTGAATTCAAACCTTTGTCTATCAAGATGGCCAAGGAGCAGTCTCTTTCGCTTGAGCCGACAAAAATATCCGGTATGTGCGGTCGGCTGCTTTGTTGTCTTGGCTACGAGGCTGAACACTACCGGTTGATGAAGGAAAAACTACCTCCCATAGGTGGGCATGTGACAACACCCATGGGTGAAGGAGTGGTCACCGGGATAAATGTACTCAAGGAGACAGCGAGTGTGCAGCTTGAAAGTCAGGCAGTTGTCGAGGTTGCTGCTGCTGAAGTCACGCTATTAGATTCTGGAGAGGGGCCCAAAAAGAAGAGTCAGAAACCACGCAGAACCTAGCCTGCCTGTATGATGAACTTCTGCCAGTCATCATGCCTGTTGAGATATTGATAGGGGACGGAGAAGGCTGACGGTGGGGGAGGGAGAGGGCGCCGATTCAGTTTCATGCCGGCTTCTGCCGGTGTTCGTCCTGCTTTGCGAAGGTTACAGGGGAAACAACAGCTAACGATGTTCTCCCAATCATGGGTACCACCACGGCTGCGCGGAATGACGTGGTCCAGGGTCAAGTCTCTGCCTTCGCGACCACAGTATTGACAGGTATGTCTATCGCGGTTGAAGATTTCGAAGCGCGTGAGCCTCTTCTGCAGACGAGGGCGCCTAATGAGCTGTGTTAGACGAACTACCGAGGGTATAGGTAGAGAGATATTTGTGGCGTGTATCTCACCGCGGCCGTTTTCCAACACCTCTGCCTTACCTCGAAGTATGAGAACCATTGCCCGTCGCACCCGGCAGATGTTGAGAGGCTCATAGTTCTGGTTCAGCACAAGAACCGGGCTATCTATGGCGCTCACGCATGCTTCCTCGCTGGCCACATTTCAGACACCCCTCTGGAACCTCGCGGCAGAGCCAGTGTTCTTGCTATGGGAGAGGGCCTTTTCCCTCTGTGCTTGCGGGACCTACCGCGAAATTTGATCCATTGTACTGGAAGAGACATTTCACTGCAACAACGTAGCGTACGTTGGTGTTGAATACTCGATGCATGGTGCGGTAAGATTATGCGCTGTGGCAATTCGAAAGCCGCCTGGAGGCAATCATCTCGTATTCATTGGACCTTGTTTCTGGCCTTCCTTCGCTGGTTCCGAAAGCTTGAAGGAGCAAAGTTGGGATTGCTGTCTGTGAAGCATCTATTGCCGTGGGAAGTGTGGACCTGATTTGGAACAGTTGAACTGGCACAATCTGAAAACAACGGAAGCCCTGGAGATTCTGGGCTCTAGCCTGGCTGGATTGAGCCATATAGAAGTTGAACAGCGGCTGATACGATACGGCCGCAATGAATTCCGGCGTGAGAAGCGGATTCCGGCATGGCTGATGTTCCTGGGGCAATTCAGGAGCGTTCTTATCATCATCCTGCTCATGGCTGCGGCTATCTCAGCCGTACTGGCGGCGATTGGGGACGATAACAACATCTGGGACCCGATCATAATTGTGGTTGTGGTCATCGTTTCTGTGGTCCTCGGCTTTGTTCAGGAGTACCGGGCCGAGCGGGCGCTGCAGGCTTTGAAGGAGATGATGTCACCGACGTCTGCGGTGATTCGAGAGGGCGAAGAAGTGGTGGTGCCATCCCGTGACCTGGTGCCTGGAGATATCGTGGTTCTGAGGACGGGCGATCGGGTGGCTGCCGACGCGCTATTGCTTGAGGTCACCGGTCTCAAGATGGACGAGTCAGCGCTGACCGGCGAGTCTGTGACATCTGACAAGGGACTGCCCCCTGTCCCAGTGGATGCGGCGCTTGGCGACAGGAAGAACATGGTCTACGCTGGAACCAGCGTAGCTTATGGCAAAGGCAAGGCTGTGGTGACAGCCACAGGGATGGCCACAGAATTTGGCAAGATTGCCGGGATGCTTCAGGGTGTGGAAGAAGCCCGGACCCCACTTCAGGTAAGCCTGGATCGCTTTGGCAAGCTGATGGCGATATCCTTGCTGGCTGTCTCTGCCCTGGTGGTAGTTCTGGTACTTGTGCGGCTGAAACTGGGAGTCCTGGAGATGCTTATCTGGGGGGTGAGTCTGGCAGTAGTGGTGGTGCCGGAGTCACTGCCTGTCATTGTGACGGTGACGCTGGCCTTTGGGGTATACCGCATGGCCCAGAAACACGCCCTGGTTCGGAAGCTACATGCTGTGGAGACGCTGGGTTGCACCACTTTCATCTGCTCTGACAAGACAGGCACTCTGACCCAGAACCAGATGACGGTGAGGAAGCTCTACACAGATGGACGGGTAATTGATGTGAGCGGGACAGGCTATGAGCCCAAAGGCGAGTTCCGAAGGAATGGGGATATCATTGTGCCGAGTGAGGCGTCCTCATTGCAGAAGCTGCTTCAGATAAGTGCCCTGTGCAATGATGCTAGCCTGGTATCAACCGACGGTACCTGGAGCATAAGAGGCGATCCTACGGAGGGGGCATTGATCGTGTTGGCTGCTAAGGCGGCTTTGGACAGAGCTTCTCTAGCAGAATCCTTCCCGAGGGTGGCTGAAATACCTTTCTCGTCTGAGAGAAAGATGATGACCACTGTCCATCAAACCCCTGATGGCGGGCTGGCTTTCTCCAAAGGCGCTCTTGAGGTGGTACTAGAGGCTTGCGATCGTATCTGTTCAGAGGGCCATGAAAGGATGCTGCCGGCAGAAGAAAAAAGGGGGTTGCTGGAGATAAACAGCCAAATGGCAGATGATGGCCTGCGGGTCCTGGGGATGGCCTACAAGCCAGTGGTGGATTCGCGGGCTCCTGAAGAGGTGGAAAGGGGTATGGTTTTTGTGGGTCTGGTGGCTATGATCGATCCTCCCAGGGAGGAGGCGAAGCAGGCCATTCAAATGTGTCAGAGAGCCGGCATGAAGGCGGTGATGATAACCGGTGACCACAGGGCTACAGCGGCGTCCATTGCCAGGGAGCTGGGCTTGTTGCAGGAAGGGTTGGTGGTGGGTGGTGCTGAGTTGGAAGAAATGACTGACCAGCAATTGGAGGCCGTTGTCGAGAAGATAGAGGTATATGCTCGTGTGTCTCCTGTGCACAAGCTGCGGGTAGTGGAAGCCCTGCAGAAGAGGGGGCACGTAGTGGCAATGACGGGCGATGGCGTGAACGATGCTCCGGCTTTGAAGAGAGCAGACATCGGAGTGGCAATGGGCGTGACGGGGACAGATGTATCAAAGGAAGCAGCACATATGGTGCTCACGGATGATAATTTCGCGTCGATCGTGGCGGCAGTGAAAGAGGGTCGGGGCATCTTCGGTAACATAAAGAAGAGCATAATGTACCTGCTTTCCTGCCACATCGGGGAGCTGGTTCTGATGGTAGTGGCGGTGGCCGTCGGTACACCGCTGCCTCTGGTGGCGGTGCAGCTTCTGTTTGTGAATATTGCCACAGACGGTCCTCCGGCGCTGGCCCTGGCTTTCGATCCGCCAGACAGGGATATAATGGAGCGCCCACCGCGCGACCGCAGGAAGGGCATTTTCACCTGGCCGGTAACCAGGTTGATAGTATTGATAGCTATCTTAACGGGGGTAGCTACGTTTGGTGTGTTCTACTGGGCGCTACATTACTCAGGCAGAACTGCTGATGAGGCCATAATCTATGCCCAAGCGATGTGTTTTGTTACCCTGGTGGTGATAGAGAAATTCACTGCTCTAAGCTGCCGTTCGGAGAGGGATTCTGTATTCAAGGTTGGCCTCTTAAGCAATAAGTGGCTGCTACTGGCAATCCTTGGCACTATAGCATTGAGCCTGCCGCTGATCTATGTGCCGTCTCTGCAAAGCTATTTCCACACCTTCAGTCTGAGTATGGCTGACTGGGGAATAGTGATCCTGGCCAGTTGCACGCTGTTTGTTGCGGTGGAGATGGTCAAGCTTTTCTGGCGCTGGCGGGGGAAGCGCTTTTCCGGGCTGAATGAGTGCCAGCCGCTACGGGGTGTTGAGGGCGGTACGGACAAAGCGGCTGCTTAGTGCTGCCCGTGACTGCGTATCGAGGGTATCATCGACTGGTGAGGACTGTGTGGCTGAGGACAGACGTCCGGAGGTGTGGGGGGTGAGTGATAGCGGAGGGGGTTAATTCATGAGCAGACTGGTCATCGCTGCGGTGCAAATGCAGGCCGGGATCGACAAGGAGCAAAACCTGTCAATGGCTGAGAGGCTGGTGGATGAAGCTGTTGAAAAAGGTGCCAGGATGATCGCCCTGCCGGAGCATTTCAGCTTTGGGGGTACCCTCCGGTCTCAGCGGGAAAACGCCGAGCCGATCCCTGGGCCTACAGTGGATAGGCTGCGTAAGAAGGCCAGCGCAGCCCGTGTCTATGTTGTGGGTGGGAGTCTGGCAGAACGCTGTGAAGAAACAGGAAGGGTTTTCAATACCAGTGTGCTGATCGATCCCAGGGGTGACATCACGGCCACATACAGGAAGATTCATCTGTTCGA
>MGMW01000074.1 GCA_001795035.1 Chloroflexi bacterium RBG_13_53_26
TCCACCATTAGAGTACCATCCAGCAGACCAAACCGACTTCCGCCGCGATACCTGTCTGGCACTGCAGAAAAGTCGTCAATGACAGATCGTTGCATGAGTAGAATCTACCCAGTGAATACCCTGGGGAACAGGTAGATATGCTTATTGCCACCCGAAAACTGTCCTCCCTCTGTGTCCAGGCTGATGCCTGGGAACATGATTTCTCATAGGATTTATGCTCCTATTGCATATTCCACGGCGATGTGTTAGCATTCCAGTACTGGTTTCAGTTTAGGTTATCGACGGTCTGTTAGACTTACCCATCGCAGCCACGGGCTCCGGATGACCCCGACTCTAGCCAAATATTTCAGGAAAGGAGGTCATCCAATGAGTTTTGTGGAAAAATCTATTCAGTGCTCTGACTGCGGGTCTACTTTCACCTTCAGCGCCAGCGAACAGGAACTGTTTGCCCAGAGAGGCTACACCAACGATCCCAAGCGCTGCATGTTGTGCCGCGCAAGCAGGAGAGCGCAGGGCAACGGCAATGGCTCTTCGAGCTATGGCACGCCGAGGCGACAGATGTTCCCGGTGGTGTGCGCCGATTGCGGCAAGCAGACGGAAGTGCCCTTTGAGCCGCGAGATGGCAGACCGGTGTACTGCAGCGACTGCTACAGCAGGGTCAACTCAAGCGGCGTCCGAGTCTGATCGCAGGTGGGATTCAAATGCGCCTGGTGACAACACCGAAGAAGAATGAGCGGTACTTGAGTCATCCGGCGTATGGAGAGGATTGAGAAATGCATCATGAGGACGAAGTAAGACTGATTGCCTACCAGATTTGGGAGAAGCAGTGTTGTCCTGAAGGACGTGAACTGGAGCATTGGTTCAAAGCTGAGGCTGTCTGGCAGGAGAGACAGGGCCAGATTCAGCACATAGCCAAGGACCAGCCCAGTCGTACCGACCTGCCAGCTCCCAGGGTAACTCGAGCGCAGCAGCAGGCTGGAGCGGCCCCACGGCGTTCCAGGTAAGTTACCTGACTACCAGGTTAATCAGAGATCAAAAAGAAGGAGGCAGAACACGTGGCAACAAGGGCGAAGAAATCGGACAGCGTATACAAGGTAATCGAACTCGTCGGAACCAGCCCTGATTCATGGGAGAAAGCGGCTGCCAGCGCTGTGGGAGCCGCTGCCAAAACGCTGCGCGACCTCCGCATAGCCGAGGTTGTGGAGATGGACATGCAACTCGAAAACGGAAAGGTCCGCGCCTATCGGGTGAAGATCAAGGTTTCCTTCAAGTACGAAAGGGAAGACTAGAGCCCCGGGAGATAGACACAACCGGTTGCAATGCACGGAAGCCCATCTGAATAAGGTGGGCTTTCTTGTTTGCACGGTCCTGCAGGTGTAACGATCTGCGGCATGCATTGACTCGGGTGTCAGTTCACTGCGACAATGCGTTAGGCGGCTGATGATGTCCGATAAGCACGGCTACACAGGCATGATACTGAGAGTGGACCTGTCATCGGGCCACATATCCGTTGTGCCTACGTCCGACTACGCTGCGTTCGTCGGGGGGCGGGGCATTGCGACCAGGATCCACTGGGACGAGGTGCCGCCGCACGTTAGGGCACTGGACCCCGAGAACCGGCTGACGTTTCTTACCGGGCCGCTGGTCGGTTTCGCTGGATTCGCCAGCTCCCGCTGGCAAGTGTGTGGAAAATCTCCGGCCACTGTTCCCGAGCATTTCTGCTACAGCAATCTGGGAGGGACATGGGGGGTTACTCTGAAGTTTGCCGGATACGACGGCATCATTGTCCAGGGGAGATCCGAAAGGCCCGTATATCTCTTTGTCCAACAGGATGGAGCGCAACTGCGAGACGCAGTCCACCTTTGGGGCAAAGGAGCTATTGAGGCACGGGAGATGCTCAGATCCGAATCAGGGGGATCTGTGAGTGTGGTGGCATGCGGCCAGGCAGGAGAAAACATGGCTGTTATGGCAAGCCTGCTGGCTGACAAAGACGCCAGCGGCAGCAGCGGCTTCGGGGCTGTCATGGGAGCAAAGAATCTGAAGGCCATAGCCGTGGCAAAGGGGAACCACAGGCCGGCTGCTGCACACCCTGAGCGACTGAAGGAGTTGGTGCGCCGCTATCATGAACTGCGGGGGCGCTGGAACGATGAGTACTTTCCCACAGTGGCCGGCAAGACCAGGCGGGACCACTGCTGGGGATGTCCCGGTTTGTGTGGCAGGATAGCCTGGAAGGCAGCAAACGGAACTGAAGGCAAGTTCTTCTGCCAGTCCGCACTCTTGTATCAGATCAGGGCTCAACAATACTACGGCCAAGGTCACGAAGGTGATGTGCCTTTTGTGGTAACCAAACTCTGTGACAACTATGGAATCGACACCATGGCTGTTCATGCCATTATGAGCTGGCTCTCCAGGTGCTACCGGGAGGGCATTCTCACCGAAGAAGATACGGGCCTGCCTCTTTCCAGGAGCGGCAGCCTGGAATATGCTCAGGCCCTGCTTCGCAAGATTGCCTACAGGGAAGGCTTTGGTGATCTGCTGGCTCAGGGGGTGGAGAAGACGGCGGATGCCGTCGGGAAAGGTGCAAGAGACAAGATCGGTGATCTGATTCACAAGGCCCAGCAGCCGGACCAGTATGGTGCCCGCACTTATCTCGTTAACGGACTGTTGTATGCTACTGAAGTCAGGATGCCCATCCAGCAGCTTCATGAAGTATGCATACCTATACTCGAATGGCTTGGCTGGGTGCAGGGATCGAAAGATGCCTATATGTCCAGTACTGTTGTTCGCAATGTCGCTGCAAGGTTCTTCGGCAGCGAGGCTGCTGCCGACTTCTCTTCTTATGAAGGGAAGGCCCTGGCGGCAAAGATGATTCAGGACCGCGAGTATGCCGGAGAATGCCTCATACTCTGCGACTATGGATGGCCGGTGATGACGTCACTCAGCACCAAAGACCATGTCGGCGACCCGTCCCTGGAAAGCAGGTTTCTTTCCGCAGTCACTGGAAACGATATAGACGAGAATGGTTTTTATCGCATCGGTGAGAAGGTTTTCAATATGCAGAGGGCCATCCTGGCTCGCGAAGGTCATCAGGGACGGCCAAGTGATAAGCTGCCGGAGTACAGCTTCGTCACCCCACTCAAATTCGATGTTCTCAATACGGAGATGTTAGTGCCGGGTCCCCATGGCAAGCCCACCTCCAGGAAGGGAACGACACTGGACAGAGGAGAATTTGAGAGGATCAAAGGAGAATACTATCAGTTGAGAGGGTGGGATGTTTCCACCGGCAGGCAAACAAGACGGAAACTTGTTGATTTGGGCCTGACGGACGTTGCCGATGAATTGGAGATGAGAAGGCTGCTGGCCTGAACGGGGCAGAGGTTTCATCTGCCATCCGTTATGAAGAGACTATCCGCCCACCCTGCGTGCTGGGTTGCGGATCCGGTCAGCCCAGCCCCATGGCCGTGAAGAAGTGGGACATCTTGTTCTTGATTTCTTCAACGGTGGTGTACCGCTTGTCGCACACGTCCATGCCGATATGCAAAAATGGAACACCCAGGTCTCGACACACCTCACGCATGATGCTGGCGCTGGCAGCCATATCCTTGTGACCCATGTGGCCCGGAAAGACGACGCAGTCGATTTTGTAGTCTTTCACAATTCGGGTAATGTCATGAATGACGTTGTCTGCCAACCCCCGAGCCTGGTGGACCATGGGAGGGTGCAGGAAGGCCCGCTTGGCGAGACCCTTGAACATGGTATCCTCGGTTGACGTGTCTATCAGTTCGTAGGGGCAGTAACTCACCATGTCCATGGCAATGACTGCTCCCCACTCCTGCTCCAGCCAGGGCACCAGTTCACCGAAGAACATGGGCTGAATGTCATACCAGAATAGTCTGATTCTCTGATTTGCCACCTCCGGCCTGTTCTCCCGAACGCGCGATTCGGCGTTGGCCACCATGTCGTGGTACCATTTCGTCTTTGCAGGGTGTCCTGCTCCCATGTCGTTGACCAGGTAGAAGCATGACATCGGCATGATGTAGCTGTGCGGCGTGGGCACCGACCTTCGTAATTCGTTGTATTCCATCCACATGGCGTAGCCCTTGTTGGTTTCCCCTACAACCCCTTTGAGGCGGCCCATGTCCAGCGACTTCCCGGTATGCTTTTCAATAAACTCAACCATCCTCTTCATTTCGCCGGCATAGTAGTCGATGGACCGTTCGTCACTGTGATATGGGGGGTCAGGGGCAAAGACCGGCACACCCCGCCAGTCCGGATGATTCATGAACACTGAATGCATGCCAGCTACGCCATCGCAGGGCTCAGTCAGCGCCAGATATGCCGTCGGGATCGGCAGCAGTCCAGCAGCCTGATAGTAGAGGAGCAGTTTAAGAAGTGTGCAGCAGTCAGGTGGTATTCCCATCTTATCCATTTCTTCCAGGTCTTCTATGGTATGCGGGCTTCCACCGGTACCGCCGGCCATGAACTGGTGTGCCACATGGAAATACCATGGGATGTCCATGACGGTCAGTATCTCCACAGGGTTGGTGAACTGACTTGCCAGGAATGGCTTCTCTTGTTCAACGCACTCAATCACCTTCTTATGGCTGTCCAGAATGTCCTCGATAATGAAGGTCTGGAGATTCCCCATCTCACCCGGGACCAGCTTGAGCACCTCCAGTATCGGCTCGAACATGGCGATTTCCTCTCTGAGTCTTGATACACTTCGCTCTTTCTTGGCGTCCATGACTACCTCCCCAATGTCTCCAGAAATGCCTGAACCCTTGTCTTTAGCTGGCCAATACCGCCGAGGACATATTCGCGATCCATACACAGCAGAGGTATATTCCACTCCTTGAAGTCATTGGTGAGCGAGTATTGCTCGAATCCCCATGTCTCGCAGAAGGCCAGTCGCTGGAAGATGACGCCGTCCACACGGAACTCGTTGATCATATTCCTGATATACTCAACTCTCCTGGGATACTCCGTGTACATCCGGGCGCATGAGGGTCGGTCTGCGACATAGTACTGTGCCAGGGCAGTCAGGGGATCATGGGTATTCTCATCCACTTCCGCCCAGAACGTCCTTGATCCGAAGCATAAGGAGTCGGCGACTATCAGACCGCCCTGATTCTCGATGATGCTGACATATTCGGGATTGTCCAACAGTCCCCCTATGATCATCAATCTGGCCCGATAGTCCGCACGTCCTTCTTTCCCCGCAAGGTCTGCCAACAGGTCACTGAGCAGGCTGCTATAGGGCTCCTGCGGCATCGCCGTGCCGGCGACGGTCACAGCCAGCATTTCGGCACCGGTGACAGGTGGTCTCAGACCCTTGCGCAGATTATAGATTTCTTTCAGCCTACGCCGTGATCTGTTATGCAGCGCTATCGCCTCTCTCAGCCTCGCATCTGTTAGATCAATGCCGAAATGATCTTGCATGCGCTCCCTGAGGATGGATAGCTCGTCTCTGAACCATTCCACCTGAGCATCCTCTGTTTTCTTGGGCAAGCTCAGAATCTGTACGAATGGTGTCTTCATTTGACGAATCCAGTGGTCGTAGACGCGTCGAACGTGGTCGCAGCTATTGAAAATTACCAGCCCATCCAGAAAATCGTACTCGCCTCTGAGAGCCATGTTGAATGCATGACGGGGAAAGGAGCAGTTGATGCTGCTGAAATACGAGTCTGATAACTCCGTCCCTGTGCTGCCCGTGGCTCTGACTCTAAAAGGTAGAAGGCCTGCTGCGGTGATCATCTCGGCGGGCATTGCAGAACAGAAGTAGCCTACAATCCTGCCGCCTTCTTCCTTCCACCTCCGGATTTCGGGGTTGACCAGAGTACTGGCTGTTTCAGATAGTCGCTCGAATGCCCCTGACGCTATACAAGCTTCCAACACCTCTGCCTCCTTCTCTGGAGTAATATCGACCCATGGATATTGCCGATGTGGACTTCTTGTCCCCTATATTACCTTGTCAGGCAAGATATTGGAAACCCTTCCTACAGTCTGCACCCATCGGGGCATGCCAACCTGGATAGCTCCCCCAAGGCGCGAGGTTGACATCGTTTGATCTCTGTGATATTGTCCACAGCGATCACAGCCCTGGCATATCTCCTGAACCTGACACAGATCCTGATTTAGGGCGGCACAATCGACTCTGGCTCATGTCAGTGTGCTTCAGTCCAGAGCATAACACAGCAAGGCACGAAATCAGCAAGGCCCACCCAGCCTGAGAGGAGGACAGACGTGGATCGCTCGTCAACCAAGAAATCGACTGATCAGTCATCTACCAAGAACAACCCAGGACAGGCAGCCACTGGGGCTGGGCAAGCCCTGGAAAGCGAAAGGGAAAGAGGAACCTGATTTGCTGGTCGAGGAGACACGTGCTGCAATCAGGAGAGCGCGAGAGTCGTTCAAGCCTTCAGAGTGACAATCCTTGTATCGACTGTGCGGTAACACTCGCAGAGGGGGAGAGGAATGGCGACAGAAGAGAGATATGACTTCGTGATCGTAGGGGCTGGCCCGAATGGAGTCACCCTGGCAGCCTATCTGGCCAAATCCGGAGCCAGCGTCTGTGTGCTGGAAGAGAGACCCGAAGCCGGTGGTGCGTGTGAGAACACCGAGCCAATAGCCGGCGTAAGAATCAACCCACACGCTATTATGCTTTATGGCGCACCGGCGCCCGGTTTTGAGCAGCTCGAGCTGTGGAAGTACGGCTGGCGTTGTGGCGCCAATGGGATGGACGATATCATGGCGCTACATGGGATAGGCGTCACCACTACAGGTGGAATGTCGCCAATCACTGAAAAAGATGGGCTTGGCTATGCCAAGCTGAGCGGATTGCTCACCCAGCCCCCATTCATCAGGGAGCTGCTGCAGGCCACTTTCTGGTGCCCACCACATCCCCCTGAGGTCGAAGTCACGGCCGAGAATATCCCCTATATGCAGGTCTACAAGAAGTACCAGCCGGATGTGTGGACTGAAGAGCTGCTGGATATGGACATGTTTGACCTAATGGACGAATACCTTGATTCTGAACCTTTCAAGGTGCAGCAGTCAGTGATCTCCTGGTACTCAGGCGCCGCCGGCCACTGGCGGGGGGTGGCCATTCCAGCCTGGTGCTGCAACATAACCCTGGTGGTATACGGCGGCATGAAGGTGCCACGCGGTGGCATGCATGACTACTTTCACTGCGTTATGCGCTGTGCCATAGCCCATGGGGCTGTGATACGCACCTGCTGCCCTGTCGAGGAGATAATGCTCAACGATGGCGTTGCTGTCGGGGTGAGGCTGAGAGATACGGCCGCCAGAGGGGAGAAGAGGATCTGGGCCAGGAAGGCAGTGATCAGCGGGGTCGATGTCAGGCAGACCTTCAACAAGCTTGTCGGGCCGAGTCATGTTGATCGCGCACTGCTGCAGAAGGTGAATGACATCAGTCTCAAAGGAGGCAGCATCTTCAACTTCCACTTCTACACTCGTGAGAAGCTGCGCGCCAAGCCGAAGTTCGGACAGTTCATAGCGGGACCATACCCACTCGACTCACGTGACATATACTACGATCATGTAGCCGATGTGGACGGTCGGAAAGGCAACCCTACTGTACCGCCCGAGAGAGCTCTGTGGCTTTCGACTCCCTATGAAAGATTTGAGCCTACCGACAGGCAGGTCACCCGCCCCGAGGGCCACATCATGTCCCCGGTATACTTCCTGGTGCCGCCACCGGAGTACCATGTGGATGGGCCCGATGCCATCAACAAAATCAAGGACCAGATGAACCGGTACATCACTGAGTCCATGAGCAATGTATACGACAACCTCAACTCGGACAACATAATCCACGTGTGGACCAACAGCCCGTACGATTCTGAGTTCCGCAACACAGGTCTCATCGGCGGCACC
>MGMW01000075.1 GCA_001795035.1 Chloroflexi bacterium RBG_13_53_26
ATATAATAAAAGCCTCGTTTTGGTTTCTGTGATACTGGTTGCTTGTGATTGATGGTGGGCTCATCCAGAATCAGCGATTCACTTACACTAGGTTTCGTGTAGGGTGAATTGCGTTCAAGAAGGCTGCATTCAGTCGCTGGTTTACCAAACGTTGTTTTGTTCTTGACTTTTGATTTGGTTGATGGTACATTACATGCTCGTTGTCTTTGATAGGTGGAGAAGATGCCTACAGTTAATCAACTTGTGAACCACGGCCGGAAAAGGGTTTTGCGGAAGACCAAGTCACCGTCGCTACGCTTTGGGTTAAATCAACTCAAGCGCCGAGTGGTGAAGACCAAGGGCTCTCCTCAGAAAAGGGGGGTTTGCATTCTGGTCAGGACTATGACTCCGAAGAAGCCTAATTCTGCCTTGCGTAAGGTCGCCAGGGTGAGGCTAACTAATGGCATTGAAGTAACGGCCTACATCCCTGGGGAAGGGCATAATCTGCAGGAACACTCGGTAGTTCTGGTTCGTGGAGGCCGGGTGAAGGATCTGCCAGGGGTACGCTACCACATTGTGCGTGGCACCTTGGATACTGGGGGTGTGACTGATCGTCGACAGGGTCGTAGTAGATATGGAGCAAAGCGCGTAAAGGACTCGGGGGCTTCAGCGGGGTAGGGGTTTCGGTTAGTCGAGGGGTGGATGAAGAAAGTACCCGAGTCTTTTTTGTGGTCTGGAGACTAGAGGATGCCGAGAAGAGGTAAGATAGTAAGAAGAGAGGCACAGCCTGATACCAAGTACGGCAGCGTACTGGTGTCCAATGTCACAAAGAAGATAATGAAGTGGGGCAAAAAGAGAACGGCGGAGGGCATAGTCTACTCTGCTCTTGAGATAGCTTCAGAAGAAGCGAAGAAGCCAGCGGTTGAAGTTCTTGAGCAGGCGATCAGGAATGCAACACCGCAGCTGCAAGTCAAGGGGCGGCGGGTTGCAGGTTCTACATATCAGGTGCCAATGGAAGTCACTGGCTATCGTGGTACAGCCATGGCAATACGTTGGTTGATAGATTCAGCTAGATCGCGTAGCGGTAAGTCAATGGCAGAGAAGCTTGCTGCTGAGATTGTGGATGCTTTCCGCGGTCAAGGAGCTGCAGTCAAGAAGCGTGAAGAGACTCACAAGATGGCTGAGGCGAACAGGGCCTTCGCCCACTTCAGATGGTAGAGAACTCAGTGATTACTAAACAGTCTTCTGGATCGATCACCTTCCCTGAATTAGGAGCAGACAGAACAAAGGCCGGGGAAATGGCTGAGGGTTTCTCTCTAAATCAGATAAGGAACATCGGCATAATTGCACATATAGATGCCGGTAAGACTACCGTCACTGAAAGGATTCTGTACTATACCGGTCGTACTTACAAGGTTGGTGGGGTGGATGAGGGGACAGCGGTGATGGACTGGATGGATCAGGAGCGTGAGCGGGGGATTACTATCACTGCTGCGGCGACCACGGCCTATTGGCTGGGTCGTCGTATTAATATCATTGATACTCCAGGGCATGTGGATTTTACGGCTGAGGTCGAGCGCAGTCTCCGCGTTCTTGATGGCGGAGTGGTTGTTTTTGATGCCGTGGCCGGTGTTCAGCCGCAATCAGAGACCGTGTGGCGTCAAGCAGATAGATATAAGGTCCCACGGATTTGCTTTGTGAACAAGATGGATCGGGTGGGGGCTAGTTTTCATAGGACGATTGAGATGATAGGCAAGGTTCTGGGGGCCAAGGTTGTTGCTGTTCAATTGCCTTTGGGTGAGGAGAAGGCGTTTGAGGGGATTATCGACCTGGTGGAAAGCAAGGCCGTGCTTTTTTCGGGGGATGTTGATTCACAGCCGGTCGAGATAGACATTCCAGAGGATTATCTAGAACGAGCTCGTGTGGAACGAGACATTCTTGTGGAGAGACTGGCTGAAGAAGATGATGTGTTGATGCATGCCTACCTAGAGGGACGTGAGATAACTGCTGCGGATGTGAAAGCTGCTTTGCGCAGGGCATGCCTGGCCAGCAGAGTTGTTCCAGTTCTTTGTGGAAGTGCTTTGTGCAATAGGGGTATCCAGCCGTTGCTCGATGGCATAGTGAATTATCTGCCTTCACCGTCGGATGTGGAGGCAGTTGAAGGTGTTGAACCGGAAACGGGCAAGGTGGTTACGCGTCCGGCTGATGATGATGGGCCTTTCACGGCACTCGCTTTCAAGGTGGTAACCGATCCCTTTGTGGGCCGACTGGTCTACCTGAGAGTCTACTCGGGCACAGCAGAGTCCGGAGCAAGACTGCTCAATGCTGCCAGGGATCGGAAGGAGCGGCTTGGACGGGTGCTGAGGATGCATGCCAATCATCGAGAAGAAGTGAGCAGGATCTATGCTGGGGGGATTGTTGCTTGCTTGGGTCTGAAGAATACTCTCACCGGGGACACGTTATGCGATCCCTCTGCGCCTATACTTCTTGAAGCCATACGCTTTCCAAACCCAGTAATGTCAGTTGCCATAGAGGCCAGGACCAAGGGTGATGAGGACAGGATTGGGGAGGCTATGCTGAAACTGACCGAAGAGGATCCTACCTTCGAGAGACATTATGATGATGAAACGGGTCAAACCATCATCTCCGGTATGGGTGAGCTTCATCTGGAGGTCCTGCTGGAACGCATGAAGCGTGAGTTCAGGGTAGATGCGAAGCTTGGGAAGCCCCAAGTAGCATATAAGGAAACGATCACTGAGCCGGCGCAGGCGGAAGGAAAATTCATAAAGCAGTTTGGTGGACGGGGTCAGTATGGTCATGTTCTGCTTGAAGTGGAGCCTGGCGAAAGAAACAGTGGTTTTGTGTTTGTTAACAAGATCAAGGCCGGAGCTATTCCCAGAGAGTATGTTCCGGCTGTTGAAGCAGGAGTAAAGGAAGCCCTGCAAAGAGGGGTTCTGGCGAACTATCCCATAGTTGATATCAAGGCGACTCTGCGTGATGGTAGTTACCATGAAGTGGATTCTTCTGAGATTGCTTTCAAGATGGCAGGCTCGATCGCTTTGAAGGAAGGAGTGCGACGGGCCAAGCCCGTACTGCTGGAGCCTATTATGAAGCTGGAGATATTCGCTCCCGAGCAATTTCTGGGAGAAGTGTTGGGTGATATTGATGCTAGAAGGGCCCATATTGAGAGTGTTGAGACCCAGGGAGATATGAGGGTGATCCAATGTTTTATCCCCTTGGGAGAGACTTTTGGTTATACTACAACACTTCGGTCCTTGAGCCAGGGCAAGGCTACTCAGTCCATGGAATTTCATCATTATGAAGAGTTGCCGCCGGGTTTGACGGAGCCGATTACTACCAGGGTCAAGGGAAGGGCGGCATAAACGTGGCAAAACAGAAGATCCGTATTAAGTTGAAGTCTTTTGATCATAGAGTACTGGATCAATCAGCCGTTCAAATTACTGAGACGGCGGAGCAGACTGGAGCGAGAGTGGCCGGTCCAGTTCCTCTGCCGACGCGCATTGAGAAGTTCTGTGTCATCCGCTCTCCATTTATTGACAAAGACTCGAGGGAGCAATTCGAAATCAGAACCCACAGACGGCTTATTGATATTCTGGATCCTACTGCCAAGACTATCGAGTCTTTGACTCGGCTCAATCTTCCCGCAGGGGTGGATGTAGAGATAAAGCTGTGAAACAGGGCAATGCAGGAAGAGAAGGCGTGTCAGGGTTAATTTCGTGGTGATGTACAAGGGTTCCTAGGTCGGATAGATTATGGCAGCACGAGTAGTCAAAGGGATTATTGGTCGCAAGCTAGGCATGACACAGATATTTGACAGTGAAGGGAACCTTGAGGCAGTCACTGCTATCAAGGCTGGCCCTTGCTATGTCGTTCAGAAGAAGACGCAAGCTAAAGATGGTTATGATGCAGCCCAGCTTGGTTTCGGTGAAACTAAGCGTCGTAATTCTCCCGAGAAGGGGCATCTCAAGGGAGTAGGACGGCCGCTTAGATACCTCAAGGAGTTCAGGTTTGATGATGGTGTCTCCTTTGAGGTAGGACAGACGCTGGACGCTGGGGTCTTTGAAAAAGGTGACAAGGTTGATGTGGTGGGTGTATCGAAGGGCAAAGGTTTTGCAGGTGGGGTCAAACGGTATCACTTTCGTGGAGGTCCCAAGACGCATGGTCAATCTGATCGCCACCGGGCTCCTGGCTCTGTGGGCGGTACGACCTCTCCAGGGAGGGTGTACAAAGGGACTCGTATGGCAGGGCACATGGGAAACGCGAAGGTAACTGTTCGTAATGTTGAAATAGTTCAGGCTGATCCAGTTCGCAATCTTATCCTAGTAAAAGGCGCGGTACCCGGTGCTGTGGGTGGAATTGTGCTTGTTAAGAACAGGAAGTTATTGAAAAAGAGACGATGACTATGGAACTTCCAGTGCGCAATGTGCTAGGTGAGACTGTTGACCATATACAAGTGGAGGATAGAGTCTTTGCCTTGCCTTTCAATGAAAGTGTGGTACATCAGGCAATGGTGAGACAATTGGCTAATGCTCGCCAAGGGACGGCAGATACGAAGACGAGAGGCGAGGTCTCTGGGAGCACGAGGAAAGTCTATCGTCAGAAGCATACTGGACGGGCACGCCGGGGCAATATACGCTCACCGCTTCTCAGAGGTGGAGGGGTAGTTTTCGGCCCTCATCCTAGAAGCTATAGGCAGAGGATGCCAAAGAAAATGCGTCGTCTAGCAGTCAAATGCTTACTCTCGGCAAAGGCTTCCTCAGGCGAGTTGGTGATCGTGGACAGATTTCAATTGAAAGAACCCAAGACAGCAGAGATGGCGCAGATATTGAAAGCGTTAGATGTGAAGGCGTCATCTCTTGTTGTCACTCTGAAACCAGAACCGGAGGTAGTCAAAGCGGCGCGAAATCTGCCAAAAACCAAGACATCGCAGGCTGCTTTGCTCAATGTTGTGGATCTTCTTTCATATAGGTTCCTAGTAATCACTGTCGATGGAATACGCAGTGTGGAGGATATCTTGATGAGGGAACGGTGTCCTTCACAGGTTGGATAGAAAATGCATTCTCTCGAAGTACTACGTCGGCCTGTGATCACTGAAAAGAGCACTGCTCTGCAAGTGCAGAGTAAGTATGCTTTTGAGGTGGCGGACAGGGCCAACAAGCGTCAAGTCAAGGAAGCAGTGGAGAAAGCCTTCAAGGTCAATGTGGTTGGTGTGAATATTATCACTGTTCATGGCAAAACAAAAAGGGTGGGGAGGCATCAGGTAAGGACGTCTTCCTGGAAAAAGGCTCTGGTCACGCTTCAATCAGGGCAGAAGATCGAGTTTTTTGAAGGTGTGTAGAAATGGCGCTTAAGGTTTACAGACCTACTTCTCCAGGCAGGCGGGGTATGACTGGTCTGACCTTTGAGGAAATCACCAAGAAGAAGCCGGAGAAGTCCCTGCTCTTGCCACTCAAGAAGAAGGCTGGGCGTAACAATCAGGGTAGGGTAACGGTACGGCACAGAGGTGGTGGCGCTAAGCGAATGTTGAGAGTTATAGATTTCAAGCGGGGCAAGATCGATATGCCTGCTGAAGTGCTGGCTATTGAATATGATCCAAATCGCTCGGCCTATATTGCGTTGGTACAGTATGTTGATGGCGAGAAGCGCTATATCCTTGCTCCATTGGGACTTGCGCCGGGGCACACTGTCTCCTCGGGGCCCGATGCAGAGATAAAGGTAGGTAACGCTTTGCCCTTAGGGCGAATTGCAGTAGGCGTTATGATACACAATATCGAGCTACAACTTGGGAAAGGGGGCCAGATAGTACGCAGTGCTGGAACCTTTGCCCAGATTATCGGCCGTGATGATCGATATAGCTTGCTTAAGCTGCCTTCCGGTGAGGTACGAAAGATACTTAGTATGTGCATGGCCACTGTTGGGCAGGTTGGCAACGTGGATCATCAGAACGTAAAGCTAGGCAAGGCTGGACGCAGTAGATTGATGGGTAGGCGACCTACAGTGCGCGGTTCAGCAATGAGCCCTCGTGATCATCCGCATGGTGGTGGAGAGGGCAGGTCTCCGATAGGAATGAATCCGAAGACTCCTTGGGGCAAGCCTGCCTTAGGCTATAAGACGCGCAAGAACAAAAGAAGTGACAAGATGATAGTCAAACGGAGAGGGAAGTAAGAAATGGGAAGGTCGATAAAGAAGGGTCCTTTTGTAGATGCGAAATTGATGGCGAAAGTGACAGCAGTCAATGTAGCAGGACAGAAATCAGTGATAAGGACCTGGTCTCGTGCCTCAACTGTTGTCCCTGAAATGATAGGACATACAATAGCGGTTCACGACGGGAGGAGGCATGTGCCTATCTTCATCACCGAGAACATGGTAGGACATAGATTGGGTGAGTTTGCTCCTACTCGGACATTCAGGGGTCATGTGGGCAGGCCGGAGAAGGGGGCCTAGAGGGTTTAATGGAAGTCAGAGCAGTGGCCAAATATGTTGGTATATCTCCTCAGAAGCTACGCTTAGCTGCGGGGTTGGTGCGTGGCAAGAAAGCGGATGAGGCTGTGGCGATGTTGAGGTTGTCTCCCTCGCCAGCGGCCCGGGCACTAGCCAAAGTGCTAAAATCAGCATCTGCCAATGCGGAGAATAACTATCAGATGGCTACCTCTGATCTCAAGGTGGTGAAGGTGTTTGTCGACCAGGGGGCCACTCTCAAGAGGATCCGTGCTCAAGCCCGGGGGCGAGTGAGCCCAATTCTAAGGCATACAAGTCATATTACAGTCGTTGTTGACGTGGAGGAATAATTGGGGCATAAGGTTCATCCAATTGGGTTCAGAATTGGCATTACCACGGATTGGCGTTCAAAGTGGTATTCTCAGAGGAATTACAGGGATTTTGTACTGGAAGACGCTCGTATCCGCAGACTGGTTCGGGAGCGGACGGAAGAGGCTGGTGTGTCGAGGGTGGATATTGAACGTTGGGCAAATGAAGTGGTTGTGACTGTGCATGCTGCGAAACCAGGTATAGTCATTGGGCGTGGTGGGCAGAGGGTAGATGAATTAAGGAATTCCCTGGAAGGACTTTGCGGAAAGAAGATTCGTTTGAACATACATGAGATCCGGGCTCCGGAGCTTGAAGCCTACCTAGTGGGCAAGAGTGTGGCCAATCAAATGGAGCGTCAGATTTCATATCGTAGGGCTGTGAAGCGATCGATTGCTCGGACGATGCAAGCTGGTGCGAAAGGAGTAAAGATAATCTGCTCCGGGAGGCTTGGTGGGGCGGAAATAGCACGCACAATAACTATGCGCGAGGGCAGGGTGCCTCTACACACGTTGCGTGCTGACATCGATTACGGGTTTTGTGAGGCTCGTACACTGATGGGACGTATTGGGGTGAAGGTCTGGATATACAAAGGCGACGTGTTTGCCAAGACGGAGGAGGTGGAGATGCCAGCCACTCAGCCTGTTAGTGAAGTGGCTGCTGGAGAGCGGGGAAAAGGCCTGAAAATACCGCAGGTGATTGAGGTGGAAAGCGATGTTGCAGCCCAAAAGGGTGAAATATCGAAAGATTCAGAAGGGTAGAATCAGAGGAGAAGCCCAATCAGGGAACACTCTGGTTTTTGGGGATTTTGGGCTTCAGGCGTTGGAAGGTGCTCGGCTAACTGCCAGGCAGATTGAGGCAGCGCGTCGGGCTATTGTGCATGATCTTCGCCGTGGTGTCATGCTGTGGATTCGTGTGTTTCCCGACAAGCCGGTGACGAAGAAGCCAGCGGAGACGCGGATGGGTAGTGGTAAGGGTAGTGTTGATTATTGGGTGGCAGTGGTTAAGCCTGGCAGAATGATTTTTGAGATCGGTGGTGTAAATGAGGAAGCAGCCAAGGAGGCAATGCGTCTTGCATCAAATAAGCTTCCCATTGAGACCAGGTTTGTGGGCAAGGGGGCTGGATGAAGGCAGAGGAAGTGCGTGGACTCAGTGACAATGATCTGGCAGGGCGACTGGAGGAGGCACAGCGAGAGTTGTTTAACCTTCGGTTTCGGTTGGCTACGAAACAACTCACCAATCATCGAGAAGTTAGAAATGTGAAAAAGAAGATTGCCAGAATCAAGACTGAATTGCGGGAGAGAGAATTGGCGGGAGCCCAAACCTAACTGGAATGGATAGGAAGAGCGCTGGGGAAGATATATGTGCATGTCGGACTTTGTAGTGCAAAGGGTATCGGAGGCAGGATTGTTGACCGAATCAGGAATTGTGTGGGGTTGATCGATGAATAGGCGAAGACGCAGGACATTTGAGGGACGTGTGGTAAGCAAGATGATGGAAAAGACAGCAGTGGTGGCTGTGGAGTCAAGGAAAGCCCATCCTTTGTACAAGAAGATCATGAAGCGCCAAGCCAGATTCAAGGTTCATGATGAGAGCAATTCTTGCCAAGTGGGAGACGTAGTAAGAATTGTGGAGAGTCGACCTATTTCCAAGAGCAAGCATTGGCGCGTAGCGGAGATTGCTGCCAGAGGCGAGATAATCGAGGATAAGCCCGATGATTCAAATATACAGTAGGCTGAGAGTAGCTGATAACACTGGGGCGAAGACGATTATGTGTATTCAGGTATCAGGGAGTACAGGGAGAAGATATGCCAGTATTGGCGATATTATTGTTGCTTCAGTAAAACAGGCAATGCCGAGAGGGGTTGTGAAGAAGGGTGAAGTGGTGAAGGCAGTGATTGTGCGGACTACTAAACCTTATCGGCGTCGTGACGGTTCATATATTCGGTTCGATGATAACGCAGCTGTGATTCTAGGTGAGCAGAAGAATCCAAAGGGAAGCCGAATATTTGGGCCTGTAGCCAGGGAACTGCGAGAGAAGGATTTTGCCAAAATAATCTCCTTGGCTCCGGAGGTATTCTAAGCAGGTGAAGATTCGCAAGAACGATAATGTCCTTGTTGTGACGGGCAAGGATAAGGGGAAGAAAGGCAAGGTGCGGTATGCCTATCCTGATGAAGAGCGCTTGATCGTGGATGGCATCAATATGGTCAAGAGGCATACGAAAGCCAGGGCAATGGCAAGGCAAGCCGGTGTTATTGAGCGGGAGGCTCCACTTCGTGTATCAAAAGTGATGTTGATTTGCAGCAAGTGCAATCGTCCTACTCGGGTGGGCTTCCGCTTTGTGGAAGAGAACAAGGTTCGCGTATGTTCTTCTTGTCGTGAGGTGATCGATTAGCGTAATGGAAAAGCAGACTCTGCCTAGATTGAAAGAGAAGTATCGTAGTCAAATTGTGCCTGCTCTGATTAAGGATTTTCAGTACACCAATGTCATGCGTGTGCCACGGTTGGAGAAGGTGGTAATCAACATTGGTCTTGGGGAAGCGATTCAAGACCCGAAAGCCCTGGAGGGTGCTGAAAGAGATCTGGCCACTATCTCAGGGCAACATGCGGTTATAACCCGGGCGCGGAAATCGATAGCAGCTTTCAAATTGAGGGCAGGTATGCCTATAGGGATGAAGGTGACACTGCGAGGCAGGCGAATGTATGAATTCCTAGACAGACTGGTCAATGCTGTTCTGCCACGTATCAGAGACTTCCGGGGGGTTTCAGGGAGTGCATTCGATGGCAGGGGCAACTACAGTCTGGGTATGAAAGACCAACTGGTCTTCCCTGAAATTGACTATGACAAAGTAGATAAAGCCCGAGGACTGGAAATCACGATTGTGACTACGGCGAAGTCAAATGAAGAAGCCAGGCGGCTCTTGGAGCTTCTGGGAATGCCATTTGTGAGAGGTTAGTGAGTTGGCAAAGCTATCGAAGATCGTAAAATGGCAACGTGAACCGAAGTACAAGGTGCAAAAGCATAACAGATGCAACCTGTGTGGTAGGCCACGTGCTTACATGCGCAAATTTGGGATTTGTCGAATTTGCTTCCGCGAGTTGGCTCTCCGGGGAGAAATCGCTGGAGTCAGGAAATCAAGTTGGTGAGAGCTAGTATGACTACTGATCCAATCGCTGATATGCTGACCAGAATACGGAATGCCAATATGGTGAGGCAGGAATTTGTTGTGATGCCCTGGTCAAAAATGAAAATGGCAATGGCCAAGATCCTCAAAGAAGAGGGGTTCATTCAGGACTACGAGGTACTCAAGGGCAAACCGGCGCGGACAATGAAGCTTGTACTCAAGTATACTGGCAGGAATCAGCCGGCTATCATGGGACTGAAAAGAGTTAGCAAGCCCGGGCTTCGAATGTATGTAGGTGCTTCAGAAATCCCTCGTGTTTATGGAGGGTTGGGCATAGCCATACTCTCTACTTCAAAGGGCATAATGGTTGGGCAAAAAGCATGGAAGCAGAAGCTTGGTGGCGAGTTGCTCTGCTATGTATGGTGACCGCACACTGAATAATGTGGTGATTTGACGATGTCGAGAGTTGGTAGACTTCCAATACCACTGCCCGCTGGGGTAGTAGTAGAAACTAATGAGAATGAGGTGGTGGTGAAGGGGCCAAAGGGCGAATTGCGTCGAGCCTTGGATCCAGCAATGTCGACTAGTGTGAAGGATGGTAAATTGCTGATTTCCCCGCTGAGTGGCGATGATCATGGCGCTCTTCATGGGCTGACTCGTGCACTGCTGGCTAACATGGTTGAGGGAGTGAGCAATGGCTTTGAGAGGCTTCTGGAGGTTGTTGGTGTTGGTTATCGTGCTCAGAAGGTTGGCGAAAAGTTGGTTCTCCAGGTGGGATTTACTCATCCTGTGGAGATGTCGCCTCCCTCAGGTATATCGTTTGCGGTAGAAGGGACAAATCGGATCAAGGTTGCGGGCATAGACAAGGAATTGGTGGGTGAGGTGGCTGCAAAGATTCGGGCTATTCGTCGTTGTGACTCCTATAAGGGCAAGGGAGTTAAATATGTAGGAGAGACCGTGCGACTTAAGCCTGGGAAAGCTGGTAGAGCAGCGGCTAAGAAGAAGTAGATGGCAATGAAGAAGAAGAGAGATTCAGGCAAGAAGGTTAGGCATCAAGCAAGGCCTCGTTTGTGTGTTTTTCGGAGCTTGAAACACATCAGGGCCCAGGTTATAGATGACAAGCGGTCGCATACTATAGCCAGTGCCTCAAGTTGTGAGCCCGAGATGAGGGCTGAGAAACGAAAGAAAACGGAGGTTGCAGCTTCGGTGGGTGTGCTAGTGGGCAAGCGAGCCATGGAGAGAGGAGTCACAGAGGTTGTGTTTGATCGCTGTGGACGCAAATACCATGGCCGTGTAAAGGCCCTGGCGGAAGCAGCCAGATCATCAGGACTGAAATTTTAGGTTTGGGAAGGCGATGATACGGGAAGAAGTAGTAGAAGCTAAAGAAGAGTTGTCTGAAAAGGTGGTTTCTGTAACTCGCGTTGCCAAAGTGGTCAAGGGAGGCAAGCATCTTAGGTTTAGAGCTTTGGTGGCAATAGGAGATGGCAGGGGGCAGGTGGGGATAGGAATTGGCAAGGCAAACGAAGTTGCGCAGGCGATTCAGAAGGCTGGTACTGTGGCGAGAAAGGGAATGATTACGGTTGCTTTAGCTGGAACGACTATTCCGCATGAGATAAGGGCAAAGTACGGGGCAGCTGATGTGCTGCTCAAACCGGCGAGCCCTGGTAGTGGTGTTATTGCAGGTGGCAGTATGCGTGCTGTGGTCGAAGCCGCGGGGATCAAGGACGTGTTGGCGAAGTCTTTGGGTACTTCCAACCCGACTAATGTGGTGAAGGCAACTATGGTTGCTCTAAGCCGATTGAGAGAGCCGGAGAAAGTCTTGGCCGAAAGAAAAGCTGCATCGACTGCAAGAGGATGACCGAGGATGTCCAAACTACATATTACAATGGTAAAGAGCTGTATTGGTTATGCCAAGGATCAAAGGCAGACGCTCAATGCGTTGGGTCTAAGGCGTTTACATCAGAGTGTAGAACGTGAAGACTCGCCCTCGGTTCGTGGCATGCTTTTTAAGGTGAAACATCTAGTCAAGGTTGAGGAGATAGAAGCGTAGTGGTCAGACAGGATGATCTCGCGCCTACCTATGGTGCAAGGAAAAAGAAAAAGCGCATTGGTCGTGGCCTAGGAAGTGGACATGGTAGATACTCTGGCAAAGGTTTGAAGGGCCAGAAAGCACGTAGCGGCGCTGGGATTCACCCTTATTTCGAGGGTGGGCAATTGCCTTTGGTGAAACGTCTGCCAGCAAAACAGGGGTTCACCAATATCTTCAAGAAAGAGTACTGCGTTGTAAATGTGGGCAGACTCAATGTTTTTGAAGCCAACAGCGTGGTGGATGGGCAGAGGCTGTGGGGGGCAAGGCTGATCAGTTCATCTAAAAAACCTCTTAAGATCCTAGGTGGGGGTGCCTTAGACCATGCCCTGATAGTGAGGGCTCAAAAGGTCTCGGCTGCTGCCAGAGGCAAGATTGAGGCAGCAGGTGGGAGAGTGGAGGAGGCAGGAAGTGCAGCAAAGGCAAGCTAGACCGCGTCTCATCCAGGCGATGATTGACGCTTTTAGCCTGCCTGATCTGAGGCGCAGGCTCCTCTTTACTCTCGGCGTGCTGATCGTTTTCCGCTTCATGGCTCACATTCCTGTTCCTGGTGTCGACCTTGAGGCTCTGCAGGAGGTCTTCGCGGGGAATCAACTACTGGGAATGCTTGACATATTCAGCGGTGGGGGGATGAAGAACTTCAGCATCGTTGCGATGGGGGTGTACCCTTATATTACAGCATCGATTGTAATGCAGCTTCTTGTGCCGGTTATCCCACAACTGCAGAATCTTTCGAAAGAGGGAGAAGCGGGCAGAAACAAGATCAACATGTACACGCATTGGTTGACAGTGCCTCTGGCTGGGCTGCAGGGTTATGCACTCTACGTGACTTTGGGTCGGGAAGGGGGACTTGTTTCGCAAGATGCCATGGGCATAGCGGCCATAATTCTTTCCATGACTGCGGGTACTCTGTTTCTGGTCTGGCTAGGTGAGTTGATCACCGAGCGTGGCATTGGGAATGGTGTTTCTATAATAATTTTCGCTGGCATTGTGGCTGGTTTGCCAAACATGGTAGCTCGCGGGGAACTGGTGGCAAGAGACAACATAGCGGGATTGATCGGCTTTATTATCTTGGGACTGGCTACCGTGCTGTTTATTGTCATATTCACTGAAGGAGCCCGTCGGATTCCGGTGCACTACTCCAGAAGCGTGTTTCGGGGAAGGAGGATGTATCGGCAGTCTGGCTCAACTCATATCCCCTTAAGGGTGAATTCGGCGGGTATGATACCGCTCATTTTTGCTTTCTCCATGGTTACACTACCTGGCGTCATAGCAAGCTACTTCACAGGCAGTTCTGGGATTGGTGGTGATATAGCCAATTTCCTATATGACTGGACCAGCCACTGGAGTTACTGGCTTGTATTGGGATTGCTGGTAATGGCTTTTGCCTTTTTCTACACGATGGTGATATTTGAGCAGATGAATCTGGCTGATACGCTGCAGAAGCAAGGTGGTTTTGTGCCTGGAATTCGACCTGGTCAAGCTACTGCCACCTACCTCAGCCAAGTGACGACCCGTATTACTTGGGGTGGTGCCATCTTCCTGGCTCTAGTAGCTGTAATGCCGTTTATTGTTCAGAATGTGACAGGTGTCGTAGTCGTGGCAATCTCCAGCACCAGCTTGCTGATTATGGTTGGTGTGGCTTTGGACACGATGAAGCAATTGGAGGCGCAACTACTAATGCGCCGCTATGAAGGCTTTCTCAAGTGATGAGGAGATAGCATTTGAGAATCATTTTGCTGGGTGCTCCGGGATCAGGCAAGGGAACGCAAGCAGAGCGACTTGCCGAAATTACGGGCATGACACACATATCTTCTGGAGATATCTTTCGTCAGGCTGAAAAGGAAGGTAGTGAGCTTGGGAAACTTGCCAAATCCTATATGGAGAAGGGGTTGCTTGTTCCGGACGAGGTAGTGACGAAGATGGTCCTGGATCGCATCGCCGGAAACGAAAGAGGCTTCATCCTGGATGGTTTTCCTAGAACGATTGAGCAGGCGGAATCGCTGGACAAGGCATTGAGAGAGGATGATATAGACAAGGCCGTCTATATTAAGGTTTCGCAAGACGAACTTCTCAGGCGGCTGAGTGGACGATGGATTTGTCGCCAGTGTGAGAAGCCGTATCACTTGACAACGTCGCCCCCGAAGGTGGCAGGCAGGTGTGATGTTTGTGGTGGCCAGCTTTACCAGCGTCCTGATGACACTACGGAGACGGCTGAGAAGAGGTTGAAGGTCTATTTCGAACAGACGGCTCCTCTTGTGGACTATTACCGCAAGAAGGGAAGATTGCTTGAAATGGATGGGGAAAGGCAAATTGAAGAGGTGAGCAAGGATTTGCTGTCCAAGCTCCGTTGGTGAGGGGATGGGCATAATCATTAAGTCTAGTGAAGAGATCGCTGCTATGCGGAAAGCAGGTGGGATTGTAGCTCGAATATTGCAGAGACTAGTCAGCCAGATTAGGCCGGGCATGAGGACCCGCGAGTTGGACAATATGTGTCTCGAGGAGCTGTCGAAGTACGGGGCGCAGTCTTCGTTCAAGGGCTATCGTGGGTTCCCTGCGCATATCTGTACCTCAGTTAACGATGAGGTGGTTCATGGCATCCCTGGTGAGAGGACACTCTGTGAAGGGGACGTAGTTTCCATTGACGTAGGGGTGATATATGATGGCTTTCAGGGAGATGCGGCCATAACGGTGGGGGTAGGAGAGATCAGCCCAGAAGCTAGAAGGCTATTGAAAGTCACCGAGGATGCTTTGCTGGCTGGTATTGCTGCAGCCAAGGATAATGCCCGCCTGGGGGATGTATCGGCGGCTATCCAACGTTGTGTTGAGGCGGGGGGGTTTTCTGTGGTGAGGGAGTATACGGGGCACGGTATTGGTCGAGATATGCATGAAGAACCCCAGATACCCAATTTTGGCACGTCTGGACGGGGCCCTTTGCTTCGAAAGGGGATGACACTTGCTATTGAACCGATGGTGAACAGTGGTGGGTGGAGTACCCGACTGAGTGATGATCAGTGGACAGTAACCACTGCTGATGGTAGCCTTTCGGCACATTTTGAGCATACTGTCGCTGTTACTGACGGTGGGCCGGAAATTCTTACGATGATGTAGGAATTGCAGATGTAGTGAGCATGGCTAAGAAGGAAAGGATAGAAGTTGAAGGGACAGTTGTGGAGTGTTTGCCCAATGCCATGTTTCGAGTTGAGTTGGCCAATGGACACAAAGTGCTTGCTCACATTTCGGGTAGGATGCGAAAACACTTTATCAAGATCCTCCCAGGTGATATTGTGCGGGTGGAGCTTTCACCATATGATCTGAGCCGTGGCAGGGTTGTTTATCGTTTCAAGTAGGTTTTGGAGACACGTAGATGAAAGTACGAGCTTCAGTTAAGCGTCGCTGCAATAAGTGTAGAGTTGTGAAACGCAAGGGTGCTGTGAGAATCATTTGTTCGAACCCCAGGCATAAGCAGAGGCAAGGATAGAGGGGAGGTTTTCGAGTGGCACGTATAGCTGGCGTCGACATTCCCAATGAAAAACGGATAGAGGTTGGACTAACGTATATCTATGGAATTGGACCTGCTATCAGCAAGAAGATCCTAGCTCAAGGTGGAATTGATCCCGATAAGAAGGCAAAGGACTTGATGGAAGAAGAGGTTACTCGTATTCGTGACTTGATTGATAAGGAGTATAGGGTAGAGGGTGACCTGAGGAAGGAAATAGATCTTAACATTGGCCGGCTCAGGGAGATCGGCTGCTACCGAGGGCTTAGGCATCGTCGCCGGTTGCCTGTTCGTGGGCAACGTACCCGAACTAATGCCAGAACCAAGCGTGGACCTCGCCAGACTGTGGCAGGTAGGGGCAGACGTCGTGGCGTGGCCAAGAAGTAAGGCTTCTACAGGATACAAGGACGGGTACTAAAGGAGAGGTGTATGGCAAGAAAAAAGGAAAAGAAATCCGTTCCTCAAGGGAAGGCGTATATCTATTCGACATTTAACAATGTCATTGTGACCCTTACTGACATTGGTGGCAATGTGATTGCGTGGGGAAGTTCTGGCACTGCTGGCTTCAAGGGGTCGCGCAAGGGAACTCCATTTGCTGCTCAGTTGGCGGGCGAACAGGCTGCCCGACGTGCTAAGGAATATGGGTTACGTCAGGTGGAGGTCTTTGTGAGAGGCCCGGGCAGCGGTCGTGAGGCTGCTATTCGTTCTCTGCAAGTAGCTGGTCTCAGTGTGACCAGCATCAGAGATGTGACTCCGGTCCCTCATAACGGCTGTCGTGCCAAGAAGAGAAGGAGGGTTTAGGCGTAATGGCTCGATATACGGGACCGTATTGTCGACTATGTCGTCGTGTGGACGAGAAGCTGATGTTGAAAGGGGAGAGATGCGCGGGCCCTAAGTGTGCTTTGGAGAGGAGATCGATGGCCGCTGGGCAACGACGGGCTGGTCAACGAGGCACGGGTCGTCGTCCTCGCAAAATGTCTGACTATGGAGTTCGACTCCGGGAGAAACAGAAGGCTAGGTATTCCTATGGGGTTCTGGAGCGGCAGTTCCGTCGGGTTTTTGCCGAAGCCCAAAAAACTCCGGGAAAGACTGGTGAGGCTTTGATACAATTGTTGGAGAGACGTCTGGATAATACCGTTTATCGAGCGGGCTTTGCCGAATCTCGAAACGAAGCGCGACAGTTGGTGCTTCATGGTCACGTGACCGTTAATCAACGCAGGGTCAATATCCCGTCGTTCTTGGTCAAGCCGGGTGATATTGTTGCTTGGAGTGAGAGAAGCATCAACCAGGAACCCTACAAGAGTGCTTTGGAGGGGATCGATTCTAAAGTCATCCCGAGTTGGTTGAGCATAGACAAGAGTAACCTCTCTGGGAGGGTCTTGAGTCTTCCATTGATTGATGAAGTCGGTGCGAAATTCGATGGCAAGATGATAGTTGAACACTATTCTCGGTGATTGTGGAAGGAGGCTGTAGCTTTGTCTCACCTTGTTACACCAAGAGTTGAGTGCGTGGAAAGTACGGGCGACTATGGACGTTTTGTCGCCGAGCCGCTGGAAAGGGGCTTTGGGATTACCTTGGGTAATGCTTTGCGGAGGGTTCTTCTTAGCTCTCTTCTGGGGGCAGCAGTAGCCTGGGTGAGAATTGACGGCATCGATCACGAGTTTTCTACTATTCCCGACGTGAAAGAGGATGTTACGGAGTTTCTGCTGAATATCAAGGCTATACGTCTCCGTTCCACTAGCAAGAATGAGGGCAAACTCCGTCTTGAGGTGGAGGGCGAAAGAGTTGTTCATGCTGGCGATATTCAGCCATCAGCTGATTTCGAGGTTGTGAATCCGGAGCTTCACTTGGCGACTCTGGATTCGCCTGAGGCTAAGCTATACGTGGAGCTCAATGTAAAACTGGGGAAGGGGTATATTCCAGCCAGCACTCATGGTGATGGTTTGCCTATAGGTACAATCCCTGTGGATTCCATATTCACCCCGGTTCGGAAGGTCAATTATGTCGTGGAACCGGTTCATACCGGAGAGTACAGTGGTTATGAGAAGCTGGTCCTTGATATTTGGACCGATGGCACTGTGCCGGTGTTGGAGGCGCTCAGTCAGAGTGCCCAGATATTGAGGGAGCAGCTATCCTTTTTCACTTCCCTTGTCCTAGCTCCCATGGTTGAGACTGAGCAGGCAATTGGTGGTGTTTCGATTGAACAGTATGAGATGCCTTTGGAACAACTTGGACTCTCGCCTCGCGTATTCAATTGCCTGAGAAGAAATAAGATCAGTAAGGTAGGCGAATTGCTTGAGAAGAGTGAGAAAGACCTTCTGTCATTGAAGAAGTTTGGACGGAAGTCTGTAGAGGAATTGCAGGAACAGTTGGAAGAAATGGGCTTGAGTTTAAGATCGGAAAAGGACGATGAGGCATAGAGTAGCCGGAAGAAGGTTCTCCAGGAGTAGTGGTCACAGAATGGCGCTATATCGCAATTTGATTGGCGAAGTGTTGCAGCATGAGAGGATTGTTACTACAGAGGCAAAGGCGAAGGAAGTGAGGGGTATGGTGGATAGGGTGATCACTCTTGGGAAAGTGGGTAGCCTCCACGCTCGCAGACAGGCGTTGACTGTGGTAAGCGACAAGAGACTGATCGACAAGGCTTTCGACGAACTTGCCCCAAGATATGCAAGTCGCAGTGGCGGATACACGCGTGTCCTTAAGTTGGGAGCCCGGCCGGGTGATGGTGCCCCAATGGCAATAATTGAGTTGGTGAAATAGGGTTGGATTGAGGAGTAATACATCCGGAATTCAGAGGCACTCAGAAGAATTGTGTTGATTATGGAATATGATGGCACCAGATATCACGGTTCCCAATATCAGGATAATGCTACGACCATTCAGGGGGAAACGGAGCATGCCTTGTATAGACTCACAGGCGAGGAAACCCGTGTTTCTATGGCAAGTCGGACCGATGCCGGAGTTCATGCCAGAGGTCAGGTCGTTGGTTTCAGGACGAGGATGGCTCTGTCTGTCAGGACTTGGGTTAGGGCCTTGAATTTCTATCTACCGAAGGATATATCGGCTAGTGTTGCCTATGAGGCGGCTATTGATTTCGATGTCCGGCGTGATGCGATACGTCGCGAGTATCGGTATTGTATCTTGAACAGATTGACGGCGTCTGCCCTTTGGAGGAATTTTTGTGAATTTGTTAGCTGGCCTTTGGACATCGATGCTATGAACGAAGCCTGCAAGGTTCTTGTCGGGGAGCATGATTTTGCTCCTTTCTCGTTTGTGGTAGATGGCCGACCGACGCTTCGCCAAGTATTCGGTGCTGAAGTAACTAAGAAGAGAGACTTGGTGATGTTCGATATGTCAGCAGATTCTTTTCTGCCACATCAAATACGCAATACCGTGGGAGGCCTGATCAAAGTTGGGTTAGGCAAGATGAAAAGCGGAAGCTTCTGTGAACTGGCCTCCTCAGGCCAAGCAGGGATCGTAGGCCCGGCTGCTCCCGCCCGAGGGCTATGTCTGATGGGGGTCAGGTATGTAGACTTTCCCCCTGCACAAGGGGAGATTGAGGAGAGATAATGACCTATAGCATGAAGGGTTCTGATATAGAGCATAGATGGCATGTCATGGATGCTTCAGGGAAAACTCTTGGCAGACTAGCTACCGAGGTGGCTAGATTGCTGCAGGGGAAAAATAAGCCCATGTATTCCAGACACCTCGATAACGGCGATTTTGTGATAGTCATAAATGCAGCCAAGGTCTGTGTGACGGGCAAGAAATCAGAACAGAAGATTTATTATCGGCATACTCAGTATCCTGGAGGATTGAGGAGCACTACCTTCGCTAAGATGATAGAGACACATCCTGTTCGTGTAGTTGAGCATGCAGTAAAAGGAATGCTCCCTCATAACCGTCAAGGGCGTGCCATGGCAAGAAGACTTAAGGTCTATCCTGAAGGTGCTCACCCGCATCAGGCTCAGATCAAGGCCGAGAGGGAGGGGTAGAATGGCTGAACCAAGGTATTCCTACGGAACAGGCAAGAGGAAAACGGCTATTGCCCGAGTGAGACTGCTGGCAGGGAGTGGCAGTGTAGTTGTCAACGGCAGGTCCTTTCAGGAGTTCTTCCCGAGTCTTGCTCTACAAAACGTAGCACTTGAACCGTTGAAAGTCACTGGCACTTTAAGTAGATTGGATGCGACAGTTAAGGTACAGGGGGGGGGAGTGATGGGACAAGCCGGAGCTCTTCGTCTTGGCATTGCCCGGGCCTTGGTGGCATCTGATGAAGGGCTTAGGGCGGTTTTGCGCCAGCATGGATTGCTCACCAGGGATGCGAGAATAAAGGAGCGCAAGAAGTACGGACTGAAACGCGCTCGTAAGGCACCTCAGTATACTAAGAGGTAGTCATCTGATCCGGGGTTGGCTTGAACCTGTCAACATTGGAGATGGGCCCGGGAGGACTTTAGGGGTTGCAGGTCAGGACCACCTAGAATTCGGCAAGGCGAGATTTCAAGTAGTCTATCGGAGCCACTTGTGTTGGGTCAACCCCGTTCAATATGGCCAGGTAGAAGCTAACGTAATCTCCAAGGAGAACCAACCCTATCATTTGGGCTAGGGCACTTTTGCCTGTTGCTTCCACTGTCTGGTGTTTGACTGCTTCCTTGGCAAGGATTTCGGCGGTAAGTCGGTAGCGGATTGAAACACGGGGGTGAAGCAATGAGGAGTGCAGCAGGACTACCATGGTTCCCCGTCGAATCTCAGCAGGAAGCTGATAGCCTACCACGGCGTTATGATCAAGCTCTGGCAGAATCTCGTAGAAAGCCCAGACTTTGCTGTTTTCGTTAAGCTGAGCTTTCCAGCGCTGTGCAACTTCTGAGAGCAAACCTGCTCCGTAGACTACTGCTAGATGACTATGTAGCTCGGTTGCCAGTTGCTTGGCTGGGTTGGAAGCAAGCGGTACTGTTTCATTGATGTTGTTCGAGACCGTTTTCAGGACCTGTAACACTTCCTTCATGTTGTCTGATTTGTCCCGAATCAGGCCAAGGATATTGAAAACACCAAGCAACGAGACAAAGCCGTAGGGGAAGGCAACTCGCGGTGGCGCTCTGTAGTCTATTGGGAGGATCGGAAATCCTTCCCTTTCGGCCAGTTCTCTTAGTATCCCGCCGGCGGTGAGAACCAGTTTCTTGGCCTCAGTTTTCAAAGATTCAGTGAAGGAAGAAATAGTCTCTTCAGTGTTGCCGGAGTAGCTTGAGAAAATCAGAAGAGTGTCCTTGTCAACGAAGGGGGGCAATCCGTAGTCGCGATGTATCCAAACTGGTAGCCTATTTTCCAGAGTGGCGATGCGATGCATAAACTCGCCTCCAATGGCGGACCCTCCCATTCCTGATATGATGATTTTCCCAACCTTGGCATAGTCTTGTGGCAGGGAAAGCTTCAAGGAACTGTTCCATGCTCTCTCGCACTGTTCTGGAAACTGGTGAAGGTGTTGAAGCATTCCTGAAGGGTCTAGTCGCTGGTAGACAGGAAGTTTATCCAGTTTGCTCACTATCTAGACCCCTAGAATATCTCTACCCTGGGCAACTAGCGTCTTCGCCCTTTCCAGACTGCTGGCTTCAGCATATATGCGAAGAATGGGTTCTGTGCCAGAGAGACGGATGAGTAACCAAGAGCCATCTGCTAAGGAGAAGTGGAAGCCATCGATGGTATTGATCTTAAGGACCTCGGTATCTGCGATCCGGGAT
The DNA here is from genome assembly GCA_001795035.1 of Chloroflexi bacterium RBG_13_53_26. GTDB lineage: Bacteria > Chloroflexota > Dehalococcoidia > UBA2247 > RBG-13-53-26 > RBG-13-53-26. Next base: position 21,251 of record MGMW01000075.1, read on the forward strand.
GGCGTTCTGTTGGCTAGGCGGCCAATGATCCTCTCACGGTCAGTGGGAGGAAACTCAAGATCGACACGCTGATAATGATGCGGCCCGACTTTGCTGTAGAGATAGTCGATGAGTTGCGAAGGAGTTCTCTTGAGCTTGTGCATAAGGTCGAGGAAGTATAGGCCAGCGAGGATACCATCGCGCTCAGGTAAATGACCCCTGAAGCCAAAACCGCTGCTTTCTTCACCGCCAATAAGAGCATTGTCGGTGATCATCTTCGGCGCTACATATTTGAAGCCTACTCGCGTTTCGTAGACTGGCACATTGTAGATATCCCCCAGCTTGTACAGCATGCTGCTTGTGGTGAGCGTCTTGACGATAGGGCCGCGCTCTCCGCGTACCTCCAGCAGGTAAAGGGCAAGTAGGGCAAATATCTGCAAAGGTGTTAGCGGATTGCCCATCTCATCTACAACGCCAATACGGTCGGCATCACCGTCTGTAGCGAGTCCGACATCTGATTTGCTTGTCCCGACCAGAGTGGCAAGCTTTGATAGGTGGCGAGCGATTGGTTCAGGCTGAATTCCTGGAAAGATAGGATTTCGTTCTCCATTGATCTCAGTCACTTCGGTTCTGCTGCCTTTAAGAAGCTTCTTGAAGTAGCCAGTTCCTGCCCCAAACATAGAATCTACCACTATGTTCAAACCGGCTCGGCGTAGATTGCCCAGGTCGACTAACTGGGCTATGTGCTTATCGTAGACTGGCACCGGATTAAGATACTCGATGAGTCCCTTATCGAGGCCATCTCTTAGAGATAGAACCTTTACTCTGTCTTGGGTGATGATCTGGGGTAAGCGTGATTCTATATCGGCTTCAACATCAGTTGGCGCACTGGCACCGTCTGCAGTCTTTATCTTGAAACCATTCCACTGAGCCGGGTTGTGACTGGCGGTAATAATGATTGCCCCAGCAGCTTTCTGGTTTATTGTTGCGTAGCTCACAACTGGTGTGGGGGTAGCCTGTGTACAAAGGTACACCCTGATATTGTTGGCGGCTATTACCTCAGCGGCTACTGCAGCAAAATCCTCGGAGGCAAAACGAGTATCATAGCCTATGACCAGACCTTGAGAGGCTAGCCCTCTATCACAAAGATGGTCGGCGACACTTTGTGCACAATATCTGACATTGCTGAAAGTGAAATCATCGGCAATGATTCCACGCCAGCCGTCAGTACCGAACTTGATTGCCGGTTGCATGTCGTCTTATTGCGATTGGGCTAGGATTATCTCTGAAGCGAGCCACTTGCCTTGGCCAACTCTACGTCGGCCTGAAGCAGTGCTACTCTGTCTGTTTTTTCCCAGGGAAGTTCGAGGTCATCCCGCCCGAAGTGACCATAGGCAGCAGTCTGCTTATAGATCGGGCGGCGGAGCCCGAGTGATTCGATGATAGCTCCTGGCCGAAAATCGAAGTGCTTCTTTATGAGGCTCAGAATGACCTCTTCATCTACCTTGGCAGTCCCGAAGGTTTCGATGGAGATTGACAGAGGATGGGCGATTCCGATGGCATAGGAGACTTGAATTTCAAGGCGTTTGGCAAGACCTGCAGCGACAGCATTCTTGGCAACATAGCGGGCAAAATAGGCAGCGGAGCGATCTACTTTGGTGGGGTCTTTCCCTGAAAAGGCGCCTCCACCATGTCTGGCGATACCTCCATAGGTATCTACCAGTATTTTGCGGCCTGTGAGGCCGGCGTCTCCCATTGGGCCACCGACTACGAAGCGTCCGGTGGCATTGATATGGTATTTGGTTCTCTTGTCCATAAGATGGCTAGGTATCACATTCTTGATCACCATCTCATGTATATCACGATGGATGATATCGTTGCTTACAGTCTCGCTGTGCTGGGCAGCGATAACCACTGAGTCCACTCGTTTAGGGACGCCATGGCTATACTCAACGGTTACCTGTGACTTTCCATCAGGGCGTAGATAGGGCAGCGTTCCATCCTTTCTTACCTCGGCTAGACGTTTGCAGAGCTTATGAGCCAGCGAAATAGTTAGAGGCATTAGTTCAGAGGTTTCATCGCAAGCGAAGCCTATCATCATCCCTTGGTCTCCGGCACCCAAGCTATCTACCTCATTTGAATTGTTTGTCTTTTGCCTTGACTCTTGTGCATGGTTTACACCCATGGCGATGTCCTGCGATTGCTCTTTGATGGAGGTAATCACACCGCAGGTTTCACCATCAAATCCATATTTAGCACGGGTGTATCCTATCTCCCACACCGTATCCCTGACGATCTGCGGTATCTCAACATAACAGCCGGTCGTAATCTCTCCCGTCACGATGACTAAGCCGGTGGTAGCCATGGTCTCGCAGGCCACTCTGGCCATTGGGTCTTTGGCCAGAATAGCATCAAGGACAGCGTCTGAAATAAGATCGCAAACCTTATCGGGATGCCCCTCGGTCACGGATTCCGAGCTCAGCATATACGAGGGGGATTTCATGAAGTTCAGAGTCATTTTGCCTCTCCTCCAGTCAGTAGATTGAATTAGGTGCCCAGTTCCCAACTCTCCAGGTATTGTGCCTGTTCACGAGTTAACTTGTCAATATTGATGCCCATTGAGCGCAATTTCAGTCGGCCCACCTCTTGATCAATCGCTTTTGGTACGGGGTAGACTGCGGGCGAGACGTTTTTTTTCTGGCGGAATATGTATTCGGCACACAGGGCCTGGTTTGCGAAACTCATGTCCATCACACTGGCCGGATGCCCTTCGGCTGCGGCTAGATTAATCAGCCTTCCGTCAGCCAAGAGATAGAGTCGTCTTCCATCTCTTAGATTATACTCCTCGACAAAAGGACGAATGTCTCTTTTCTTGACTGTCATGCTTTCCAAAGCAGGGATATTTATTTCTACGTTGAAATGACCACTGTTGGCTAGAATAGCACCGTCTTTCATGGACTGCAGGTGGGGCTTATCAATGATACTCAATCCACCAGTAATAGTAATGAAAACATCACCAATTCTGGCTGCCTTCAGGAGTGGCATTATCTGATAGCCATCCATGACGGCTTCCAGGGCGTGCACGGGGTTGATCTCAGTTATTATTACCTGCGCTCCCATGCCTCGTGCTCGCATGGCTATGCCTCGTCCACACCAACCATACCCACATACCACAACCTTCTTTCCGGCCCAAAGAATATTGGTGGCCCTGGTTATACCATCAATCGTACTCTGACCTGTGCCATAGCGATTGTCAAAGAAATGCTTGGTTTCGGCATCATTTACGGCAATAATGGGATACTTCAGCTTGCCATTCTTTGCCATGCTACGCAGCCTGATGATGCCTGTGGTGGTTTCCTCCATGCCTCCAATTACATCAGCGGTTATAGCACCCTTTGTCTTGTGCAGGCCAGTGACTAAATCGGCACCGTCATCGATAGTTATCTGGGGCTTATGTGCCAGAGCAGCACGAATATGCTTGTAGTAGGTATCACCATCCTCTCCTTTGATGGCGTAGACGGGTATCCCATGTTCCAGCATGGCAGCAGCTACGTCATCCTGGGTGCTGAGTGGATTTGAGGCACATAGCACGAGGTCAGCCCCCCCAGCCTTGAGGGTCAGAGCCAGGTTGGCGGTCTCTGTGGTAATGTGCAGACAAGCGGAGATCCTGGCTCCTTGGAGAGGTTTCTTCCTGGCGAATCTCTTTCTCAGCAGCTGCAATACCGGCATCTCGCGAGATGCCCATTCAATGCGCAACTCGCCTTGTGGGGCGAGAGAGGGGTCCTTAACATCACCATGAACGACCGGGTTTCTTTTCATACAATTCTCCCCCTTCAATTGAACTGGTGTGCAACCCAATAGGGCAGGTCTGGCAGTGCAGGTGATAAGATATGGTTGGCTGGGGCAATAGTCCTTGACTGGCTTTGTAGAGAGTGGTACGCGGTTGGGAATGTGAGGCCAGTCTTTATGGTGTCCGTTTCTTTGGGGACTTTCTCTGTGGGCAGGCGGCTGTCCGAGCCACTTCCAGAGTAGGTATGAAGGTCTATGCTCAATCTATCTCTTTTCAATACCGATGATGTACCAATACTCAGGCCGACCCTTCCGGGTATCGGTGATGATGTGCATTATATTAAGGTTGGGATGAAGCGTTTGCAAGTCGCATAGATCCACCTTGAGCGCTTGACAGAAGCGTTTACGAATTGGGAAATGGAACGATGATAGGTCCTATGTTAGATAGCGTTTCCGTATCCTGCGGGAGAGCTGTACCAGGTAATCCAGACTCTGCTCGGCTGCCTCAGGAGAGAGGGTGGCCAGTCCGCATGAAGGAGTGATCAGGCCCTGTTCCACGAGTTGCCGAAAACGGTTGCTTTCTCGGGCAAAAGGATACATTGCCTCTTCAAGGCGGTCGTTCAGGCTGGCGACACTCTCCTTGGCTAACGCTTCTTCATCGTTAGGGACAATACCCCAGGCGATAGCACCTCCCCGTTTCAAGAAGGATTGTACCTGGTCTGGATATGTACTAAGGCTGTTGGCGTAGTTGTAGGCGTCGAAGCTCAAAACGTGTATAGGGAGGTTGAGCAGCAGAGACCAATCTGTGTTGCCGCAACAGTGGATACCCCTGAGACCAGTTATGCCTTCAAGTGTTTCTTTCAGGAGAGCGACCACCTTCTCTGATGGCAGAGAGACAAAGGCAGAGCCCAGGGACGTTAAGTAGGGCTCGTCGACGAAGATAATGGTATTGGGTGAGATTTGCCTCAGGGTACTTTCCTGCCAGGAGGCTTTGAGCCGCAGATGCCTTGCCATGGCTTCAGCTAGGGTGTCATCATAGACGGTATAGTGGGTCCCGTCGGTGATGGAGAGCCCCCAGCTTATGGGGCCGGTTACCTGTCCTTTGACGGCGATGGGTGGTGTGATGTCCAGGGACAGGAGAGCGTGAAGCCCTGCCGCATAGTCTGCGCTGGTCACATATTCACTGTAGGCATTGTTGGCATAAGCGACGTATAGCTGTTCCAGACCCGGATCCAGATCCCGGGATCTGTCAACGCAAATGCGCGCGTCATCGATGACTATACCGGGAAACCCCTGGCTGAACTGGGCATACATATTCTCTTTGGCAGAGCGATTCGGCAGTTGTGGCCATGCAGGAATAGCAGTGAGATAGCGCAGAAGCAAACGACACGCCTCCTGTGGATCGGTATGCGGCATACTACCGATGACGGTGGGCAAGCAGCCGAACTCAAATATTTTATCCATCGTCTATCTCTTCTATTTTACATATTTCCCGATGAGGAGGGCTAGATCCTTCTTCAGGTAAGCAGGGACGTGTTCTGGCGAAGTAATGATAGCATCCTTCAGAGCAGTGGCGCATTGACACTCTCGCCTCTTGGGGATTTGGCTTACAGCCGTCTTCACAGTGTTCTTGGCTATCTCTACGCTTCGTTGCAGATTGGCTATGACCATCTCTACTGTGACCGACTCCTGGCTTTGATGCCAGCAGTCGTAGTCGGTGACAAAAGCAAGGGTAGCGTAGCAGATCTCGGCTTCTCGGGCCAGTCTGGCCTCAGGAAGCGCGGTCATGCCGACAACGCTAGCGCCCCAAGAGCGGTACAGGAAGGATTCTGCTCTGGTGGAGAACGATGGACCCTCTATGACAACGCAGGTGCCTCCCTGGTGCACGTTTGCCCTTGTTTTCCGAGCCGTTTCATATAGTAGGCGACTCAGGGTAGGGCAGAATGGATCGGCGAAGCCAATATGGGCTACCAGGCCCTGTCCGAAGAAGGTATTCGGCCTGCTCCCAGTTCGATCAATGAGCTGGTCGGGTACTACCATATCCAGGGGATGGATATCCTCCTTCAAGCTTCCCACGGCACTGATAGAGATGATATGTTCGACGCCTAGGGATTTCAGGGCGTAGATATTGGCTCTAGCTGGGAGCTCAGCCGGGCTGATGTGATGCCCTCTGCCGTGTCTAGGGAGAAAGGCTACCCTGACGCTTTGCAGAGTACCTAGGGTGATAACATCGCTCGGCTCACCAAAGGGGGTATTCAAGGCGACTTCTTCGACGTCGCTTAACCCTTCTATCTGGTAGAGGCCACTGCCTCCTATAACACCGATCTTAGCTTCAACCACTAGCGCCTCCTTGTGCTGGTGAAATTGCCTGCCTATTCATCGAGGAGTTTCGAAAGAGTCATCTGGTAAGGCTCCTTGATTGCACCCTTCTCGGTTATTATTGCTGAAACATAACGATGGGGGGTCACATCAAAGGCAGGATTAGCTACCTGTACTCCTTGGGGGGCCACTGGCACACCCTGAACATGAGTGACCTCCTCTGGGCTTCTATACTCGATAGGGATCCTGTCACCGGAGGATAATGACAGGTCTATGGTAGTAATAGGGGCAGCGACATAGAAAGGGATGCCATTCTCCCTGGCCAGAACTGCCAGGGTATAGGTGCCGATTTTGTTGGCCACGTCCCCATTAGCAGCAATCCTATCAGCGCCTACCATGACACAGTTTACATCTCCTTTGCTGATGAAGTGCCCTGCCATAGAGTCAGTGATGAGAGTAACGGGAATATCCTTGCGCATAAGCTCCCATACCGTGAGGCGTGCTCCCTGAAAGAGAGGGCGGGTTTCAGTAGCAATAATATTGATTCCTTTATTCTGCTCCTTGGCTGCCATGATCGCTCCGAGGGCTGTGCCATCCCCTCCGGTAGCTAGAGGTCCTGCATTGCAGTGGGTCAGGATAGTGAAACCATTACCTATGAGCTCGGCACCAAACTGTGAGATGAGTCTGGTCGCTTGTCTTTCGTCATCGTGGATGGCTTTTGCTTCAGCGATCAGTGTAGCCTTAGTCCCGGTGATATCCTCCCCTGTCTGAGTTGCCGCTATCATTCGTTTGATGGCCTGAAAGAGATTGACTGCGGTGGGCCTGGTAGAGGCCAATACTTCGGCCATGCGTCGTAGCTCGGCGAGGAAATGCTCTTTGCTCTTTGTCTTGATGGATTGTGCTCCCAAGGCAATCCCATAGGCAGCAACTAGCCCAATCAGAGGTGCCCCGCGGACTCTCATCTCCTTAATTGCCTGGGCTGCCTCTTCATAAGTGGAAAGCTGAAGATAGACCTCCTCCCAGGGGAGTCTGGTCTGATCAATGATTTCGATCCTGTCATCGAGCCATGTTATAGCTTCCATGTCTGCACTCCGACGACTAGTTTATCATCTGGAGGTTGGTTCGTCATTATACAGTATACAGTTCGCCTGATTTGAAATGCTGTAGGGATGGTGATAAAACATTAGGCTTAGCGGGTACGGGTATGATAGGCGATCGAAATCCGAGGCAAGAAAGCATGTTTGGTGTCTACAGGGCGCTCGATCTGAGCGATGAGAAGGGTTTCATATGCGGCAAGGCATTGGCTGATCTGGGCGCGGATGTAGTAAAGATTGAACCGCCCGGTGGTGATCCTGCCAGGAACATAGGCCCTTTCTACCATGACATTCCTCGTGCCGAGGAAAGCCTCTATTGGTTTGCCTACAATGCCAACAAACGAGGTATTACCCTGAACATAGAAACGACCGACGGGCAGAAAATCTTCAAGAGACTGGTAAAAACTGCTGATTTCGTCATCGAATCCTTTTCTCCTGGATATTTGAAGAACCTTGGTCTGGACTATTCGGTGCTGAGCCAAATCAATCCTGGGATCATTCTGGCCTCGATTACTCCGTTTGGGCAAAGCGGTCCTTATCGTGATCATAAGACCGTGGATATCGTGAGTATGGCTCTGGGTGGCTACATGTACCTGACCGGTGAGTCCGATAGACCCCCAGTTCGCATCGGTTTCTCGCAGGCATATCTCCACGCGGGTATGTCAGCCGCTTCAGGAGCGATGCTTGCTCATTGCTATAGACAACTGACCGGAGAAGGACAGTGGGTCGATGTTTCAATACATGAAGCCTGTGCCTGGATACCACCAGATTCCTACATCTTCTGGGAGATGAATCAGCTTCTTGAGGAGCGACACGGGGCAGTGCGGGTCAGGCCAACAACCGGGGCTCGAATGAGACGTATATGGCAGTGTGTGGATGGCTACATAAGTTTTGATCTCTATGGGGGCAGGCTTGCCCGAAATTTCATGACGCCATTGGTAGCCTGGATGGCGGAAGAGGGGATGGCACCGGATTTTCTTACAGAAATAGATTGGGCGACCTTCGATTATTCAGCAGTGCCCGCGGACATAGTAGACAGAATCTCCGAACCTGTCGGTCGGTTCTTCATGGGGCATACAAAGGAGGAGCTCTGGCAGGGCGGGATAGCCAGACGCTGCTGCATCTATCCTGTCTCTTCCCCTGGGGAGGTAGTCAGAAGTACCCAGCTTGCGGAGAGGGATTACTGGGTGGACCTGAGACATGATGAGCTCAATTGTAGTATTACCTATCCCGGGCTTTGCATCAGATCGTCGGAGGCCAAGTGCAGCCTAAGGCGAAGAGCGCCTCTTATCGGGGAACACAATGAAGAGATATACGGCGAGATAGGGTTGTCCAAAGAGGAGCTTGTTGTCCTAAGGCAGGCCGGGGTGATATGAAGGGGGTGACTGTTTGCAGGCGTTAGGGGGACTGAAGGTTGCTGACTTTTCGTGGTTCATATCAGGTCCGCTGACAGCCAAATTCCTTGGCGACTGCGGAGCTGAAGTGGTTCACATTGAGTCAGGTACCAGTCCTGACAATATGAGAAGCACCATTCCAATGAGGGACAATGTGCCGGGGATCAATCGCTCGGCAGCCTTCGCTCGCTACAACAGCAGCAAGTATGGACTGAGTCTCAACCTCAAGCAGCCTAATGGAGTGGATATGGCCAAGAAGATCGTGGCATGGGCAGATGTCGTGGTGGAGAACTTCAGCTCGGGGACAATGGAGAGGCTTGGCCTGGGCTATGAGGATTTGAAGAAAGCAAGGGCCGATATCATAATGGTGAGCCTGCCGATGTTCGGGCATACAGGGCCCTGGGCCAGGCACCCCGGTCTTGGTTCTCAGTTGACGGATCTGATCGGGTTTGGCAATGTTACGGGCTGACCTGATCGTGAGCCCAGCTCGCCACCCGGCGCCTATACCGATTTCATTACCCCCTATTTTGCTGTTTGTGCCATCATGGCAGCTCTTGATTACCGACGCAGGACTGGCAGGGGGCAATATATCGAGATATCTCAATATGAAGCAGGTATCCATTTCCTGACGCCGGTTATCATGGACTGGTTTGTACATGGTCGACAGCCAAATCGAGCGGGCAACAGGTGCAGAGGTGTTGCTCCTTATGGGGTCTACAGATGCTGTGGCCATGAAAGATGGTGTGCCATTGCGGTGTTCACAGAAGGGGAGTGGCGAAGTCTTTGTGGAGTGATTGAGAAGCCCATCCTGGCTGAGGATCCGAGATTCGCCACCGGGTTGGCTCGGGTTGAGAATTGCGAGCAACTGGATGGATTGATAGAAGAGTGGACGAGCAACCGTTCTGACGAAGAGGTGATGAGTTTAATGCAGGAGGCTGGGGTTGCTGCGGGCGCTGTGCTCAATGGCCGCGATCTGGGTGAAAACGTTCATCTCAACGCCAGGGGTTTCTACAAGGAACTGGTTCATCCGGAGATAGGCCATCATCGCTATCTCTTGCCGCCTTTCAGGCTGTCGAAGACACCCGGCGAGCCAAGGATGGCGGCCCCCTGTCTGGGCCAGCACAATGAATATGTGTGCAAACGCATTCTGGGCATGAATGACGAAGAATTCATCCGGTTGCTGAATGAAGGCATCTTTGACTAAGTGCCTGCTTAGCCTCTGGGCAGCCCGAGTCCTCTGAGAGCGATTATGTTTCTCTGGATCTCGGCGGTTCCAGCTCCTACTGTAGCAGCGGCTGCATAGAAATACTGGCGCTGGAAGAACCCTGAGAGAGGAGCCCATTTGCAGCCCTCGTCGAGTTGCCCGAAAGCCCCAGTGATCTGCAAGCCAGCTTGAGCCACACGTTGCTGGAACTCGGCGCCGAAGACCCTCGACATCGATGCCTCGTGGTCTACGGCTTTGCCAGCGCCCTGCATCCAGACGATGCGGTGTGCAAGGATCCTGGCGGCCTCAGCTTCGACGTACAATTGTGCCAGGCGGTTGCGGATCACCGGGTCTGCAAACAATGGCTTGCCATTGCGCTCAGTTTCCTTGGCGAATTCTATGAGACGGGTTAGATTGCGTCGGGCAGCGGCGATCCGGTGAATGCCAGATCTTTCGTAGCCCAATACTGCCCCCGTTACTCGCCAACCATCGTTCTGCTTCCCCACCAGGTTTTCCCTGGGCACGACCAAGTTATCGAAGAATATCTCGCAATAGGTGCCGACGATATTGGGCAGGAAACGCACTTCGACGCCAGGACTTTTCAGGTCAACGAGCAAGAAACTTATGCCCTTGTGTTTAGGGGCTTCAGGATCTGTCCTTGCCAGGATGAAGGTCCAGTCGGCGTGCATAGCGCCGGTGCTCCAAACCTTCTGTCCGTCGACGATGAAATGATCCCCTTTGTCCACAGCCCGAGTTGATACTGCGGCCAGGTCAGAGCCGGCACCAGGCTCGCTGAAACCCTGACACCAGACCTGTTCTCCGCGGGCGATCTTGGGGAGGAAGTTTTTTTTCTGGGGCTCACTGCCATACTGTATGAGGGTGGGTGCGCACATGAGAGCGCCCTGGATGTCTACTCCAGGAAGTTCATGGTAGTACATCTCGTCGCTGAGAATGAACTGCTTGGTAGCGGAGTCTTGCCCTCCATACTCCTTGGGCCAGGAGAGGGAATGCCATCCCTTATCCCCTACTTTACGGAGCATGCCGCGGGCAAATTCCCACTCCTCACCGTCCTTGGCCTCCTGAAGAAGGCCCGTTCCGGTCCAGTTCTTGGGGAGTTCTTTCTTTATGAACTCAAGGACCTCCTGGTGAAACTTCCTATCCTCTTCGCTGAAGCTGAAATCCATGTGGCCTCCTGAGCAGGTTTCCTGTGTAGATTGTACGCTGCATTGAACGCAGGTGTCAAAGAATTTGACATGGCGACTGTCTCCATCCCCGGTTTGGGGAGATTTGCGTTGCCCGTGGTGCTATAATGGACGTGGTTTACGAGGGGGTGATATGGGCAAGATAAGAGTGCTTATAGCTGATGATCATGCGGTGGTGAGGGAAGGGACGAGGAGGATGCTGGAGCAGGAGGCGGACATAGAGGTAGTTGGTGAAGCTGTGGATGGCGAAGAGGCCATAGAGCTAGCTGAGCGGTTAAGGCCTGACGTAGCCATAGTGGACATATCGATGCCTAGGCTTGACGGGATAGAGGCGACGAAGCAAATCAAGGAGAGGTGTCCGTCGGTGACGGTGCTGATCCTGTCGGCGTATGATGATGACCAATTTGTGTTCAGTCTGTTAGAGGCTGGTGCTGCGGGGTACTTACTGAAGAGTATCCGTAGTCGTGAGCTGGTCGATGCAGTGCGAGCGGTATATGGTGGGGAGTCGGTGCTGCATCCTTCAGTAGCTAAGAAGGTGCTGAACCGTTTTGTAGGTGGCAGTGGGAAGGTGCCTTCGGGGAGGTCTGTGGAGGTATTAAGTGAGCGGGAGAAGGAGATACTGAGGTTAGCTACGGGGGGGTTAAGCAATGCTGACATAGCCAAGGAGCTATGTTTAAGCATACGGACGGTGCAGGGGCACCTGGGGCACATATTCAACAAGCTACAGGTCAGTTCTCGGACAGAGGCTGTGGTACGGGCGTTGAAGGAAGGCTGGGTCACGCTGGAAGATATACCTTGAGGGATGTCCTTCCTGGGGTGGGCAGAGGTGTGGAATAGAGGGGTAAGGTACTGTTGAGAACGCGTTTAGTGAGCGTAGTCAAAAGACCTGGATTCTGGCTGATACTGATTCTACTGGCGCTTATCACCATTCCACACTATCGTGAGACGATAGGCTATCCCCAGTTTCTTTCCGAAGTATTCGAGGATGTAGGTCTCAGGCGTCATGCTTTTGAGCGAATCCTCTACCTGGCTCCGATAATCTGGGCCGGGTTCCTGTTCGGACAGAGGGGGATACTGGCTACCTCCTTGGCTGCTCTTGCCTGCATGTTGCCGCGGGCCATCTTTGTCTCAGATCAGCCTACCGATGCTGTTTTTGAGAGCATCGCTGTGTTCGTCCTGGGTAATGTGGTGGCTCTGTCATTCAAATCCCTAAGGGAGGAACGCACACGGCGTACTCAGCTCGAAATGGCGGAGAAGAGACTTCAATTGCAGCTCCAGGTAATACAGGAAAATGAGAGAAGGTTGGCTGCCTTGAACCAGACGGCTGCCATACTCTCGCAGTCGCTGCAGCTTCAGGACGTGTTGGATGGCGCGGTGAGGAATGTTGTCGACGTAATGGGGGTTGATGTTGCCATGATAGCGCTTCTTAACGAAGAGGCTGGTGAACTGGTGGTCTCCGCTCATCATGGAGCGTCGAAGGAATTTGTCCAAGCTGTTTCCGCAATGAAGATCGGGCAAGGTTTTCGTAGCGGCGTGTCAGAGCCCGGTGAACTGGTGCTTGTGGAGGATGCTTTTCAGCACTTTGACCTAGCCAGGCAAGCGGTGAAGGAGGAGGGGATAAGGTCGCACCTTGTTGTGCCGATGAGAGCAAAGGGGATGGTCGTAGGTACTCTCTACGTAGCTACGCGCAGCCGGAGGCAGTTTCTTAAGGACGATGTGGAACTGTTGACTGCCATTGCCAACCAGGTTGGAGTTGCCATTGACAATGCGCGACTCTATGAAAAGGAACGTCTGGCGATGCAGAAGCTGGGTGTTTCTGAGAGAAACTATCGAGGCCTTTTTGAGAACGCTAACGATGCTATCTGGGGCCATGACCTCGAAGGCAGATATGTGGTGGCCAACAAAGCGTCTGAGAAGGTTACCGGATATAGTGTAGAAGAGCTGCTGGGAATGGATGTGAAGGATTTCCTTTCGGAAGAGGGGCTAGGTGTTGCCAGGGAAGTGAAGCGGAGACTGTTGGCGAACGAACCTGTGGAGCAACCCTATGAACAGCGGATGATACGTAGAGATGGAACAGAGGCGATTCTGAAAGTGACTACCAGCGTAGTTTTGGAAGACGGGAAGCCAGCAGGTTTTCACAATATCGCCAGGGATGTGACAGAGGAAATGCGGCTGAGGGAGAACCTGCGGCTCTACTTGAGCCAGGTAACCAAGGCTCAGGAAGAAGAGAGAAAACGCATTGCCCGAGAGCTTCACGATGACACCATACAGTCTTTGGTGGTCCTTTCACGCCAGCTAGAGGATGCTGCGTCTGGTGGTAAGGGTATGCCCGAAGACAAGAGGCTTCTGTTGGAAAGTCTGCGACAGCAGACCACCAGCATCATGGATGGGGTAAGGCGTTTGACCCAGGATCTGAGACCCTCCACGCTGGACCGTCTCGGCCTGCTGGCGGGGCTGGAGTGGCTGGCCAATGACGTGGCGAGATATTCGGGCGTAGCCGTGAAGGTCGGGGTGCTCGGTACAGGGCGGCGGTTGCCTGCAGATGTCGAGCTGACGCTATTCCGCATTGCGCAGGAAGCATTGAGGAATATGTGGAGGCATGCCCAGGCGACAGAAGCTGAG